>DAIQBJ010000040.1:0-1521 GCA_036781225.1 Gemmatimonadales bacterium | reverse complement strand
CGCCAAAAGCTCAACGTGCAATGGCATAAGCGCGCGCTGCAGATCTTCATGGCCATCATCATTGCGCACTGGGCCGAGCACCTCGTGCAAGCCTATCAAGTGTACGAACTCAAGTGGCCCATGCATGAGGCCCGCGGTGTCCTCGGGCAGGCGTTCCCCTGGCTCGTCCACTCGGAGGTCCTGCACTACGGCTATGCGCTGGTCATGCTGGCGGGACTGTGGCTACTGTTGCCGGGTTTCGTGGGACGGTCACGCACCTGGTGGCTGGCGGCCCTGGTGATTCAGTTCTGGCACCACATCGAGCATGCGTTGCTGCAGGGACAGGTGATCGCCGGTCGCACGCTCTTCGGGGCCGCGGCGCCCACGAGCATCTTGCAACTCTTCGTCCCCAGGCTCGAGCTCCATCTGTTCTACAACACCGTGGTCTTCATCCCGATGGCGGTCGCGATGTTCTATCACGTCTTGCCCGGCGCGGCGGATCACGCACAGATGCGCTGCGCCTGCGCGCTTCGGCTCCACTCGGCGACGACCTGATCACCCGCGAACGCGCGCTCATTGCGAACTTCGGCGTGACCGATGACGCGTTGATCGACCTATTGACCGGCCGAGCGAAGCCTGAAGGGAAGTTGCCGTTCGAATTACCGTCTTCGATGGACGCCGTCGCCGCACAGCGGCCGGACATGCCGCACGACAGTGCGCGCCCGCTGTACCCATTTGGATTTGGGCGCAGCTACTGACGTTTTCCTTTCATTGGAGGTGCACCATGCAGGTACGAGCTTACCCCCTGATGCTTACCATGGCCGTTCTCCCTGCGGCGCTCGCTGCCCAAGCGGCGCCGGCGGCGACCGCGCCTGCCGCCGCGGCCGCTGCGCCGTCGACGAGTCCGGTGACCGACGCGTTGCGCCAGGCGCAGCAACGCTATTCGCGTATTCTGGTGGCCGCCGCCGAAGCGATGCCGGCCGAGAAGTACAACTATCGACCCACGCCGGCGCAGATGAGCTTCGCGCAGATTCAGGTGCACCTCGCGCAGGAGGGCAACGACCTGTTGTGCGGCAAAGTCGCCGGCATGACGCCGCCCCAGCGCCCCGCCGCCGATACGACGCAGACCAAGGAGCAGCTGGTCGCACGGCTCAAGGAGACCTTCCAGTTCTGTGAGCAGGCGTTCGCCAAGCTGGACGACTCGAAGCTGGCTCAGCCGGTCCAGCTCTTCGGCCCGAACCCATTCACGCTGGCCGCGGCGATGTTTATCACCGTCGGCGATTGGGCAGACCACTACAGCCAGGAAGCGAATTACCTGCGCCTGAACGGCGTGCTGCCGCCCACCGCGCAGCGTCGCGCGATGTAATCCAGCCACCCCCTTTCTCTGCCCTGCGTTCCCCCTCTCCCGACCGGGAGAGGGGGCCAGGGGGTGAGGCCCATGGAAGTCATCGTTCAGAAGAACTACGAGCAGATGAGCAGAGTCGCGGCGCAGATCGTCGCGGAGCTGCTCAACACCAAACCGAACGCGGTGCTCGGCATGGC
>DAIQBJ010000039.1:0-16067 GCA_036781225.1 Gemmatimonadales bacterium | reverse complement strand
CGACCTCCGGTGTGACAGACCGGCACTCTAACCAGCTGAGCTACAGCCCCAAGCCCCTGAGGGAGCGCCGGAATATAGACCGGGGCTCAGGTCAATTCAACTTATCGCCGGCGAACACTTATAGGCTTTTTGAACCTGCGGCTTGGCCTTCTCGTACTGATCCACAAAGCCGAGCATCTGCTTGGCAGTGGGCGGGTGCACGCGCGTCCCTAGTGTCAGTGCATTCTTCGTCCGCGTGAGTCGATCGAATACGGTCCTCGCCTTTGGACACCGCTCCGCACCTTTCGCCTTCGTCATGTCCTGGTACGGTCCGTTCAGCGTTAACACCGACGACAGCCCATACCAGAAGCTGGCGTTGACGCGGATCTGTTGTCTCGGTCCCGCTGTATCAGCCGCGTTTTTCGGCGCGACGACTGTAAGCAGCGTATCCAGCCACGGATAGGCCTGATTGTACGCCCCCGCCTGCGCGAGCTTGGAGCCGGCGGTCAGCATGATCACCGACGCCGCAAGCCGCTGCGTGGAATCGCTGGAGCTGAGTCCCGGCTTCAAATAAGGCTTGGCGGAATCCACTTTCTGGGCAAACGCCGCGCGTCTCCGATTCAAGGCCGCGGTATCTGTTTTCGGTACACCGGCCGTGTCGAGTACCGCGCGATCGACCAGGATCTGGGCGATCTGCAGGCTCGTCCCGACGTCTTGGGGCTCGATCTTCAACGCCGCCAGAAGCATGATCAGTGCCGAGTCGGACTTGCCCCGCATCTCATACGACGCCGCGCGCGTCCGCTTGAAGCTGGCGTTGTTCGGAAAATGCAGCACCGCCGCCGCCGTGAAGACATCCAGCGCAACGGTGTCCTTGGCCTGCTGTGCCGCGCCGATGGCGGGCTTCAGGAACGCGCTGTCGGCGAGCAGCGCCGTATCGTGCTGTGCCTTTGCGTAGAACACTCGTGAGGAGCACGCAAATTTGCTCGCCTCGTTGCAGATTGTCAGCTCGAGATCGAGCAGCTGCGGATCACCCGGCGACACCTTCAACGCCTCCTCGATCACCGCGACGGCTGAGTCTGGTTGCTTCATCTGACGCCAGACCTGCGCGATGCCCAGCCACTTGCCGACGTTCCGCGGCTCACCGCGCGCCTGCGCTGTAAACGCCTGGAGCATCGCGATGGTGTCACCTCTTTGTTGATAGACCCGCGCGATGTTTTCCCACGCGGCGCCGTTGAGGCTGTCGCCCTTCAGCGCCTGCTTCGAGTAGTGGAGCACGCTGTCCGACATGCGCTGCGCTTCGAAAACGGTCGCGAGGCACAGGTACGCACCTACCGAGGTGGGATCGGCTTGCAGCGCCTTTTGCGCGTCGGATTTGGCCTTCGTGAACTGCCCCTTCTTGCGGTCGTCGTTGCAGGCCTGGATCGGTTCGCTGGCACGAATCACCGTGTTCAGCTTTTGCGCGATCGCCTCCGCCAACGCCAACGCGGTGCCGGGATTGCCGTTCGTCACCGTAAAGCTCGCGGCCATGCCGGAGCTGCTGATGTCGATGAGGCGCACGTCAGCGGATAGTGTGGTGCCGGTCTTCGCATACTTCCCCGACACGTACGCGTTCACTTGGAGGAAGCGCGCGAGCTGGCGCGCCTGCTGATCATCGAGCAGGCCGTCGCAGGGGAAGCCCGATGCCTTCAGCGCTTCGCAGAGCTTGGCCTTCGCGATGACGGAGACCTTGGCTTTCGCGAGCGCCGTGATGCGATCGCGCACGGCGTCGGCGAGCGCGATGCTGCCTGCCGAGTCCGCCGCCGACGCCTGGAAGGGCAACACAAGAAGACGCTGGGTCGGCGCCTGCGGCGCCGCGAGTTGTGCGGTAGCCGTAGCGGCGACTGCAGTCGACAGCGCGATCACCAGTGGTAACGCTCTCACCGTGTTCGTTCCTCCGTTACGGGCTGCTACACCAATGGGCGAAGAGGGATTCGAACCCCCGACATCCTGCGTGTAAGGCAGGCGCTCTGAACCGCTGAGCTATTCGCCCGAGCCATTTGGGGGCAGTGCGGAGGTGCTAGAGAGCCAGGCCTACCGGAAACAACACACAGTAGCCCAGCACGAGCAGCACCGGCGCGAGCGTCGTTGAACCCTTCGACAGCAACCAGTATCCAACCGCAAGTGATACCAAGGCGGCGCCGAGGACGGCATAGTTCTTTGGTCCAAAGCGCAGGCGTGAGCGGGCAAACGTCTGTTCCGGCATATTGGGCACGGAGTCTATTCGTTAATCCCAAGATCGTCAAGCATTTGGGTTTCCTCTGCGTCGAGCGCCGCGCGTTTCGCGCGGTCACGCCGCCGCCGCAGCCCGACGAGGGCAACCAGGATCGCGCCGATCGCGAGCCAGAAGAAGCCCATGGCACCGGCCCATGTCAGCCAGCCGTACCGGGAGCCGACATCGCGCTGCCACCGATCCTCGAAGTCGCCCGCCGTGATGTGATAGGTGTCACGCAGGGCGGCATCGAAGGACCCGGCGTGCGCCAGATTCGAGAGTAGCGGCTCGAGTCCGCGGTCCCCGCCCCAGCGCTGAAGCAACAGCACAGCCGTCGCCGCGAGCGCATACCCCGTCTGCGCATCCTCGCGGGCGCCACGCAACGAGCGATCGACATCGTCGAGCGTCATGCGCACGCCGCGCGCCAGCTGCCAGTTGAGCCGCAGCGCGTCCAGCCGGTCCCACTCCCGCGCCGCGACCGCGGCGTACCCTTCCTCGAACCAGAGCGGCGCACGCCGGCCCACGTGCCAGCGCAGCGCGAGATGGGCCAGCTCGTGGCGTAACGCGGCGGTCGGGCGGTCATTCGGTCGGTCGGTCAACAAGACGATCGTCCCGGCATCCGGAAACGCCGCACCTTCGCTCCACAACGGCAGCCGGCCACGGGTGAGCGAGTCGTAGCGTTCGCGCGTGGGGGCAAGGATGAGGCGAATGGGCCGGTCGGGCAGCGCCCCGATCCCCGGAAATCCGGTCGACTGGTCAGCCACTTCGGCGAGCGCGGTGGCCAGGCGTTCTTGCCCGGGCCACGCGAAGGCGGTGACGCGACCGACTTCTGTTGCACTCGGCCCCTGCACGAGCAGGCAGAGGAGAGAGAGCACTAGTCTCGCGGCGGCTCCTCTCCCCTGGCAACAAGCTCGAGCATCTCCTGACACTTCTTGCCCCAGGGATTGAACTTGTTCGCCTTGAAGCCGTCTTCCCACGTGGACTTCGCTTTGGCCTGATCGCCGGCGAACCAGTGCACGCGGCCCAGCTCGTAATACGCTTCGATCAGGTTCGGGCCCAGCTTGAGCGTTTTCTCGAAAAACGTTTCCGCGTCCTCGTACATCTCACGCTGCAGGTACACGAGGCCCAGGTAGAAGTGCGCGTACAACGTCGCCTTCTTGTCGTTGCCGAGCCGGATCGCCTTCGACAAATGCTCGATCGCTTCGCCGAAAATCTGCTTCTTGAGGCAGATGTAGCCGACGTTGATGCGGGCCAGCGAATTGGCCGGCTCCTTCATCAATACTTTGGAGAACGTCTGGAGCGCGTCGTCGTAATCCTCGTGCAGCATTTGCGCCCAGCCGAGCAGCGACTCCGCCTGTGTCTCACCCGGCGAGAGCTGCAGCGCCTTGGTGAGCGCCTGAATCGCGCCTGCGTGGTCGCCGAGCGAAATGAGGCTCCAGCCTTTTTCGATGAACGTGGAGGCGCCGATGTGGTCCGCATGGAGCGCCGGTCGCGCTCCGGTGAATGCGGGCGCCGCGGCCTGCTTGGTGTCGGCCGTGAGCTGCTTGTAGCGATCGACGAGCTGGCGGATGTCGTCTTTCAGCTGCGTCAGCTCCGTCAGGATGCCATCCACTTTCTTGAAGTACGCGATGATCTCCCGCTTGGCGGCGTCGCGCTCCGCGGCTCCCGGCGCGCCCGCGAGCTGGCGCGCGATGGTCTCATACTCCTGCCGCAATGCCGCAACCGGTGAATCCGCCATCACGTCGCTCCCTGCAGGGCGAGCTTCTCCTTGGCCGTCAGCAGCTTGTTCGTGTTGAGCACGATGATCGTGCGCCCGTTCTGCACCACCAGGCCGGCGATGTACTCTGCCGCCAATCCCTTCACGATCCCCGGCGGGGGAGTCACCGCCTGCGCGGCCAGCTGCAGCACTTCCGTCACCGCGTCGACGATGATGCCGATCTTGCCGCCATCGAACTCGAGAATGACAGTGCGGGTGTCTTCGCGCAGCGGTGACGCGGTGCCCAACCGTTTGCGCAGATCGATGAGCGGGACTGCGGTACCCTGGTATTGCAGCACGCCCTCGAGGAACTCAGGCGCCTTCGGGAGAGGCGCCGGTGCTTCGTATCGCAGGATGCGCTCGACCTGAAAAATATTGAACGCAAAATCCTGGCCGCCCACCTTGAACGTGACGAGCTGGACATCATCACCCGCGGCGGCCGTGCTCATCCGATGCGATCCCCCAGCGCATCCAAATCGAGAATCGGTACCAGCTCCTCGCCGCTCCCACCCCCACCCCCAACCCCCTGCGCGGCCACACCGATCGCCCACGGCAGCATCTGGCCGCGCGGCACGGGAAGCGGCTGCTCGCGCACGACCGCGTCGGCGTCGTCGACTTCCAACGCCACCTGGCGGCCGGCGATCTCGACGAGGACGATCGTGCTCACTCCTGTCGTCTCCGCGGGAGGGGCGGCTCGGCCCGTGAGGAACGCACCGAGGTGAATCAGCGGAACGAGGCGGCCGCGGAGCGGCGTCAGTCCCCGCACCGCCGGCAACTTGCGCGGGACGCTGAGCACTTCCGTCGCATCGCCCACTTCGAGCACGCGGCTGACGGGCAGACCGTAGGGTTTGCCTTCGGAGCGAACCAGCAAGTACCCCTTCATAGTGTTCCCACCCTAAAGGGTCGGCCCATTTCTACACTGTCCTTAAGGACAGTGTGCAATTGAGCGCAGGCTTTAGCGTGTCGACTTAGGATCGAGGATTCCTCTTCAGAAGCTCAATCCCTACACGATCAGGAATCTGTCCGAGCGGTAGCACTGCATCGACGCCACCCGCCTGGACTGCAGCATTGGGCATCCCGGGGATCACTGCGGTTTCCCGATCCTGGGCAAGCCCGGCGCCTCCGGCGTCGTGAATGGCGCGCAGCCCGTCGGCGCCATCGCGCCCCATGCCGGTGAGCACCACACCCACGCCGCGCGCGCCGTAGAGCTGTGCAATGGAGTGAAACAGCGGATCGGCAGCCGGGCGGACACCCCAGATGGGAGGTGACTGGTCGAGCGCGATGACCGGACCATCGTGAGCGGACCGCACCCGCATATGATAATCGCCCGGGGCCACGTATGCCGTGTCCGCGACCACCGGCGCGCCGTCGTCCGCTTCCATGACGCGTAACGGACTCATCGAATCGAGCCTCTCCGCGAGACTGCGCGTGAACCGGGGCGGCATGTGTTGCACGATGAGCACGGCGGCGCCGCGACCCACCGGCAGTCGCGGGATGAGATCGGCGAGCGCGCGCGGTCCACCGGTCGACGCCGCGACACCGACTGCGAGCACCGCGCGACCGCGCAACGCCAGCTCGGGTGGATGCATGACGGGCCCCGGCGGCCGAGCCAGCACTTTGACGTGTGACACGTCGGCCGCCAGCGCGCGCCGGACCGCCTCAATGAGTTGCGGAGCGAGCGCTGCCAGAACGGCGCGCGGATGGCCGGTGCCATCGGGCGGGGGGGAAGGTTTCGCGACAATCTCCACCGCGCCGAGCTCGAGCGCGCGGATGGCGGTAGCCGTGCCCCGGCCCGCGTGCGCGCTCACGACGACGATCGGGCGCGGCGATTCCGACATGATGTACCCGATCGCGGCCAGTCCATCGAGCTGCGGCATCTCGAGATCGAGCGTCACCACGTCGGGGTTGTACTGGTGGATCTTGCGGATCGCATCGAGTCCGTCGCGCGCAATGGCGACGACACGGAATTCGCCGTTTTCTGCCTCGCCGCCGCCGAGGACGTCGACGAGCACCCGCCGCATGAGCGCGCTGTCGTCCGCCACCAACACGGTGGGTTTGGCGGAGCGATCAGATGACGAGTTCATCGGTTCCCACCGACCGGATCTCCACGCGGCCGTCCTTCACGTGAAACCGCACGCTGCGACCGCGCTCGCCGCCCACCGCTTCGCGCACGATCGGGATGGCGGCGGCCCGCAGGGCGCTGCGCGCGGCCAGCACGTTGCGCTCACCCATCTGAATCGTGCCCGGCGTGGCGAGCTGGCTGAACATGCGGGCACCGCCGGCGAGCTTCGCGCTGAGGCGCCGGGGGTCGGCGCCGAGCGCCTTGAGGCGTTCGATGAGCAGCGGCACGGCGGTCTCGGGAAACTTGGCGCGGTTGCTGGTGTCGCGCGCCAGGCTGATCGACGGCAGGAGCACGTGCGCCATCGCTCCGGCTCTGCTTTCCGCGTCGTAGAGCATGATGGCGACGCAGGAGCCGAGGCCGAGGGTAACGAGAACGCCCTCACCTCGCTCGGCAGCCCACTCGGCGACTTTGACAACGGTTTCCTTCACGCCGGTTTGACGTAGATGCGTTCGCGCGGATCGACCAGCGTGAGCTGCTCGCGTGCCGGCCCGAACAGCGTCTCCACCTTGCCGAGCAGCAGGATGCCGCCGGGCGCCAGCGCATTCACGAACCCCTGAAACAGCCGTTCCTGCGCCTCGCGCTCGAAGTAGATGACGACGTTGCGGCACACGATGAGATCGTACACCGGGCGCGGCGGCGGCTCGCGGGTGAGGTCGTGCGCCAGAACCCGGAGGAGCGCGCGAATCCTCGGAACCGGTTGCCGGTCCACGAAGTACCGACGCTTGAGGGCCGCCGGCATTTCCGTGAAGGCCGTGTCGGGGTAATGCGCCTGGTGGGTGCGCTCCAGGCTGAGCCGGTCAATATCGGTCGCATCGATGAGTGATTGATCGAGGAGGTCGTCGCCGAGCGTCTCCGCGAGGAGGACGGCGATGGTGTAGGGCTCCTCACCCGACGCACACCCGGCCGACCAGACCCGCAGCCGGCTGCCTGCGCGATGGCGTGCCGCCCACAGTGCGGTGAGGTGGGGGCGCAGCGCGTCCCACGTTTCCGGGTTGCGAAAGAATTTCGTGACGTTGATGGTGAGGGCGTCGAGCAGCTCCTGATATTCGCGCGCGTCGCGATCGAGCAGCATGGCGTAATCGGCGTAGGTGTGGACGCCGCGCGCCCGCATGCGCACCGCGATGCGGCGCTTCAAGCATTTTTCCTTATAGGATTCGCAGCTGATGCCGCGCTCGCGAGTGACCTTATCCGTGAGCGCCTGGAAGCCGCGCTCGTCCGCCCCCGCCCCCTCAACGCTCACGACAAGGAGCTCAGGGTTTCCAGATTCGCTCGGACGAGCTCGTGCTTGGGGTTCAACTCGAGGGCCCGGCGCCACAGGTCGCTCGCCTGCTCCCGCTCGTTTCGCTTGTAGGCGATGTTGCCGAGCTTGAAATAGACGTCGTCGCCCAGCTCCGGCGCCAACTCGATGGCGCGCTGATAGAGACCCCACGCGTCGTCGTAGCGAGACGCGCGATAGGCCAGGTCACCGAGGTTCTTGGAGAGCTGCGGCAGCGACGGCTCATCCTGCAGCGCGGCGCGGGCGAGCTCTTCCGCCTGGTTCAGCTCCCCCGCGAGCTCGAGCAGCACCGCGAGATTGTTGCGCAACACGCCGTTCTGCGGATATGCCTCGACCGCCTGAGCGGCGAGCTGCTCGGCGGTTTCGAAGTCGCCCGCGCCAGCCGCGGCGAGGACTCGCGCCCAGTACCAGATGGGGGGCACGGCGTCGGCGAAGAGCTCCTTGGCGCGGTCGAGCCGGCCCGCGGCCCCGACGTGATCACCCTGCTTCAGCGCAACGACGCCCCACCCGACGTACACGCGCGGATCGGTCTTCGCACGCGACGCCGCTTCGGCGTAGGCAGCCTCGGCCTCCTCGAGGCGGCCGAGCTGCTCGAAGGCGAAGCCGAGATTGTGAAGCACGGCGGGCCGAGCGCCGCCTTTCTCCGCGGCGAGCCGCAGCGCTTCCATGGCCTCGCGCCAGCGCGCCTGCTTCAGCGCCACCAGGCCGATGAAGAAGTGTGCGCCGCCGTCGCCGGGCCGCAGCTCGGCCACGCGGCGGAATTCCCGCGTGGCTTCGTCCAGCATGCCGGTCTTGTAGAACGCGATGCCGAGGTTGCGGTGCTCTTCGACACGCGCATCGGTCATCTTGAGGTCTTCGACGCCGGACGTTCGGCCCGCGCGATGCAGGAAGCCCGCGGTGACGAGCCCGTACAGCGCCTTGCCGACCTCGAACTCACCCATGCCGGAGTCTTCGATGACCTGGTTTACGTCGCGCGACCCGTCGACCAGCGCGAGCAGCCGCTCCTGCAGGTCGGTGAGCGTGGCGTCGCTGATCGCCAGGCGGTCGCGATCGACGAGGAAGATCAGATCGAACGAGGGAATCTTCTTCTCGATCAACCCCCATTCGTCCACGCGCCGCGCGCCCTCGAGCAACAGCGATTCGGGATTGATCGAGACGAGGAAGTCCTGCTGCTCGGGACGGACGTCGGCCTCGAAATTGAACGTCCCCTGCGTCCAGGTGAACAGGTAGAAGACCGATTCCTCGATCTGCATGCGCATGTAGCGCTCGAGCTCCTCCTGCGTGAGCACAGTCTGATTCACGAGAATCTCGCCCAGTTTCTTATTGCGCTCCCTGCCCTGGCGATGAACCGCGGCGTCCAGCTGCTCCTGCGAGATCTTCTCGTGCTTCACGAGAATGTCGCCCAGGCGGTCGCGGCGATTCACGATCGAGGCGTAGCAGATGCGCCCGCGGTCGAAGTAGATGTATCCGAAGTTCGAGCGGTCGGCGATCGAGAGGCAGCCGGTTTTCTGGCCGAGCGCGAGCAGCTGCAGCACGTCCGGCAGCGACGCTTCCTTGAGCGACCCTTTGATCGCCATTAGCGCACTTCCTCGATGACGCGGTCGGACGCGGCGGGCCAGTCCCAGACCATCTTCTCACGGCTGCGCACACCGCCGGCGCTCGACACGACCAGGCCGCTGGTCCGGGCTCCCGCCGTGCGCCGCGCGCTGGGGGGGGGCGCACCTTCGAGCACCTCGCGCGCCAGACCGGCCGTGACCGGCACTTCCTGCGCCATCGCCGCTTCGACGACCCGCTGTACCAGGCCGGTCAGGCTGCGGACGGAGTCCACGGGGCGGTCCGCGAAATAGTCCAGGAGCGCGGCATCGGCCCGGATATGCTGCTGTGTGAGGAGACGCTCGAGCGCGCTGCGGCGCAGCTCCTTGTCCGGCTCGCCGACCTCCGCGACGAGCCCTCCCTCGAGCCGGGACGCGATGCGTTCTTCCAACCCGTCCAGCGTGTTCGGGTGCGCGGGCGCCGTGAACACCAATTGCCGCTCGGCGTCGAGGAACTGGTTGAAGAAATTGAAGAGCTCCTCCTGCGTCCGCTCTTTGCCCGCGAGCAGGTGGATGTCGTCGAGCAGCAGCGCGGTGCAGCGGCGGTAGCGCGCGCGCCACCAGTCCACGCGGTTGCCGTCGATCGCGGCGATCAGCTCATCGACGAACGCCTGCGTCGAGAGACACGCCACGACCGCACCGCGCTTCTTCGCCAGCTCGAGGCCGATCGCATGCAGCAGGTGGGTCTTGCCCAGACCACTCTTTCCCACGATGACCAGCGGGTTGTACTTCTTGCCCGGCTTGGAGATGACGTCGCGAGCGGCTTTGAGCGCGACGTCGTTGGACAACCCCGCCATGTACGTGTCGAGCGGGAACGCGGCTGATGGCGCGGGGGGTGGAGCGGCGCCGTCGCGCACGCGCGCCGCCGCGGCTTCGGCCTCCTCCATCCGCCCTGGGTCATGAAAGACCTTGTCACCGGCGGCCTGCGGATCGAGCGTCGCGACTTCGGCCGCGAGCGCCTTCAACCGCTCGACATCGTGGACGTAGGCGGCGATTTCTTCGTCGACGGCGGACGGCTTGTCCTGATCGAGGAGTCGCTCGAGCCGGCCGGTGCGGTACCCCTCACCCTCCCACCGCAGCACGGCCTCGGTCACCCGGGCGCGCCACGCTTCGACAGCCTTCCCGACCGTGAAGGTCACATCGGTCAAGAATTGTGAGAACTCATCGGGTGAAGCGCCGGGAGATGCGGCGGCGGTCGCTCCGGCGGCGGGAGGTGATTCGGCGGTACGCACGCCGAGTACTCGGCGCACCGCTTCGGCGTTGATCGGCGTCTCGTTCACGGCCTGGAATGCGACGATCCGGTTCAGCGCACCCATCAGCTCGCGCACATTGGGGAACTCGACTTTCGCGACGGTCTCGAGCACGCCGGGTTGGAACGAGGATCCCCGTTCCTCCGCCTTGCGGCGCAGAATGGCGACGCGCGTCTCGTAGTCCGGAATCCCCATGTCCACCACGAGTCCCCCGGAAAAGCGGGAAATCAGGCGCTCGTCCAGATCGGCGATTTCGGCCGGCGGACGGTCGCTCGCCAGGACGATCTGGTGGCCG
This sequence comes from Gemmatimonadales bacterium, assembly GCA_036781225.1. Lineage (GTDB taxonomy): Bacteria > Gemmatimonadota > Gemmatimonadetes > Gemmatimonadales > GWC2-71-9 > 20CM-2-65-7. Next base: position 5,549 of record DAIQBJ010000039.1, on the reverse strand, counting down.
GTCTGCTGCAACGCTTCCGTCAGCCTGAGCAGCTCGGTCTGCATCTCCTTGCGGTTGGTCAGGAATTGCACGTCGTCCACCAGGAGCACGCCGACGTTCTGGAAGCGGCGGCGGAACGCGTCACCCTGCCCCGCGGCGATCGCGGCGTGAAAGGCCTCCACGTACTCGTCGAGCGTCAGGTACTCGATGTTGAGCTGGGGAGCGAGCGCCTTGGCCGCGTGGCCGATCGCCATCAGGACATGGGTCTTCCCCAGGCCCGACCCACTATAGATGAAGAGCGGGTTGTAGGCGGAGCCGGGGTTCTCCGCGACCGTGCGGCCGGCGGTCACCGCTAGACGATTGGCGGCGCCCACCACGAACGTGTCGAAGGTAAAGCGCGGGTTGAGCGAGGTCGTCATACCGCAGGGCTCCCCGCGGCGAGCCGCTTGAGCACGAGCTCCGAAATCCCCTTCAGCGTTTCGAACACGCCCGTGCCGTGCAGCGCATCTGCCGGGAAGGAGGGGACGGCGCGGAAGTTCAGCGCGTCGTCGAGCTCGGGCGGCGTGAGAATGAGCTCGCGCGGGAGGTCCTGCTTGTTGTACTGCATCACCAGCGGCATCGTGCGGACGTCGACGCCGTGCTCGAGCAAATTGCTCTGCAGGTTCTGCAAGCTCTCGAGATTCTCATCGAGCTGGCGCGCCTGGCTGTCGCCGACGAACACGACGCCGTCCGCGCCCTGGAGGACGAGCCGGCGGGTCGCGTTGTAGTAGACCTGCCCCGGTACCGTGTACAACTGGAAGCGCGTGCTGAAGCCCGAGATCTGACCCAGGTCGATCGGGAGGAAATCGAAGAACAGGGTGCGGTCGGTCTGCGTGGCGAGCGACACCATGCGCCCGCGGCGGGTCTCCGGCACGCGCTCGTAGACGTAATGGAGATTCGTGGTCTTCCCGGATCGGCCCGGTCCGTAATAGACGATTTTGCAGGTGATCTCGCGGCTCGTGAAGTTGACCAGGGACACGGGCTATCTCCCAAACAGCGTGTTGAGGCTGTCCGTCAGCTCGCGCTCGAAGTCAGCGGCCAGCACCTGTTTCGGGACCGAGCCCTTGGGGCTCGCCGCCTTCAGTTCCGCTGCAAGTTGCTCATAGAATAACTGCACCAGGCCGAGCGATGAAACGTCGAGATCGTAAACAGCGAGCACCGCGAGGCTGCCGCGCTCGGACTTGAACGATGCGAGGAAGAAGCCGTGCTTCGGCCCCTGGTGGCTGAGGGCGGCAAACGGCGGCTGCTGCAGCTGCCGGGCAAGCTCCGCCGTCGTGGCGACAATCGCCGCCGCGAGCGCCGCCGCCGACATCACGTCGACGGCGCGGGAGAATCCCGATTGCGCGAGCACCTGCCCCGCCGGCGTCAGCACGAGCACGAGACGCACCGACGCTTCGCGCACGAAGTCGGTGAGCGGCTGCAGCGTCCAGCTCTCGACGGCGCGGGTGTGCGGGCTCAGAGAAATGCCTCCGCCGCGCGCAGCAGCTCGAGCCGAACGAGGCCGATATTCACATCGGGCTCCGCCACGGCGACGACCAGAATGCCTCCCCCCCCTCCTCCGTCGGACGCTTTCCCCCCGGGCACGACGAGCAAGGCACCCTGCTCCCCCTGCAAATGCCAGAACACGCTGGCGCCGGTCCCGGCCGCCTCCATCGCCCGGCGCAGACGTCCCGCCAGACTCGCGGCCAGCGCGGCCACGGCGCTGCCTTTGATGCCCTCCATCAGCTGCTCGGCGACGACGAGCCCGTCGTCCGCCGTGACGAGCATGGCACCGCGCACCCCGCGCACGCGCGTGATGAGATCGAGAGCGGTGCTCACGTTTCTTTCTCCAGCCAGCGGCGCGCCAGCGCCGTTGCCCGCTGCGCCAGGATCGTCAGTCGCCCGAGTGGTATGCCACGCTCTCGCACCACGAGCAAGAGGGCTTCGGACGTCGGATGCGCGAGATGCACGTTGCCGTGCTGCCCTTCGGCCGACAGACCGTTCCATGCGCCCAGCCCGAGCAGTTTCGCGGTACGCGCGGCCTCCTGGGAGACGCCTGCAAGGTATGCGGCGACGGCATCAGTCACATCAACCCCGGACTTGTCCCGCAACCCCCCGCCAAGCACCCGACCGGCACCGTCGATGAGCAGGAGGCCCTCGTTGGCGCCGTCGAGACCGGCAAAGACGCGGGACTCGTCAATGGCAGAGGCGGCGGTCGGCGCGGTCGGCGCGGTCGGGGCGGCCGGGGCGGCCGGGGCGGCCGGGGCGGCCGGCGCGGTCGCCGGCGGTGAAGCGGAAGGCGCCGCTGCATATTCGGCGGTCGGGGCGGTCGGAGCCGTCGGTTGCGCTTGCGTGACCTCGCCGCGCACCATCGCGATGGCCTGATCGATCGTGGGATCGTCGGGCTCGATCTTGCGCGCGGCCTCGAGGTGGGCCTCCGCCTGGGCGATGTCTCCCACTTTGAAATACAGGAACGCAAGCCCTTTCAACGCGCCGGTGTGATGCGGCGCGATTTGCACCGCCATGTCCCACTCGTCGAACGCGTGCTCGTAGTCGTGCTTGTCGGTGAGCACGCGCGCGTACAGATCGTGCGCGTCCGCCAGGTGCGGGTGGCGCTCGAGCCCGTTCAGCGCGACGCGCAACGCGGCGTCGAGCTGGCCCTTGCGACGCAACGCTTCGCCGAGCCGCAGGAACACCAGGCTCTGCGGATCCTGGGCGAGCTGGGCGGAGAGCGCGCGGATGTCTTCAGCCATGGGCGAATACCCGCGCGGCCTGGCGCGCGCGCTCCACATCCGGGCGCTGCGCCTCTTCCTCGGGACTGCGCCCCGCCAGCCGATCCCACTGGTCCCAGCTGGCGACGGCTTCCCCAAAGCGGCCCATCGCCACCAGCGCGAACCCGAGCTGGCGGTGCGCGGCCGCGAGCAGCGGGTCGAGCCGCACGGCGCGGCGCAATTCCTCGACCGCCGCTGACGCGTGGCCCCGCGCCAGATGAATGCGACCGAGCAGCAGATGGACGATCGCATCGTGCGGTTGCAGGCTCCCCGCCTGCTCGGCGGCCGCGCGCGCGGCATCGAGATCCTTTGCCTGCAGCGCCCGCTCCGCTCTCGCGACCAGCTCGGTGAGGTCGGCTGACGTGCTGTCGCGCCCCTGCCGGGTCGTCCCGGGATCCATGAGCACGATCACGCCCGCGCTCTCGAGCCCAAACAGCGTCTTCGCGACCTCGAAGTCCGAGCGGCCGAGTTCGGTGGCCAGCCCACGGACGGAGCGCTCGCCGTCGATGAGCGCCAGGACTTCCCATTCGGGGGGCAGGAGATCGAGCTCTCCGCCGCCGCCTTCCGGTGGCGGCGCCAGGGAAGGCACGACACCGACGTGCGGAATCCGGTTCTCGATGCGCGACCACTCGTCGATCCGCCGTGCCCCTTCCATCAGGAGCGCTTCGACGGGAATGCGCACGGTGACCTCGGTCGGCACCTTGGTGTCGGGTTCGTCGTTGAACGAGAAGTAGCCTTCGTTCCAGCTCATCACCTCGAACACCACTTCTTCGATCTGAAACCGCACCTGCCGCTCCACCTCGCGCTGCGTGATCACACCGAGCGACACGAGGATCTCGCCCAGGCGGCGCTTATCCCCCTGGCGGAGCTGCATGTCGCGCGCGCGCTCGAGGTCGGCCTCGGTGATCTTCCCGGTCCGCAGCAGCACCGCCCCCAGCGGATGGGGATTGCTGCGGATCTCGGCCGAGACGATGACACCGTTGTCGAAGTAGATCGTCCCCTCGTTGTGACGCAGCTCCGACGTGACGCGCAGCGCGCCCGTCTTGCGACTCAAATCGAGCAGCTGGAAGACATCATGGATACCGAGCTCGCGGAGCGGTCCCTCGATCGCCATCAGGCCGCGTCCGACGTCGAGAAGATGTGCTGCAAGTCGAGCGCGGTGCGCGCATGCCTGCGGGCGCGCTGGGCGAACGGGCCGCCGGGATCGATGCGCGTGACCCGCTCCCAGGCGTCGACGGCCTCCGCATAGCGCTGCAGCCGTGCGAGCGTCGCGCCCAGGTAAAAGAGCGCGGCGGTGTGTTCGATGTCGAACTTGAGGACCCGCCGGAACGCCGCGAGCGCCTCCTCGGTGCGCTTGTCGTCGAGCAGCGCACGGCCGAGCAGCAGCAACGCGTCGAGATCGTACGGGTCCTGTTCCAGCATGTCCGCGAGCCGCACGACGGCGGCGCGCACGCTGCCGGTGCGCCGCAACAGATCCGCGAGCGCGAGGGACGCCTCGTGGAAGGTGGGCAACGCCTCGAGCGCTTCTTCGTACGCCCGCTGCGCATCGCCCCATTCCTCGTCCTGTTCGTGCAGTCGTCCCAGATCCAGCCACACCTGCACGAAGCCCTGATCGAGATCGAGCGCCGCGCGGTACGCCTGCCGCGCGCCCTGCCGGTCGCCGACTTTGAGCGCGACGTCGCCTTGCAGCTTGTGCAGATCGGCGCGGGCCGGGGCGCGGGTCTGGGCCTCGCGCAGCGCGGTCAGCGCGCCGGCGGCATCGCCGGTCGCGGCGCGCGCCTTCGCCACACCGACCAGCGCCTCCACCTCGCCAGGCGTCTGGGTCACCAGCGCTTCGGCGAGCGGCAGCGCTTCGGCCGGCCGCTGCATCGCGAGCAAGCTCTTCACTTCGCCGAGCGCCGCGGTCGCATTGGCGGCGTCGAGCGTGCGGGCTTCGCGATAGCGCTCCAACGCTTCGCCGTGCAATCCGCGCCGCGCGTAACTGTCGCCCACCAGTGTCGCCGCCTGGCCGCGATCGGCGCCGCGCTGCACGGCGCGCGTGGCCTCGGCGACCGCCAGATCCATCATCCCCTTGCTGACGTAGTCCCGTGCCAGCGCCAGCGGATCCTCCGGCTTCTTCGCGATGCCCACGGGAGCGGGCTGCGCCGCCGTCGCCGGCGGCTCCAGCTCCTTGAAGATGTTATCGATCAGCCGCTGATCGAACGCGAACTCGCCGCTCAAGTTGTCGGCGGCGACATCGGCGGAGATCTCGGGGACGATGCCGATCGAGACGGTCTCGTACTGCAGATCGATGGCCAGGGCGAATTTCTGCGAGACGTAGTAGGGATCGAGCTCGAGCGCGCGCTTGGTGGCGCGCAATGCGCCGTCGAAGTCGCCGAGATTCGAGAGCGTAAAGCTGAGGTTGTAATGCGCGCCCGCGCTCTGCGGATCGGCTTCGACCGCGCGCACGAAGGCGTTGCGCGCGTCGAGAAAGCGCTTCAGCTCGACGAGCACGAGCCCGACGCCGTTCCACGCCGGCGCCGAGGTGGGCTGGTCCGCCAGGACCTGGCGGTACGCCTCGAGCGCCAGCTGGAAGCGCCGCAGATGCGTGAGCAGCAACGCGAGATTGAGCCGGGCGGCGGCAAATGCGGACGACAGCTGCAACGCCTTGCGGAACGCCTCAATCGCATCGTCGGCGTCGCGCTGATGCGCGAGCACGACACCGACGTTGTTCCACGCCAGCGCGTAGCGCGGATCGACGTCCGTCGCGTGCCGATACGACGCCAGCGCCTCGTCCTTGCG
>DAIQBJ010000038.1:0-16125 GCA_036781225.1 Gemmatimonadales bacterium | reverse complement strand
CGGGATCGCGGTAGCGCCCGGCGAGCAGGTGTGGCACGTAATCGACCAGCCAATGCAGCGGCAGGAACAGGGTGTCCCGCGCCACATATGGAGCGCCAACCATCGGATACGCGGTGCCGGCGTAGCGAACGAAGGGTGAGCCGAGATCAAACTCGAACGAACTGTCAGCGCCACCCAACGTCGCGCGGATCGTGGAGCCATCGAGCGAGATGGACAGGCCGAGCGGCCGCGAGAGCAGCACGGCGGCGACCGCGGCATTGCCCCGCTCGTTCGTCACGGGAATACTGGACTGACCGCGAGGCGTCGCGATCAGGACCTGCTGCGGCACGAGCAAGGCAAGAAGAAGGAAGACGTTCACGCCCGTCTCCCCTTCACAACACGTGCCATCTCTCGCTCGGCGACACGGCGCTTCAGATCTTCGCGCTTGTCATGCGCCTTCTTCGCTTTGGCGAGCGCGATAGCGACTTTCGCCAGTCCGTCCTTGAAGTAGATCTCCAGCGGTACGACGGTGAGGCCTTTCTGGGTCGTGGCGCCCAACAGTTTGCGGATTTCGCGTTTGTGGAGCAGCAATTTCCGGGACCGCGCCGGCGGGGGGTTGTTGTAGCTGCCCGGTCCGTAGTGGGAGATGGTCATGCCCTCGAGCCAGACCTCACCGTTCCGCACGTGCGCGTAGGCCTCGTTGAGACTCGCTTTACGATCGCGCAGCGACTTCACTTCGGTTCCGGTCAGCACGAGTCCCGCCTCCCACGTTTCCAGGAGATGATAGTCGTGCCGCGCGCGCGGGTTCCGAGCAATCGATATTTTTTCCACAGTCGTGGGCAAGATACGCATTGACTTGGGGTTATACAACGATCTAGATTGCCGTTCCTCGAAAACCGACGCCGAAGTGGTGGAACTGGTAGACGCGCTGGCTTCAGGAGCCAGTGGGCGCAAGCCCGTGGGGGTTCGAGTCCCCCCTTCGGCACTAGTACCGCGGTACTCTCGAATCGATCTCCCGCGACCACGCGTCGATCCCTCCGGCAAGCGAGCGCACGTTCGGGAAGCCCGCCCCGACGAGAATCTCGCGCGCCTTCAGCGAGCGTGGGCCGTGATGACAGATGGTGACGATCTCCCCGTGCCCCGGAATCTCGGCGAGACGACCCGGCAATTCGCGCAGCGGGATGTAGCGAGCGCCTTCGATCTGAGCGATCTCCGCCTCGCGCGTCTCGCGCACGTCGAGCAGGACCAGATTGGGCTTGCGACCCCGCTCGCGATACAGCTCGTGAGCGCTGATCTCGACGCCATCTGTCGCCCCCGCATGGCCCGTCCCGCAGAACGCTTCATAGTCGATCAGCGTCGTCACCGTCGGATGTTCGCCGCAGACCGGACACTCGCGATCTTTCTCGAGCGCAAGCTCGCGGAATTGCAGGCGACGGCCATCGAACAGCAGCAACCGGCCGATCAGCGGCTCACCGAAGGCGACGATCAGCTTGATCGCTTCGAGTGCCTGCAGCGAGCCGATGATACCGGGCAGGACGCCGAGCACGCCCCCTTCGGCACACGATGGAACGAGATCCGGTGGTGGCGGGTCGGCGAACAGGCAGCGATAGCAGGGACCGCGCCGCGCATCGAAGACCGAAACCTGCCCGTCGAACTGCAATACCGACCCGTACACGTCCGGCTTGCCGAGCAGGACGCAGGCATCGTTGACCAGATAGCGCGTGGGGAAGTTGTCCGATCCGTCGACGACAATGTCGAACCCGCGAATCACGTCGAGTGCATTCGCCGATGTGAGCCGTTCGGAGAACGTCTCGACCGCCACATGCGGATTGACGTCGTGCAGCCGCTCGCGTGCCGACGCGGTTTTCGCCGTGCCGATTCCCGCCGTGCCGTGCAGAATCTGACGTTGCAGGTTGCTGCGATCGACGACGTCGAAGTCGACGATGCCGAGGGTGCCAACGCCGGCCGCGGCGAGATACAATGCCGCCGGTGATCCGAGACCTCCCGCACCGATGAGAAGAACCCGTGCCGAACGAAGCTTGGTTTGGCCTGCGAGACCGACCTGGGGGAGTGTGAGGTGCCGCGAGTACCGCAGCAGCTCCTCGTGGGACAGCATGGTCAGTTTCCTAAACCAACCCCGGCGATCTGGTACACCTGCGGCTCGGCAAGCTGCAGATCCGCGAGCGTGATGCCGGCGAGCACCTCGTTGATGCGCCGCTCCAGCAGGCGCCACACGGGGCGAATGCTGCAGGCCGTCGCAGGATCGCAGCGTTCAGCATCGACCCGGTGCAGGTCGCAGTTCACTTCGAAGGTCACGTGCTCCGACGCTTCCATGACGTCTTTGACGCTGATGGCCTGCGGCGCCCGGGCCAGCAAGTAGCCGCCCCGCGCCCCACGGACGGAATCGACCAGACCCGCGCGCCGCAGGCGCAGCAGAATCTGCTCGACATAATCGTGGGGGAGTCGCTCCTGCTCGGAGAGCTCTCTTGCAGCGACCGGGCCCTGCCCCGCGCGCTTCGCAAGATGAGTCGAAACGATCAATCCGTATTCCGCCCAGGTGGTAACACGCATGGGGGGAATATGCGAGAGCCGTTATCGGGATTCAATGGCTATTGCGGATCTGCGGGCTGACGCTCAGCCCCACCTGCAGGAAGAACACGTTCTCGCCGCTGTTCCGCTGCATCCAGAGCGCGCGCCCATTCACGTTCCACATCAAGCTCGCCCCGCTGAAGATATCGGCGCCGAGGCCGCCATGAGCGCCCTCCGACATGCCGCGATCGGGACCGGTCGACGGAAAGCCGGCCAGCAGGAGCCCGAAGTCGACGTACATGCGACCCCAGTTGGTGCGGAGCGAGGGCTCATACCCCGGCGCGAAGAAGATCGCACTGGGCTCGCAATCGCTCGAGCAACCGATCACGTGCAACGGGGCATAATCGATCTGCAATCCAAGCGCACCTTTCTTGGTGTCGCGCCGGAACCGCACCCCCAGCGCTGGGCCGCGCGCTTCCATCGGCCCACTCAAGCGCGGCAAAACACTGACGGCGGGACCCAGAGTGCCATTGAGCAAGTCGCTCTTACGCTCGCCTCCAAACGCGAGCGACAAGTTGGCGCGCGCCTCGAGCGATTGGATCGCGCTGTTCGGTACCTGGAAGAATCGTCCCTCGACAAGCGCGGCGGCTTGTGCTCCGAGATTGAGTCGGACACCGAGCCCGAAGCCGAGCCCGATCTCGTTCTTGGGCGTGGCGGCCGTGCAGATCCCCAGTAAGTCCACGTCCTGATCGGTGACACGCGCAAGCCCGAGGGCGGTGGATGCGTAGGGCGCGAGGCCTTTGGAGCCGACAGGATAGTAATTGGACTCGACGCCGGCGAACGTCAGTTGCCGGACGCAGTTGGTGCTGGAGAGGTTGTCGTAGCGCGAGACACCGACCCCCACTTCCCCATCATCGCCAGAAAGCAGTGCCAGACTGGCGCCGATTGCGCTGTATGAGTGTGTGCCGGTTGCGTCTTCGATGGCCATGGAGGACACGGTGGGACCAATGCGGGCACGCCGCTGGGCGGCGACGCTGCCGGAGAAGACGAGCGCGATGAGCAGAAGTGAGAGAGTTCGCATGCGAAATTGTTAGTCTCATCGCGCCCGCGCCTGCCGTGACTGTTGTCACTTCGTGACTGCTGTCACTTCATGAGAAGGCCCACCGCCACACCCGCAGCATTCATCCGTATCAGCCATGACCACGCCGTCGCGCGATGCAGGGGACGCAGGCGAGTCCACCACACACTGCCGCCCATCGTCGAGAGGAGAATGGTTGGCAGCCACAACACAGTCCCGAACTCCATGCCCGCCAGTGGTCCGCCGGATTGCGCCCAGAGGCAGGGCCGGAACTGGTTATAGAACCAGGCAAAGAGCACGCCGAACGCGAGCGCCAGCACTGCGGACTTCACCATCGCCGGACCCATGAACGCCTTCATCTGCTCCGGCGTCAGCTTCTCCGCGAATCCTTCCATTCCCTTCGTGAACACTTTTCCCCACATCACATAATCGACGAGGTATGCCACGACGCCCGCGATCAACCCTGCAATAATCCAGCTCATGAGCGCGCTTCCTCCTCTCGAGGTCTGGGCTACTTCCGCTCTCCGGGGACCCCGAGCTCCGTCATTGCCCGGAGATCGAGGACTTGATCCAGCTCCTTGCCTTGCAACAGACCCTTCTCCATCACGAGCTGGCGCACGGTGACGTTCTTGGCGACGGCTTCCTTGGCGAGTTTGGCGGCTTCGGCATAGCCGATCTTCGGCGCGAGCGCGGTGACGAGCGCCGGGCTGCGCTCGAGCCAGTAGGCGCACTGCGCCGCATCGGCCTCGATGCCCTCCACGCATCGTTCCGCCAGCACGCGGGTGGCGTTCGTGAGAATCATCATCGAGAAGAACAGGTTATGCGCGATGACGGGCATCATCACGTTCAGCTCGAGCTGTCCCGCCTCGGCGGCTGTCGTCACCGTGACGTCGTTGCCGAGGACCTGAAAGCAGACCTGATTCACCATCTCGGGAATCGACGGATTCACCTTGCCCGGCATGATACTCGATCCCGGTTGCACCGCGGGCAGCACGATCTCCGCGAATCCGGTTCGCGGCCCCGACACCATGAGGCGGAGATCGCTCGCGATTTTGCCGAGATCGACGGCGTATGTCCGCACCGCGCCCGAGAACGCGGTGGGATCGCCCAGCGACTGCATCAGCTGTACGCGATCCTGACCGGCGCGAAGCTGCTGTTTGGTCACAGCCTGCAGGTGTTTGACCATCAACGCGGGATACTGCGGCTCGGCGTTGAGTCCGGTACCGACCGCCGTGCCGCCGATACCGAGATCGCGCAGATCGTCCGCCGCGCGCGCGATGCGCGCGCCATGGCGCTCGACGGTGTGGCCGTAGGCCGTGAACTCCTGACCGAGGCGCACGGGCGTCGCGTCCTGAAGATGGGTTCGGCCGGACTTGACGATGCCGTCGAATGCCTGGCCTTTGGCCAGGAACGCGCGGACCAGGCGTGCGAGCGCCTCCGTCAGTGCCGGCAACAGCGCCAGCGCGCCGAGCCGGATCGCGGTGGGAATCACGTCGTTGGTGGACTGAGCCATGTTGACGTGATCGTTGGGGTGCACGGGCTTGTAGGCGCCCCGCTTCGCGCCCAGCAGCTCGTTGGCGCGGTTCGCGAGCACCTCGTTGCAGTTCATGTTGTGCGAGGTGCCGGCTCCTGCCTGATAGGGATCGACGACGAACTGGTCTCGATGTCCGCCGGCGAGCACCTCGTCGGCCGCGCGGATGATGGCATCGGCAAGCTGCGGATCGAGTCTGCCTGTCTCGCGGTGCGTCAGCGCCGCGGCCTTCTTGATCCCGATACAGGCGTCGACGAACGCGGGGAGGGGTCGCAGATTGGAAATGGGAAAGTTTTGGCGGGCGCGTTCCGTTTGAATGCCCCACAGCGCGTCCGCCGGAACCGGCAGCTCTCCCAAGGGATCGCGTTCCATTCGGGTCTGGCTCATTGGCCCACCCCCGGTCCCAGTCGTATCATTTCGCTCCCTGCGCGTATCGTCCGTCTGGAGCCAGGAATCGCCCATGGAATCCCCAGAATTGGTGCAGCACCTGCTCGAGCGCGCCGCGTTCCGCGCGGATGCGATGACCAAGGTCGACTGCTTTCGATCTCACCGGCTGATCGCCGGGCTCAACTGCTTCGAGCCGGGACAGAGCCAAGCGGTTCACACGCACGCGGGCGCCGACAAATTCTATGTGGTGCTCAGTGGAAAGGCCACTTTCGTCATCGGCGAGAAGACGATTGCGGCCGGTCCCGGCGATCTGCTCGTCGCCCCCGCGGCCGTCCCGCACGGGGTCGCGCACGCCACCGAACGCACGATCGTGTTGATGGCGATGGCGCCCGCGCCTACCGGCGGGGCCGGCGGAACCAACCGACCGTGAACAGCTCCTTGGCGGCCTTCGCACCGTGCGTGCGCACCAGCAAATACATGCCCAGGATCGTCAGCAAGATCGTCGTATAGAAGCGCCAGAGCAGCAGCATCGTCAGCTGATGCCCCACTCCGAAGTCGCCCGCGAATCCCGACAAGAAGGCGACCTCGATGCCGCCACCGCCCGACGGCAACGGCACGACGAGCGGAGCGTGAATGAGCGTGAGCGATCCAAAGAACATGACGCTGAACGGCGGCGCATTGGGGTGGCCCCACGCGAGCGCCGGCAGTATCAGGGCGCGTGCGGCGAGACTCACCGCGGTCAGTAACGCGCCCGCGAACAGCACCCACCACCGCGCGCGGCGCACGTGCGCCAGTGCCACCCGCCATTGCCGCCGCACGCGATGCCGGATTGCACCGGGCCGCACCAGACGCTGCAACGTCCAAATCACGATCAGGACGACGAGCGCGATGAGCTCCACGCCGAGCAGATCGCGCGCGAGGCTATGACTCAGGAAGCGATCGGCAGCCTGGCTCCAATCCGGGACGTAGTAGGCGGCGAGCGCCAGCGCCACGACGCCGAACACCGGCCATTCCGCGGCGACCTCCACGCCCAACGCGACCAGCGCCATCACGACACGCAACCCCGACCAGGTCATGCCGAGAAACCGTGCCGGCTCTCCGCCCAACCGATTCGGCGTGAGGGTGGACGCCGCTTCCCCATAGAGATTGAGGCGCAACGCGTCCCTGAACGAGAGGCGGCCGCCGGACGCCCAGGTGGCCAATTGAATGCGGGCCGCGCGGGCCGCGCAGTCGATGCCCAACAGCACAATGGCGAGAAGATGATTAATCAGAGCAGTCGCCGAGGGGGTAAAGGAACCCGCAATTCGGGCACGGATTCTTGCAGCCCCACGGTTTCGGCCGGACTTCCGCCCCGCACCGCAGGCAGCGCGGAGTTCTAGCCGATCCGGTAGACGCCGGTGAGGAAGGGATTCGCGGCGCGCTCGCGTCCGATGGTGGTTTCGGGTCCATGACCGCTGTACACGATGGTATCATCGGACAGCGGGAGCAACTCGCGCTCGATGCTGCCGATGAGCGTCTCGAAGTCCCCGCCCGGCAGGTCGGTCCGTCCAATCGACCCGGCGAACAACACGTCGCCGGTGAACGCGACGCCCGGTCCGAGCAGGCAGACGCTCCCCGGGGAGTGACCCGGCGCGTGCCGGATGTCGAAGCGCAGCTGGCCGACACGCAGCTGCTGACCGGGCACCATCTTCTCGTCGGGCGCCGGCAGCGGGCCCGGCGGGGCGAGCCCGAACCACGCCGCCTGCTCCGGCACGGCGTCGTAGAGCGGCCGGTCCGCGGGATGGAGCCAGATCGCTGCGCCCGTCTCGCTCGCCACGCGCGCCACGCCCAAGACGTGATCGACGTGCGCGTGCGTCAGCCAGATGCCGACGGGCCGGGCGCCCGTCTCCTGCACTTTGTGCAGGATCAACCCGGCCTCTTCCCCCGGATCGATGATGGCGCATTCACGCGCCGGCTCGTCGACGACGAGGTAGCAGTTCTCCGCAAACACGCCGTTGGGAATCTGGACGACCTTCATTTGCGGGCCATGACCTTGCCGTCGGTTTCGCGCAGCGACTTGAGGTATTTCTCGACCGCGATCGCCGCGGTCGTGGCATCTCCGACCGCGGTGGTGATCTGGCGCGTCACCTGACTGCGCACGTCGCCGGCGGCAAACAGTCCGGCCATCGAGGTCATCATCTTGTTGTCGGTTATCAGATAGCCGCCCGCGTCATGGTCGACGTGGCCATCCACGAGCTGCGTATTGGGCTTGAACCCCGCAAAAATGAAGACGCCGCCAACGTCGAGATTGGAGCGTTGGCCCGTGGTCTTGTTCTCCAACACCGCGTGGGTGACGCCCTTCGCGTTGCCGGCGATCTCCGGAACGACCGTGTTGCGGATGACGTCGATTTTGGGATTGGCAAAGGCCCGTTCCTGCAGGATCCTCGAGGCGCGGAACTCCGCGCGGCGGTGTACCAGCGTCACCTTGCTGGCATAGCGCGTCAGGTAGTCCGCCTCTTCCACTGCCGCATCGCCACCGCCCACGACCGCGAGGTGCTCACCCTTGAAGAACGCGCCGTCGCAGACCGCGCAGTAGGAGACGCCCTTCCCCGCGTACTCCTTTTCGCCGGGCACGCCGAGCTTCACCGGTGTGCCGCCGGCGGTGAGGATGACCGCCTGGCTGCGGTAGCTGTTGCCGCGGGCCGTTGCAACCTCGAACCAGCCATCCGCCTCTCGGCGAATGCGGTCCACCGTATCCGTAACGATCTCGGCGCCGAACTTCTTGGCGTGCTCGGTCATCCTCTGCGCCAGCTCCCACCCCTTGATGCTCTCAAAGCCGATGTAGTCTTCGATGAGGTCGGTATTGAGCAGCTCGCCGCCCGGCGCCCCGCGCTCGATGGTCACGGCCTTGAGCATGCCCCGGCCGGCGTACAACGCGGCGCACAGTCCCGCGGGACCGGCACCGACGATGACGACGTCGTAGATGAGTGCGACACGCTTAGTCATGCGCGGTGAATTCCAATCGGGGGGGGTTCCCCTCCCCCGCGAGGGCGCGCGCTAGCTGCGCGCGAAAGCCCACCATTTCGTATTCGATCTCGGGTTGCTGCGGTCCGGCCAGCTTTTCCAGTGCTGCCGCTCCAACCACGACGGTGCCGTGCCGGTTCCCGCGGGCCCGGTGCAGCAGGGCCGCGGCTGCCTGGATAAAACCCTGCCACACCCGTGCTTCGCTCTCCTTAATAATAGAACGCCACACTGTTTCCAACGCCTCGTGCGCCAACCAATACTCACCGGTATTGAACAGCTGACGAGCATGCTCGAGGTAGCGGCGGCGGTCCTCGGGATTCACGTGCGTCGTGCGTGGTGCGTGGTGCGTGGTCCCAGCCGGAGGAGGTTCAGGGCACCGTGGCAGCTCGAGATCGTTCCGACCAGGATCTCGACGGGCTCGCCGCCCGCCCCGGCTTCTGTCACGAGCCGATCACCGGCACGCACGGCATCCGCCGAGAACATGCCGACGCCGAACACCTGGTGCTTGCAGACGAAGAGCGCCGGACCTGCGACGTGCAACCGTTCGGCAAGCTCACGCACCGAGTCCGACATCTCCCACGTGCGCGGCGCACCGATCGCGGGGCAGAGTGCGGGCTCGATACAGTGTGTCGGGCAGATCCAGTCGGCCCAGGAGACGTAGCGCGTCCGGTCGGGACCTTCACTCGATCGATCGTATGGTGTCGGAAACGAGCTGGGCACCGGCTCGACGGAGACGCGCCGTGTGGGCCAGCGCGCGCGCGCGCGCCGGAGCACCCATGCGAACATGAGATGCGGCATGTGAGGGGATGGGACGATTTGATCGTCGGGTGCGTGGTGCGGGGCACGGGGTGCGCTGGAAAGCCATTCATCGAAGAATGCAGTCCAGTCCGACACGACGAACGCTCGATCAGCCGCATCGCCGAGCTCTCGACGTGCCCGGCAATCCGGGTTCCGATCGACCACGATGACGCTGCGGTAATCGGTCTTGCCGCGCGCCTTGGCTTTCGCGAGTTGCGACGCGTAGAACGTGCCGTAGCAGCCCCCACCGACCACGACGACGTCTCTCAGCGGATGAGTCTCCCTCCATCGACCACGAGGATGGTTCCTGTGGCATAATCGGTGCCGCTCAACAGGAATCGCACGGCGGCCACCACGTCCGCCGGCGCGCCGAGGCGATGGAGCGGCGTCGTCTCGCGGATATGGTCTCGCGTGGTGTCGTCCCATGCGTCGGGCAGCAGCACCGCGCCGGGGGCGACGGCATTGACCGCGATGTCGGGCGCGAGCGCGCGGGCCAGGGCCTTGGTCAGCATCACGACGCCCGCCTTACTGACGCAGTGTGGCACGTAGGCCGGCCACGGCTCGAGACCGGCCAGGTCGGCGATGTTGACGATCTTGCCCTTGGCGCGCCGCAAGTACGGAATCGCGCCCTGCGAGACGAAGAACATGGCACGCAGGTTGAGGTCGAGCGTCGCATCCCAGCTCTCGGGCGTTACGTCCTCGACATTCTGGCGCACCATGATCGCCGCGGAATTGACCACGACATCGAGACGGTTGAGGGAGCGGGCCGCTTGATCCGCCAGCCCGCGCGCCACCACAGGGTCGCTCAAGTCTCCCGGTATCACTGCGGCTTGGCGGCCCGCGGCGCGAACGGCGGCGGCTGTCTCTTCCGCTCCCTGCTTGGAGCCGTGGTAATGCACGGCCACGTCGCACCCGGATTGGGCCAGCCCGATCGCGATTGCCTGCCCGACGCGGCGCCCCGCTCCAGTCACCAGCGCCGTCGTGCCTTCGAGCCGCACTAGTACGCTTTCCCGGTAATGGGGACGATCTGTCCGGTGATCGCGCTGGCCTCGTCACTCGCCAGGAAGAGCACCGTGTTGACCACCTCGTCCAGCTCGACCAGCGGCGCCTTGGAGTCCTCCAGCTGCGCGAGATTGTCGGCGGTCCGCACGGTCGCGGGCGCGACTGCGTTCACGCGAATCCCGGCGTCGCGATATTCCCGCGCCAGCTCCCGGGTCAGCCCCGCCACGGCGGACTTGGCCGCGCTGTACGCCGACATGTGCATCAGCGAGCGCACGACGGCGATCGATGCAAAGTTGACGATCGCGCCGCCGCCCCGCGCCAGCAGCGGTGGGATCGCGGCCTGGCACATGAAGAATGCCGTCTTGAAGTTGACGGCGAGCTCCCGATCGAGCGCCTCGGGCTTCACTTCGGTGAACGGCCCGAAGCTGAAGAATCCTCCCGCGACGTTCACCAGGATGTCGAGGCCGCCGAACTGCGCCTGCACGGCGGCGGCGGCCGCCTGCGCCGCCTCAGGCCGGGTGAGATCTCCCGCGGACGCCTTCGCGGCTATGCCGTCGGCCGCAAACTCCTTGACCCGGTCGGCGAGACCGACCGCGTTGACATCCGCGAGCAACAGCTTGGCGCCGGCGCGCCCCAGTCCCCGGGCCACGGCGTGCCCGATCTGCCCGACGCGCCCGACGCCGGTGACGAGGGCGACCTTCCCGTGGAGATCAGCGGGCACGGACGATGTCGTCCACCGGGGGGGCACCGCGCTGCGCGAAGTGCACCGTGCCGTCGCGGCCGATGACGTACACGGTCCGCTGAATACCCTTGCCGTCGTCCTTCAAGGCGTTGTACGCCCCCGCAATCGCGCGGTCGGGATCGGACAGCAGCGGAAAGTTGAACTTGAATTTGTCGACGTAACTCTTGTGACTGTCCACGCTCGCCGGGTTCACACCCAGCGGCTGCATCTTCACGGCGTTGAATTTATCGATCTCATCGCGCACGGCGGAGAGTTGGCGGTTTCAGCCGGGGGTGTTGTTGCCCGGATAGAAGACGAGCGCGACCGGCCCGCTCCGGAGCAGATCCGCCAGCGCGTAGGTGCGGCCATTCGACGCCGCGGCCTGGAACGGAGGCGCCTTGCTGCCGACCGCCAACGGTTCGCTCATTCCCTCTTCCTCGCGTTGAGCTCGAGCCGGTGCTCGAGCTGCTCCAGCCACACGTCCGGGACCTTCATGCCACCGAGCGGCGCGTGCGATTCACCGTACTCACTCTCGCCGTGCCAGTCCGATCCGCCGGTGATGCCAAGTCCCAGGCGCTCGGCGATGCGCGTGAGGCGCTGCTCGACGGCGGGGGGATGGCTGGGGTGGCGGACCTCGACGCAGTCCAGTCCCTGGTCCTGAAAGATGCGTAGCTGGGCTTCGGTGCCATGGTCGCCGAGGTGGGCCGCGACGGTCAACCCGCCGACGTCGTGCACGAGCGCCGTGACTTCGGCGAGCTTGGGGAGTGGCTTCTCGACGTAGGCCGCCCGGCCCCGGCCCAGATAGCGGCGAAAGGCGTCGGTGATGTCATCGCAGGCGCCGCAATCGACGAGCGCGCGGGCCACATGCGGTCGGCCGAGGGCGCCGCCGTCTCCGCCGGCGAGCTGCGACCGCACGTCCTCGAGATCGATGTCCACGCCGAGCCCCTGCAGCTTGGCGACGATCTGCTCG
Organism: Gemmatimonadales bacterium; assembly: GCA_036781225.1. Classification (GTDB taxonomy): domain Bacteria; phylum Gemmatimonadota; class Gemmatimonadetes; order Gemmatimonadales; family GWC2-71-9; genus 20CM-2-65-7. The sequence continues at coordinate 4,127 of DAIQBJ010000038.1, read as the reverse complement.
CCCCGGCGGCGGCGAGCAGCCCGCGTATCGCGCAGGAACGTCTGGAGCCGCTCGCTGTCGGTCGGGAGAAAGAGCGCCAGCACGTGCAGCTCGCCCCAGGGCGCCCGCGCGCTGAACTCGCAGCCGGCAATCACACGAATACCGAGTTTGGTCCCTTCGCGCGCCGCATCCGGGACGCCGTCGGTGGTATCGTGGTCGGTGAGCGCGATCGCGACGAGATCCACCGCGTGAGCGCGGCGCGCCACATCAATCGGCTCACACTCCCCGTCGGATGCCGTGGAATGGCAGTGCAGATCAATGTGCGGCGTACGAGACCTCGGGTGCGGTCCAGGCGGGCTGCGACTGGCGGAACAGCTCGAGCAGATCCCGGTCGGACAACTCGAGGAAGGCACGCGTCTGGGAACGGGCGCCCAGCGGCGAGAAGTGCGTGACGCGGCGGCGGCGTTGGGTGCCGGTACCGCTCTCGAAGATGAGGCCGAGCTGATCGCGGCCGTAGACCGTCACGCGCCCGGAGGGATACGCCTCCCAGCGCGCGCCGTCGACCGCTATGGTGCGACGGGCCATACGCTCACCTCGCTCCACAGCTCCCACGCGTCGGGCGCGTAGGTCGCAATCGACTGCAGCCGCCGCTCCAGCTTGATCTCTTCCGGGAGCCTCGAGGCCTGGGCGCGATGCGACATCTCGGTGGGGCTCTCCGAGAACTCGATGAAGAGGCGCGGGTCCTTGGCGTTGCGGAACAGCCAGATCTTCTGGCCCCGGGCTTCGGCGAACTGGCTCAGCTCGCGCAGCGTGTTCACGTACTCCGTCTCGTGTTGGGCGGGCACGCGCACGCGTGCGGCGGTCAATACTTTGGGCATGCTCACACCGCTCCCTCAGGAAACTGCTGCAGCAGCTGCTTGACGTCGGCGAGGAATTTGTCGGCGTCGGCGCCGTCGACGACGCGATGATCGTACGACATCGTCAGCATCCCCATGGTGCGAATCGCGATAGACTCGGTGCCGTCGGCGGCCGTGATGACCTTCGACCGCTTCTCGATCGCCCCCACACCGAGGATCGCGACCTGCGGCTGATTGATGATCGGAATCCCCGCAAACGGTCCGAAGCCACCCGGGTTCGTGATGGTAAACGTGCCGCGCTGGATGTCGTCGGGCGAAAGCTTCTTGGTGCGCGCCCGCTCGCCCAGATCGTTGATGGCACGAGCGAGACCCATGAGAGACAGCTCGTCCGCGTGCTTGATGACGGGCACAATGAGACCCCAGTCGAGCGCCACCGCGATCCCGATGTTGACGTCGGCCCGGTAGATCGTGCTGTCGCCCGAGACCGCGGCATTGACGATCGGATGCTTGCGCAGATTCTCGGCGCAGGCCTTGGCGATGAAGGCGAGGAACGTCAGGTTCACGTCGCGCTCGGCATAGGTCTGCTTGGCCTTGCTGCGCAGCTGCGCAACGCGCGTGAAATCGACCTCGAAGAAACTCGCGACGTGCGCCGATACCTGCTTCGACATCACCATGTGATCGGCCGTGATCTTGCGGATCTTGGACCACGGCTCGACGCGATCGCCCGGCCAGGGCTCGACGGCGGGGTGCTCGACTGAACTGCCGTGCGTGGTGCGTGGTGCGTCGTGGGGGGGGGCCGTGGCGGGCGCGCGTTCGATGTAGCCGAGGATGTCCTGTTTCGTCACGCGGCCCGCATAGCCGCTGCCGGGAATCCGCGAAATGTCCACGCGGTGCTCGGCCGCGATCTTCCGGACGAGAGGCGTCGACTTCGTGCGCAGACGCTGCTCGGCCGTCTGCACACCGCCGCCATCACCGTCGGCCGGACGGCCGGACGCCCGGGCGGCCGGTTCCGGTGGCGGCGCGACCGGCGTAGGCGCCGGCGTTTTGGGCGGCTCGGGCTTGGGCGGCGCGGCGGCGACGGCTGCCCCCGCAGCAGCGGGTGCCCGCTGGGTTGCTGCGGAGGGGGCGGCCGTCGTCGCCGCGGCCGCTTTGTCGGTTTCGAGCACGGCAACGAGCGTCTGGACTGGAACGGTCTGCCCCTCCTGCACCTTGATCTCGGCCAGCACACCCGCGGCCGGCGCCGGGATCTCGGCGTCCACCTTGTCGGTCGAGATCTCGAACAGCGGCTCGTCCCGCTTCACGGGATCGCCGATCTTCTTCAGCCATTTGCTCACCGTGCCCTCGGCGATCGATTCGCCCATCTGGGGCATCAGAACGTCAACGCGTGCCATGATTCACCTCAGTATTTCGCCAGCCACCGCGCGGCTTTCACGATATCGTCTGTCTGCGGCAACACGAAGTCCTCGAGCGTCGGCGCATACGGCAACGGCACATCGTGCGCCGTCACCCGCATGATCGGGCCATCGAGCCATTCGAAGGCCTGCTCGTTGATGCGAGCCGCGATCTCGCCCGCGATCCCGCCGGTGCGCGTGTCCTCGTGGACAATGAGCACCTTGTTCGTCTTCTTCACCGTGTTCACGATCGCCGCGTCATCCATCGGGAGCAGGGTGCGCAAGTCGAGCACCTCAACCGACACGCCGTCTTCCTGCGCGAGCTTATCGGCGGCCTCGAGTGACTTCCACACGGTCGCACCATAACTGATGATCGACAGATCCTTGCCTTCGCGCGCCAGTCGAGCCTGGCCGATGGGCGTGAGGATCTCCTCGCCTTCGGGCAGCTGCTCCTTGATACGCCGGTAGAGCCATTTGTGCTCGAGGTACAGGACGGGATCTTCGTCTCGAATCGACGCTTTGATGAGTCCTTTGGCATCTCGCGCGGTTGCCGGATAGACGATCTTCAGTCCCGGCGTATGCAGGAACGCGGCTTCGGGGTTCTGGGAATGGAATGGGCCGCCGCGCACGTAGCCGCCGCACGGGCCGCGCACGACCATCGGCGTCGCGAGCCCGGCGCGATAGCGCGCGGTCGCGACGTAATTGGTCAGCATGTCGTAGGCGCACGAGATGAAGTCGATGAACTGCATCTCGGCGACGGGGCGCAATCCCATGTGGGCCGCACCGGCCGCCGCGCCGACAATCGCCGCTTCGGAGATGGGCGTATCGATGACGCGCGACTCGCCGAACCGCTTGCTGAAGCCGTCGGTGACCTTGAATGCGCCGCCGTACAGACCGACATCTTCGCCGAGGATGAAAACGCGCTCGTCGCGCTCCATCTCCTCCCACAGTCCCTGGCGCAGCGCCTCGAGGAACGTGACTTCGGCCATCAGGACTCCCCCCGCCGATACCAGAGACGGGGACTCGCTGGGGGATCGGCATACACTTCGGTCAACGCCGAATTACCCGGCGGCGGCGGCTCGTTCACGCACGCGTCGGTCGCCTGATCGATCTCGTCCTTCGCCGCCTGATCGATCTCCACGAGATCCGATTCCTCGGCCCAGCCATTGTCGAGGAGCTGCTTCACGTAGCGATCGACGGGGTCATTCTCACGAGCCCAGCGCTCCAGCTCGTCTTTCGGCTGATAGGACTGATCGTCGTGCTCCGCGTGCCCCTTGCGGCGATACGTCTTCACTTCGATGAAGTGCGTTCCCTTGCCGCGCCGCGCACGCTCGACGGCGTGCTTCGCTGCGGCATACACCGCCAGCACGTCGTTGCCGTCGACGGTGACGGCGTGGATCCCGTACCCTTTCGCTTTCTCGGCGAGGTCTTTCACGGCGAACTGCTTCTCTGGCGGAGTGGTGTACGCCCAGTGGTTGTACTCCCCGATCACGACGAGCGGGCAGCGCTGCACCGCGGCGAAGTTCAGTCCCTCGTGAAACGACCCCGTCGACGTCGCCCCATCTCCCACGTACACCATCCCGACGCGCGGCTCCGCGCGCATCTTGAAGGTGAGAGTGATCCCGGCCATCACCGGAACCATGTCGCCGAGATGCGAGATCTGGCCGAGGTATCCTTTTTCGAGGTCGTTGAAGTGGACGTTCAGCTCGCGGCCGTGCGTGGGGCTCTCGGCCTTGGCCATATACTGGCGCAGGATCTCGATCGGCTTCGCCCCCATCACGAGCATCGATCCGAGATTGCGGATCAGCGGCGACAGGATGTCGCGGTGGCGGCCGCGATCGAGGGCGTACGCCGAGGCGACCGATTCCCCCTCCTGGCCGAGTGAGCGGAACAGCCCCCC
>DAIQBJ010000037.1:0-16729 GCA_036781225.1 Gemmatimonadales bacterium | reverse complement strand
AGACGATCGCCAAGCGGCTCGCCGCCTCGATCGGGCCGATCCCGCACTTCTTCCTGACGACCGAGATCGACATGGAGCGCGCCGCCGAAGCCCGCGAGGCGCTCAACAAGCAGCTGGGCGAAGCAGGCGGCAAGATCTCATTCAACGACATCATCATCAAGGCAGTCGCCCTGGCCCTGGTGCAGCACCGCGCCTGCAATGCCTGGTTCCAGGAGGATCACATCCGCTACTGGAACGAGGTGCACATCGGGATGGCCGTCGCGATCGAAGACGGCCTGATCACGCCCGTGATCCGCGATACCGACAGAAAATCGCTGCGCGAGATCGGCGCCGAGTCGCGCGAGCTGGCCGGGAGGGCGCGCAATCGCCGTCTCAAACCGGAGGAGTACACGGGGGCGACGTTCAGCGTCTCGAATCTCGGGATGTTCGACATCGATCAGTTCACGGCCGTGATCAACCCGCCCGAGGCCGGGATCATCGCGATCGGCACTGTCGCCGCAAAGGCGGTTCCCGATGGCGACCGCGTCGTGGTGCGCCGCCGCATGCGACTGACCATGAGCTGCGATCACCGCGTGATCGACGGTGCCACCGGGGCGGCGTTCTTGAAAACGCTTAAACAGATGCTGGAAAACCCATTGGCGATGCTTCTCTAAATGCGGAATGTGGAATGCGGAATGCGGAATTGATGTGAAACCGACGCCTCCCATGAAATTCCGCATTCCCCATTCCGAGTTCCGCATTTCCGAAAGGGCTAACTGTGGCTAGTCAGTTTGACGTGATTGTGTTGGGCGGCGGGCCCGCGGGCTACGTCTGCGCCATCCGCTGCGCCCAGCTCGGTCTCGCGACGACGGTGATCGAGCAGGAGAAGCTGGGCGGCGTCTGCGTGAACATCGGCTGCATTCCCACCAAAGCGCTGCTGCACTCGGCCTACCTCGCCAATGTGCTCAAGGAATCGAAGGACTTCGGCGTCGAAGCCGGCAGCGTGAAGACGGATTACGGCGTCGCCATGAAGCGCTCGCGCCGCGTAGCCGATCAGAACTCCAAGGGCGTCGAGTTTCTGATGAAGAAACACAAGATCACGGTGGTCAAAGGCACCGGCGTCCTGCAGCCCGGCAAGAAGGTGAAGGTCGGAAATGAGGTCTACGCGGCAACGAAGGCCGTCGTGATCGCGACCGGCTCGAGGGTCAAAGGGATTCCGCAAATCGGCCTCGAGATCAACAAGACGACCGTCATCTCGTCCGACGAGGCGCTCCTCATGGAGCGAATTCCCGGGACGCTCGCGATCATCGGTGCGGGCGCGGTCGGCATGGAGTTCGCCGACATCTTCGCGGCGTTCGGCGTGAAGGTGACCCTCATCGAAGCATTGCCCCGCATTCTCCCGATCGAGGATGCGGAGTCGTCGGATGTCCTCTCCAAGAGCTATCGCAAGCGGGGCATCGAGGTGATCGCCGCCGCCAAGGTCACCAAGGCGAATGTCGCCAAGGACAAGGTCACGCTCGACGTGGAAGCGGGCGGTGAGAAGAAACAGGTGGTGGCAGCCGCGGTGCTGATGGCCGCCGGACGTGCCGTGAACACGGAGAACATCGGCCTCAAGGAGTGCGGCATCCAGCTCACCGACCGTGGCTTCATCAAAGTCGATAAGAATCTTCAGACGACGACGCCCGGCTATTACGCGATTGGCGACGTCGCCGGTCCCCCCATGCTGGCGCACAAAGGGAGCCGCGAGGGGGTCGTGGTCGCCGAGCTGCTGGCCGGCCAGAAGCCGCATCCGATCAAATACGACAACGTGCCCAGCGTGACGTACTGCCATCCCGAGGTGGCGAGCATCGGGCTCACCGAAGATCAGTGCAAAGAGCAGAAGCTCGACTACGTGGCAGGGAAGTTTCCGTTCTCCGCCAATGGTCGCGCGCGCGGCACCGGCGAGACCGAAGGGTTCGTCAAGATTCTGCGCGACAAGAAGTACGGTGAGATCCTCGGCGCGCACATCGTCGGGGCGCACGCGTCCGAGATGATCCACGAGCTGGCGGTCGCGCGGGAAAACGAGTACACCGTCGAGGAGGTCGAGCTGGCGATTCATGCGCATCCCACGATGTCCGAGGCCGTCGCCGAGGCCGCGCTCGACTCGCTCGGCCGGGCCCTCAACATTTGACCGCAGCCACCACGAAGGACCCGCTCGCGTTAGGACTCGGCTCGCTGGCCTCGGGAGTGGGCTTCGGAGGCGCCTGTTTGACGGTGGCCCAAATCGCTGCCTCGATTCTCCGCGGCGATCTCGCCCCGGACGCCTACAGGGCCAACGCCGCCGATCCTCTGCTCGCCGGGCTCATCGCCGCCGTAGGCGTCGGTGGTGCGTACGGGTGGTATCGCAGTTTTGCCCTCGATAACATCTGGCAGCGTGGCGTGATCGCGGTGCTCGCGGCGGTCGGGGCAATCCTCATCGGCTTTCTCGCCGCCCCGTTGGATCGCTTCTTCGGCATCGCGGGAATGATCGTGTGGGTGATGATCAACATCGCGTTCGGCATCTTCGGCACCCGTTGGGCGATACGCGGTAAGGGGACGGAGGAAGAGGGCCAGGGGACGGGGACGGCATGAAGCCACTCGAAATCATCGAAGCGGGACTGGTCCCGTACAGCGACGCCCTCGAGTGGCAACGCCAACTGGCCGACGACCGGATTACCGGTCAGCTGGCCCATGACGTACTGCTGTTACTCGAGCATCCTCCGGTTGTAACCCTGGGCCGCAACTCGCACGCTGCACACCTACTGCGCTCGTCGGGGATCGACGTGTTCGAAGTCGAGCGCGGGGGCGACGTGACTTACCACGGCCCGGGCCAACTCGTGGGCTATCCCATCCTCGACCTCAGCGGCTACAAGCAGGATCTGCACTGGTACCTGCGAACGCTGGAGCAGGCCCTGATCGACGCCCTCGGTATGCTCGACATCCCCGCCGAGCGCAATGCGGGACTCACGGGCGTGTGGACGCGGGGCAGGAAGATCGCGAGCATCGGAATCCACGTGAAGCAATGGGTCACCTGGCACGGCTTTGCGCTCAATGTCTCCACCGACCTGGCGCATTTCGATCGGATCGTGCCGTGTGGGATTCAGGGTGTGGAGATGACGTCGGTGGAGAAAGAGCGGGTGGGGGGAAACGGAACGGGGGAAGGATTATGGCAGGAGAGTGTGGCTGCGGTGGTGGCTGCGTTTCAGTCGGTTTTCGGAGCGTCGATTATTCCGTCCCCTGAAGGGGCGGCTCGGCAAGAGCGCGAGTCCTTAAGGACTCGTGTAGTGGCCGAGCCGGGGCTTTAGCCCACGGTCAACACGAAGGTGGCCCACTCCAATCTTTCCCGGGTCCCCCCCGGCCAGGTGGTCACCACCAAGTGGCCCGTCCTGCACTACGGCGACGTCCCTTCGGTCGACACATCGAAATGGACATTCATGGTCTCCGGGCTCGTCGAGCGGCCCTTCTCACTCACCTACGACCAGCTTCTCGCGCTGCCCCGCAAGACCGTTCAGTGCGACATCCATTGCGTCACTACCTGGAGCCGGCTCGACAACACGTTCGAGGGAGTGTCCGTGCAGGCGCTGCTCGAGCGCGCGGGATTGAAGCCGGAGGCGAAGTATTGCCTCGTCGTCGCCGAACAGGGATTCACGACCAATTTGCCGCTGCCCGATCTCAACCGGCCCGAGAATCTCATTGCCTTGAAATGGGCGGGCGAGTGGCTGACGCCGGAGCACGGCTGGCCGGCGCGGCTGCTGGTGCCGCATCTCTACTTCTGGAAGAGCGCGAAGTGGGTCCGGGGGTTCGAGCTGCTGGACGAGGATCTACCCGGTTTCTGGGAGCAGAACGGCTATCACATGCGGGGCGATCCGTGGACCGAAGAGCGCTACGGCGGCCGCGGCCTCACGCAACACGAGATCAACAAGTTTCGCAACGCCAGCAAGAAGCACCTCTAGGACAGTAGCGCTTCCACTTCTTGGGCGGCTTCATGCTGGTGGCGGGACTCGTCACTCAACTCGCGCGCCAGAACACCCAGGCTCTCGCCGGCCCCCTGTGACGCCTGCCAGCGACTGAGCGCCGCGCTCGCATCCCGCAGGCGCTGCACGAGCAATTCCTTCCCCCGGGTGCAACGCTCGTACGCGTCACGCCACCGCGGAGAGGGTTCTTCCAGAGGAGCGCGCTCCTGCTGCGCGTGGAAGGCGGCGAGGTGCACTTCGAGGACATACAATTGGCGGGCGGCAGCGCACGCGGCGGAGACCAAGGGATCCACCTGCGCGGCATCCGGAATGACCTCCGCACGGCGCAGCAGATCGAGTAACAGCGCTCGCGCCTGGCTATCGGGCAGCTGCGCGAGAACGCGCACGCGCTCCGGGGCCAGGCCGGCCGCTAGCGCGAGACCGGCAGCCAGAAGCGGACTCGTGAACAACAAGAGCGGCGTGGAAGCCAGAATCCCCGCGGCGCTCCCGCCGATGGCGACGGCGGCAGCCAACGCCACGATCTCGCGAGGCACGCGCGCGCGCCAGGCCGCGGAGACCGTCACTCCGAGCCCCCCAGGCGCGCCAAGGTTTCGCGCGCGCTCCGGGTCCAACCGTCGTTTTCGTGATAGTAGGAAAGGAACGCGGTCAGGTTCTGGCGCGCGCGAGTCGCCTGACCGAGGGCGTACTCCGCCATGCCCGCGTGGTACAGCGCCATGTAGTGGTTCGGCCAGTAGTCGACGACCAGCTCCATGATCGGCCCGGCGGACCGATTGTCGCCCGCATCGGCGACCGGGTGGGCCACGTTGAAGACGATCCCGGCGGCGCGATAGCGGTCGCCCTCCGGCAGGCGATCGATTACGGCGCGCGCGGAATCGATCTCGCCGCCCAGTGCATAGCAAGCCGCACTGTATCCCTGCCCCTCCAGCGTGGTTGCGGCGGGGTTCGCTTGTTGCGCGAGCGTCACCTCGACGGCATTGCACAGCGGCTTGATCGTACGAAACCAGGCTTCGGCCGGACTGACGGAGACCAGCGACGCCGGGCTGGATGGCGAAGGTATCGCCTGAGCCGCTCGGTGACGCAGCACGAGCGCCCCGCACATCGTGAGGTATCCGACGCCGATGAGATACAGGACCCTGTACATGGTTGTTGCATTATGGAGGACGGCCAGCCCCGCCGGCTGTGCACAGGGTCACACAGGCTGGTTTCTAGGAGGCGCCGTTCTTCCCCAGCAGCTCGTAGAACTTCCGGAACACCTCGATCCCGTCCCACAGCTGCTTCAACTCCAGCTTTTCATTCGGCGCGTGGAGGCGATCGTCGGGCAAGCCAATGCCGGTGAGAATCACCGGCGCGCCCGCGGACGCGAGCGCCGGTACGACGGGAATCGAGCCGCCCGCGCGCGCCGCTACGGTGCCCCGCCCCAGCACCGATTTGAACGCTGCATCGAGCTTTTGGAACGACGCATCGGTGAGCGTGATCTGCGCCGGGTCCGCGCCGTGCAGAAAGCGCACCGTTGCAGTTACATACTTCGGGGCAAACCGTTTGACCGCCGCAGCGAGCTGTCGTTCGACGGTCTTGAGCTTCTGATTGGGCACCAGGCGCATGCTGACCTTCGCGGTCGCTTCCGCCGGAATCACCGTCTTGGCGCCTTCACCGGTGAAGCCACCGAGAATGCCATGGATCTCGAAGGTGGGAAGCGCCCACAGGCGCTCGAGCACTGAATACTTCTTGAGTCCGACCAGGCCTTTTCCCTGCACCCGCTTCTCGAGGAAGTCCTTCTCCCTGAAAGGCAGTTTTTTCCAGGCCGCGAGCTCTGCTTTGGACGGCCGTTTCACCGCTCTGTAAAGGCCAGGAATGTTGATTTGGCCGTTCTCGCTCTTGAGCCGCATCAACAGGCGGCACAGCTCCTCGTGCGCGTTGGGTGCGGCGCCGCCGTATTCACCCGAGTGCAGATCGGTCTTGGACGTGCGCACCGTGATTTCGACATAGCAGAGCCCCCGCAATGTCGTATAGACCGCCGGCCAGCCCGGTGCGACGTACGACATGTCCGCGACGAGCACCGCGTCGGCCGCGACGCGCTGCGGCTCACGCTTCAGCAGATCGAACAGGACCTGCGAGCCGTATTCCTCTTCGCCCTCGATGAGAAAACGAAAGTTCACCGCCGGTTGGGTGGCCGCGGCGATCGCCTTCAGGAGGCAGAAGACTTGTCCCTTGTCGTCGGCCGCGCCGCGCGCGTAGAGACGACCGTCCCGCACCGTGGGCTCGAACGGCGGCGTGGTCCACTCGCCGAGTGGATCGGGCGGTTGCACGTCGTAATGGCCGTAGATCAGCAGTGTGGGCGCGCCCGGCACCTCCGGGCCCACGCCCCAGACGACGGGGTGGGTTTCGCTGCCGAGGAATTCGACTTTGGGGCAACCGAGTCCACGTAATGCTGCCCCGACCCAGTCGGCGGCGCGGCGACAATCCTGATTGTGCGCGGGAAGCGTGGAGACTGACGGAATGCGGAGGAACTCGCTCAGCTCACGCAACAAGAGATCTCGATCCATCGCGGCAGAAATGTAGACACCCGAGTCGCCGCTAGCCAGCGACAGGGCCCCGGGTAGATTTGAGCCACCCATGCGCACAACCGCCTCATACGATCTCTTTCCGGACGCCCACAGCGAGCGCGCGCTGGCCCGCGCGCGCTGGCTGGCGCGGGAAGGGAGGATGACGGACGCGCAGACCGCGTATGACGAGCTGCTCACGACGAAACCGGAGTTGAAGGCGTGCTGGGCCGAGTATTTCGAACTGTTGCGCGCCGGCGGGCTGAAAGCAGAGGCGCTCAATCTCGCCGATCGAGCCCGCGCTGTGTTCGGTGATACGGGCTTCTCCTATACGCTGCGCGGCGCGGCTCTCACCGAGCTGGGCCGGTATCCCGAAGCGCTGGCCGAACTTGAGCGCGCGGTCGAAGCCGACCCCGACCTCGCGCTCGTGTGGCACGAGCTCGGCTACGCTGCCTACAAGATCGGCGACCGCAACCGCGCGCTGCTCGCGCTGGACCGGGCGTTTGCGCTCGAACCCCACACCGACACGCTGAGGTTGCGCGGTCAGGTGTTGCGCGATGCCGGCCGCTACCAGGCCGCCGAAGTCGCGTTCGAGGGCGCGGCGCAAGCGGCCGAGCATGCCGAGCAGAAACAGGACGCCGAACGGGAAATCAGTGCGACACGGCGGTACGCAGCCTATGCGCCGCGCCGGCCGGAGGACCTCAGTCCTTCCGAGCGCTGGTTCGCCGACACCGGCGCGGTCCTGCTGGCCACCACACCAGGACCGGTGGCCCCCAGCGATGAAACGCTCGTCGCGACATTTGCGGAAGTCGCCGCCAACGCCGGTTGGCATTTCGGCCAGGTCATCCTGCTCGGCCCAGAGTTCCCGGCGTGCCATGACCTCGCGGACCGCCTCGGCGCTCCCCTCGTAACACCCCCGGCGTTGGATCCCGCGGTGTGTCCGCTCATCGTAGCGTTGCGGCCGCTGCCGACCGACAGGACATGGTCGGGAATCGTGCGGCGCCTGGCCGACCAGTCGATTGGATTGGTGCTGACGATGGAGCATCCCGCCGAGGAGTGGACCGGCACGACCGCCGACGTGGTGGGCGTGCTGACGGACGGCGGCCAGCGTCGCGAGCGCGCGCCGAATCCCGCGCAAGCGCTGAGTGAGGCTCAAAACCCGGGATCGCGGCTGGCGGCACGCCGGTTACGCCCGCTATGATGTTGCACGCCCCGAAGGGTGTGCTGTAGCCTGTCCATCCGTCGACGAGCATATGACACCGACTGAACAACCGTCCCCGTCCCCGCCCCCGCCCCCTCCCTCCCTCCGTAGTAGAGCGCCCATGTCTGGGCGAGCCATCGTCCAGAGCCAATTCGACCGGGCCGCCGACCTCATCAATCTCGAAGGGTACATGCGGAAGATCCTCATGTCCCCGTTCCGCGAAGTGCAGGTCGAGGTTCCGGTCCGTATGGATGACGGCCGGATCGAGGTGTTCACCGGCTATCGCATCCAGCACAACGGCGCGCGCGGCCCCTGCAAAGGGGGGATCCGCTACCATCCCGAGGCCGATCACGACGAGGTGCTCGGCCTCGCGACCATCATGACGTGGAAGACGGCGCTGATGGACATTCCCTTCGGCGGCGCCAAAGGTGGTGTAACGGTCGATCCCAAGAAGCTTTCCAAGCTCGAGCTCGAGCGCCTCACGCGCCGCTTCACGCAGCGTGTGGCGATCGTGCTGGGCCCCTATCGCGACATTCCGGCTCCCGACGTCAACACCAATGCCCAGGTGATGGCGTGGATCCTCGACGAGTACTCGAGCCGCCAGGGGTATAGTCCCGCCGTGGTTACCGGCAAGCCCCTCGCCCTGGGCGGATCGCTGGGCCGCGAAGAAGCGACGGGGCGCGGCGTGATGTACGTGATGCAGGAGTACGCGCGTGACTTCGGCATCGCGGTGAAAGGCGGGCGGGTGGTGATCCAGGGGTTCGGGAATGTCGGCAGCAATCTCGCGCGTCTCCTCGACAGCGAAGCCGGCGCAAAGGTCATCGCGGTCAGCGCCGTGGAGGGGGGCGTGTACAACGACAAGGGGCTCGACATTCCCGGACTCCTCGCGCACGTCGCCCAGGGGAAACCCGTGCCCGAATGGAGTGGCGGCAAGCGAATCACGAACGACGAGCTGTGGACGATTCCCTGCGACTGGCTCGTCCCTGCCGCACTGGGTGGGGTGATTACCCGGGAAGCCAACGCCACCACCATCGACTGCAAGGTCGTGGTCGAAGGCGCCAACGAACCGACCACGCCGACGGCCGATCGGATTCTGGAGGAGCGCGGCATTGCGGTGATCCCCGATTTCCTGGCCAATGCGGGCGGCGTGACGGTCAGCTATTACGAGTGGGCCCAAAACCTTCAGCAGTACCGCTGGACGCATGAGCAGGTGAATCGCGAACTCAACGCGACGATCACAAAGGCATATGCCTCGGTGCGCGATTTGGCGAAGGAAAAGAAGGTGACGTTTAGGACGGCAGCGTACGGTATCGCCTTACAGCGCGTGGCTGATGCGGAACGACTGCGGGGAAACTAGGGCGGTCAAGAAGCGACAGCGGCGGTCGGACGGTCAAACAGCAACGGCGGCGGTCCGGCGGTCAAGAAGCGACAGCGGCGGTCGGGCGGTCAAGAAGCAACGGCGGCGGTCAATTGGTTCTCGTGGCGTAAATCCGATGTCGCTGAGAAGTATCGATTCAATAAGCTTTTTCCGTGATGCCTTATGAACGACTGCGCGCATGGAAGGCGTGTGACGACTTAACGATCGCGGTCTACAAGTTTACGAAGACTTTCCCGCGCGACGAACTGTACGGTTTGACGTCTCAGGCTCGACGAGCCGCTCTCAGCGCCGGAGCGAATATCGCCGAGGGGTCTGCCAAACGTGGTCCTCGCGAATTCAGACGTTATCTCGACATCAGTATTGGATCGTTATCGGAACTCGCAAATGCGCTGCATGTGGCGAAGAGATTGGAATACCTGACACTCGAAGAGTGGCGTGAATTGGATGGGTTACGGACTATGGCCAGTACGCTGACCTGGCATCTTTACAAATCGGTGAGCTGAGAGAAGGAGTGACCGCCGCCTTCGCCGTTTGACCGCCCGACCGCCGCAGTTGTAGTTTGACCGCCCGACCGCCGCCCTTGATCTTTGACCGCCGCATTTGCTTCTTGACCGTCCGACCGCCGCCGTTGCTTCTTGACCGCCTACTCGTTCATCCCAGGTCGTGAATAGAGCGCACGGTAGGGATCCCGATCAGCCTGCGTGAAGACGCGGATTTGAATCGCTCTCACCGTCTCCGCGATGTCCGCATTGTTCTGCAGATAAACCTCATCGAACAGATTCAGATCCATCCGATACAGCCGCTCGGCGATGATCACCGCGTTATTCAGCGGCGCCTGCGCGAACCAGCGCCAGTCGTATGTCTCCAGCGACTGCCCCACGGGGCCACGAAACTGCTCCCGGGCCCACCCGAACAGCGTCTCTCGCACCTGCTCCAGACGCGCGCTGGTGAGCGGCTCCGCGTAGGCGGAATCGAGCCGGCGGGCGATCTCCGCGTAGAACACGTCCAGCGTCCGCTCGTCGCGCCAGCGCGCCGCCGCTCGATGCGCGTCGATCGTGTCGCGGCGCGAGCGAAAGAAGGCCTCGGCCCCGCGATAGCCGACAAAGCTCGCAAAGCTTTCGTTGAATGGCGTCTGGCTCTTCACGTACAGCGTGTTGTGCGCCAGCTCGTGAATCACGGTCGCGACGAGCTCCATCGTGTCCCGGCTCATCGCGGTCGAAAACAACGGATCGCTGAGATAGCCGAGCGTGGAGAACGCGCCCGAGGGTCGCAGGAAGACGTCGAGTCCCTGCTGCTCGAGATGCTGCGCCTCGCTGCGCGCGCGCGACGCCTTGAAGAACCCCTTGTAGGGGACGATGCCGACGATCGGATAGGTCCACGTGACTTCGCGCAGCTTGTCACGGCGGCTCGCGGAAAGCACAAGCAGCAGCGTATCGCGGCCCACATCGACGTAGGTGGTATATGTCTTGGCGACCGCGAGTCCCAGTGAGTCGGCGGCAAAGGCGCGCGCCGCGAGCACCAGGGCGAGCCGCTGGCGCAGCGCCGCCGGCGTCGTCGGCTCAGTGATGAGCTTGTCGATCGAGCGGCGTCTGAGCAGCAGGCGGGCTTCTTCGATCCCCGCGCGCGCGATGTAGCGCGCGTCCGCGCTGATGAGCAGCACGAAGACGATCCCGGCTGCCACCGCGCCGAGCGCGATGGCGAAGATCCGCTTCACGAGGCGTCCCCACCGGGGGCGTGCCCGTTCGACTAGGGTGTCCACCGCAAACCCACGCGATGCGTGCCGCCACCCAGCACATCATACGACCGATACGCGTAGTCCATCGCGAGGCGGCCCAGCACCACACCCCCCCCGAACGTCCAATTCGACGCGTCCGTGATCGTGGGACGGGTGGCATAGCCGATTCGGCCGACCAGCCCGACGCCGCTCGTCACGACACCGGCTTCCACTCCCTGGATGAGGACCGCGCTCTTATCCCTCTCCCATAAGCCTTCGAGCGTCGTGAGCAGTCGATATGTGCCCTGGGGATCGGTGTAGTTGAGCGTCAAACCGGCGCGGGTACGGCGCGGCAGCAGCGCCCCACTCCCCAGATCGCCGCCCAGATTCTGCACGCTGACGCCAAGGGCCATGATGTCGAAGACGGCGATCGCCATGCCGATGTCGCCGGCCCACGCGTCGCTCGCTGCCGCGCCGATCTGCTGCCGATCGTACTTCACGGTGGCCCCGAGGGCGGCAAAGCCGCGCCGATACACGAGCGACGACGCCGCGAGCGCCTCGTAGGGATGGAACGACGCACCCGTCGCCATGCCGCGGCGACCGCCCGTCGCCGGGTCGGGGACGATCTCGGGTTCGGTGCCGTAATCGAACGCCTGGGCACCGAACCCCACCGTGAACCGCGTGACCCGCAGTGCCATCGCCGCCGATGAAATCGCCGTGCCCTCGAGATACGGCTCGTACGAGCCCTCGAGGCCGAGGTGGCGAATCGTGGCGATCCCCGCCGGGTTGGTGAACAGCGCAGCGGCATCGCCCACGAGCGCGGCTCCCGCACCGCCCAACGCCGCGGCGCGCGTCGAGCCGGGGATCGAGGTGAGAATCGATCCCTCGCTCTGGGCAGGCAAAGCGGCTCTCGGGCAAGCAAGCAAGAGCAGCACCGAGATCGCCGCGACCGCCCGACCGCCGCCGTTGCCGTTTGACCGCCCGACCGCCGCCGTTGGTTCTTGACCGCCCGACCGCCCGACCGCCGAGTTCATTGCAGCCGGATCACATTCACCCGCGGGACGTAGGCCGGATTGATCAGCGCACCGGATGGAGTCGTGAGGTGCAGTGTGAAGCCCGGGTCACCAGCGGCTTGCGTGGCCTGCAGATACACCCCCGAGCCCGCGCGCAACGTGCTGCTGAGATCCACGTCGCGACCGACGCTCACGGTCGGGATCAGCGGGAAGGGATGGGGAAAGAGCGTGGGCCGCTGCGAGTTCAGGGAGGAGAATACGGAGTGCAGCGCCCAGGAATCGTAGCGCAGCTCAGGCGGCGCGCCGCCGTCGTCGGTCATCCAATTCGTCAACGCCCAGCGACTCACGACCTCGGCGAAGGGAGCACCGGTGACCGCGGCGATGTTCTGCGCGCCGGTATTGCCGGTCTGCACCAGCGAGCGCGTCAATGTATTCCACTGCGCCGACGTCGCACCCGCCGCGTAGCGGTCCACCACGTACCGCACGAACAGCCACGCCGCACCGCGCTCCGCCAGCGTTCCAATGCCGGCCGTGGGCAGGAGGAAGTGATTCTGTGTGGAGTCGAGATACTTGTAGGCGTTCAGCAGATCGCCCGCATAGAAACGGCAGCTCGCCGTGCCGATGGTGCAGTCCGTCAGCCTGGCCGCGGGGTTGGTCTCGTAGCTTCGCCCGCCCAGTTCCTCGGCGTAATGCGAGAACCCTTCGTTCAGCCAGAGCACCTCGCCCGAGCCGCCCCGGACCAGCACATGCTGGTTGAAGCTGATCATGTGCTGGAACTCGTGCACGAACGTCACCGGCAGGAAGGCCTGAATCTCGGCTACGGTGTGACTGCAGCTGAGCGTTGCCTGAGGATCGGCGACGACGGAGTAGAAGACTTCTCCCTTGTTGGAGCGCGAATCGTTCCGGAACGCGGGATCCAGGTCGGCACCGAAAAAGAATCCGGCGACGAAGCCAGTTTTGTCACACTCGCTTGCGGTGACGAGCTTGTTCACGACGTTGGTCATGAGCACCAGCACGACCGTGTTGGTGTCGATGTCCGACTCACGGCCGAACGCTGCCGTATCGACCGCGTAGAGCCGCTGGTCGAAGACCTTGGCGATGCTGTCGATCGCGGTCGAATCGAGGCCGCCGGCAGGCGCGAGTGTATCGACGTAGATCGCGACTTTAGCCTTGAGCGCGCGAACGCGCGCGCCGACCTTGTCAAAGCTCGAGCAGTCGAGCTTACCGCAGACCATGAATGTGCGGAGGCTGTTGAGCGCGGGCGGCCCCGACGTGATGACCGGCGGCGAAGGAGCAATCACCGGCGGACGGGGCTCCGGAGCGAAGCCCCACGACCGCCGCTCATCGCCGAGTCGCAGAAACGCGTGGAACTGCTCGGCGCTGCTTTCCCCCGCTCCGGTCAGCGCCACAGGTGGCGCAGGAGCGGGAGGCCGAATCGTGTCGCCGCCGAGCACGAAGCTCGTCATCTGGCCCGGCGTGCCCGTGGCGAGCTGGGGGACCACCAGGTATGCGACGCTCGAGCTGGTGGCGGGAAACTCGACGCACCCGGAATCGACGCCGGCGTCGAGCGACACATATTGGTTTACCGCGAGATTCACCGGTGTGCCGCCCGTGCATGGGCGGATGCCCGGCTCGGTGCCGCCGCTACACGCGACTAGCCAGACTGTCCCCGTCAACCACCAAAGCGGTCTCTGGAACATCCCGTTCCCCCCGTCGTTCCGTGACTTCACCAGTGCGCCGTAACGCCCATTGGAAGCAGATCGGACCGGCCACTTCATGGAATCCGATCATTGCCACGAGCAGCGCCTCCAACGAGACATTCCACTCCGGAAACGCACTGCGTAGCACGGCGGCGAGCGTGATGGCCATACCGCCCTGGGAAACCAGGCCCAGCCAGCCGTATTTGCCCATCTCGGCGCCAACCGCCGGGTGCCGCCCGGCCAGCTGGAGCCCCCAGCGCAAACCGTTGATCCGCAACGCCACGAGCAGTATGGCCCAGGGGAAGAGCCCCAGCTCAGCGAGCGGATCGAAGCTCAGGCTGGCCCCTGCGAGCGCAAAAAATACGACATAGATCGGAACCGCGCACCGTTCAAGCTCCACGTCGAGACGCTCGCTTTCGACCGGGGCGGTGTTGCGCAGCGTGAAGCCAGCGGCGAGCCCAAGCAGGACAGCCTCGAGCCCGGTCAGCCGCACGACCTGAGCAATAATGAAAGCGAAGGCGACTAACGCCCACGCCACCCGAATCGCACGGAGGTACTGAGCCAGGACGAGGCCCAGTGCGGCGCCCACGGCCAGCGACCCTACGATGATCAGCAGCGCGCGCCCGGCGCTGCCGGGGATCACCGCGCCGCCGCTCGCGAGCGGTCGCGCGATGGCCAACACAACCGCCAGGCATACCGCCGCGGCGACCGTTTGCACGATCGTGACATTCACCATGCTGCGCGACAACGCGCCGCGCGCGCCGACGTCTTGGATCAGGGCCCACGTCACCGTGGGCGATGCGACTGCCGCAAACGTGCCCAGCACGAGCGCAACAGTGAGCGCGTCCCGAAATGGTTGATGCGCAGTGAGCGGAAACCACGGACTGACCGTGAGCGTGACGAGCGTGACCACCACGAACGGCGCGCCCATCGCGCCGCCGATCACGCGCACCAGCACGGGACGGTCCTGACCCCGAAAGGCATCGAGGCTGAGTCTGGAGCCGGCCGCCAGCGCCATGAGGGACAGCGCGCCGGTCGAGATGACGCTCAAGACCTCCAGCTCATCGAGCCGGATCAACCCCAGCCACGCGGGCCCCGCGATGAAGCCGACGAGGACGTACCCGACGATGCGCGGCAATCGGATGCGCTGCGCAAGCGCACCGCCGATGTACGCCGCGATCAAGAGCAGGCCGAGCGACAATGTGGCGCGCGCCTCGACCGGAACTTGTGTGCCGGTCGAGCGGGCGATTCGCTCTAAAATCGCGGTAATGATGAAAGTGACCGCAAGCAACAGCCATTGCATGACCGCGCAAAATACGGCAGATTCCGCGCTGTAACCATGCCGTTCGTTCATCTCCATACCCACAGCGAGTACTCTCTCCTCGACGGCGCGAACCGGATCCCGGATCTCCTGGACCGGGTGCAAGCGCTGGGCATGGACTCGCTGGCGATCACCGACCACGGCAATCTGCACGGCGCCTGGTCGTTCTATGCCGAAGCGAAGGCCCGGAAGATTCGGCCGATTCTGGGCTTCGAGGCCTATCTCGCATTCGGCAGCCGCCACAGCCGCGAAAAGCCGGCGCCGGATGTGCCGCTGGGCTCGCCCTACTCCCACCTGGTGTTGCTCGCGAAGAACAAGATCGGCTATCAGAACCTGATCAAGCTGTCGTCGATCGGGTTTCTGGAAGGCTATTACCGGCGGCCCCGGATCGACAAAGAGGTCCTGGAGCAGCATCGGGAGGGCATCGTCGCGCTGGCGGCCTGTCTCTCGGGTGAGATCGCGTTGTATTTGCGACAGGGAAACTACGAAGCCGCGAAGGCGAGCGCTGCATGGTTCGCGCGCACATTTGGACCGAACGGCTTCTGGCTCGAGGTCCAGAATCACGGCCTGCCCGAGGAGCAGGCCGTCACCGAAGGGATGTTCCGGATCGGCGCCGAGCTCGGCCTGCCGGTCGCTGCGACCAACGATGCCCATTATCTGAAGCGGGAAGACGCCGAGGCGCACGACGTGCTGCTCGCGATCGGCACGGGGAAAGACCTCGACGATCCCAAGCGGTTCCGCTTTTTCGGACAGGAGAGTTACGTCAAGTCCGAGAAGGAGATGCGCGAGCTGTTCGGGAAGAGCTCCTCCGACGCATTGGCGGAGACGGCGCGCGTCGCGGAGCTGTGCGAATTCGATTTCGAGAAGCGCTACTTCCTGCCGCAGTATCCCCGGCCTGCCGAGTTCGCCTCGGACCAGGACCTGCTCGTGCATCTCGCGCGGCGGGGGGCCGCGGAGCGCTACGGCAATCCACTCTCGGCCGAGGTCGAGAAGCGCCTCGAGTACGAGCTCGATGTCATCACGCGCACCGGATATGCCGGCTATTTCCTGATCGTCTACGATCTCGTAAAGGCCGCACGGGACCGCGGCATCCCGGTCGGCCCGGGACGAGGCTCGGCCGCCGGGTCGCTGATCGCCTACGCCCTGCGCATCACGAATGTCGACCCGCTGCAGTTCGACCTGCTGTTCGAGCGGTTCTTGAACCCCGAGCGGATCTCGATGCCGGACATCGATCTCGATTTCTGCTTCGAGCGGCGGGGTGAGGTGCTCGAGTATGCCCGCGAGCGCTACGGGCGCGAGTCGGTCGGCCAGATCATCACGTTCGGCACGCTGAAGGCGCGCGCCGCGTTCCGCGACGTGGCGCGGACGCTGCGCGTCGAAATGGGCGACGTGGAGCGGCTCACCAAGCTGATTCCGTCGGGCCCGGCGTTCAGCGTCACGCTCACCGAAGCCGGCGAGAAAGTGCCCGAAGTGAAGGCCGCCGCCGCGCAGGATGAGCGGATCCGCAAAGTCCTGGACCTGGGCTCGCGCATCGAGGGGCTGGCGCGCCACGCGTCGGTGCACGCCGCCGGCGTCGTGATCGCGCCGGGACCACTGACCGATTACGTGCCCGTCTGCACCGCTCCCGATTCCAAGACTGACGCGGACGCGATCATCACGCAGTATGACATGGTCGGGCTCGAGCACGTCGGCATGCTGAAGATCGATCTGCTCGGCCTGAAGACGCTGACGGTGCTGCACGACGCCGCGAAGATGGTCCAAGAGCGGCACGGCGTGACCATCGATCTCGACCGCCCCGATCTCAACGACCCGAAGGTGTATACGCTGCTTCGCTCCGGACGCACCGCCGGCATCTTCCAGTTTGAATCGCCGCTCGCGACCGACTGCCTGC
>DAIQBJ010000036.1:0-16766 GCA_036781225.1 Gemmatimonadales bacterium | reverse complement strand
TGACCCCCTCTCCGCAACGCGGAGAGGGGGAACGGGGGTGAGGTCGGAATTCCGCGAGCTCGGCGGCGAGCTCCAGCAGCTCGCGATCGTCCGCGCGACTCTCTCCGAGCGCCAGCTCCGTGAGGTCATGGTCGACTTCTGGACCAATCATTTCAACGTCTTCGTCGGCAAGGGTGCCGACCGATTCCTGCTGCCTTCATACATCGAGCAAACCATCCGACCGCGGGCCCTGGCCCGGTTCGAAGATCTGTTGATCGCGACGGCCGAGAGCCCCGCGATGCTGTTCTACCTCGACAATGCGCAAAGTGTGGCACCGGGTTCATCGCCGCCGCGTCCACCTCCCAATCTCTTCGCGCGACGGCGCTTCGGGATGAATGAAATGCCGGAGGAGCGGCGCGAGGCGCAGCGTCGCCGTCCGACAGGAATAAACGAGAACTACGCGCGTGAGCTCCTCGAGCTCCACACGCTCGGAGTCGATGGTGGTTACACGCAGCAGGACATTATCGAAGTGGCGCGGATTTTCACCGGCTGGAGTATCGAGCCACCGGACCGCGGCGCGGGATTCGTGTTCCGAGACTGGGCCCACGACCACGGCACCAAGCACGTTTTCGGACTCACCTTCCACGACGACGGCAAGGACGAGGGAATACGCCTTCTCAAGTTCCTCGCCAACCAGCCGGCGACCATGCATCACGTCAGCGCGAAGCTCTGCATGCGCTTCGTCGCGGACGACCCGCCGGACGGATGCATCCACGCCGCCGTCGTGGCGTGGCAAAAAACCCGCGGCGACATGCGCGCGGTCCTGCGCGCGATCTTCACATCGCCCGACTTCTGGGATGCGCGCGCCGTACGGTCGAAAGTCAAAACGCCATTCGAATTTGTCGTCAGCGCAGCCCGCGCGATCTCGGCTGACCCCGACTCGACGCCGCGACTCGCGCAGATGGTCGCGCGGCTGGGCGAACCGTTGTATCAGCAGCCGGCGCCCACGGGCTACGCGGAGACAGAAGCGCACTGGGTCAACAGCGGCGCATTGCTGGCCCGAATGAACGCCGCCGTCGCCCTGGCGGGGGGACGGCTACCCGGCATCGATGCGAATCTCGATGCGGTCATCCCCGCCACCACAGATCATGCACAGCTCGTCGACGCAGTGGACGAGCGAATCCTCGGCAGCACCATGTCCGCGCACACCAAGAGCGTGATTCTCGAGCAGCTCGACGACATCAGTGATCCCACGCAAGCGCGCGCGCTCGCCGTCGGCCTGGCGCTCGGTGGGCCGGACTTCCAAAAACAATGACCATCTCTCGTCGCGTATTTGTACGGGCCGGCGGGCTCGCCCTCGTGAGCCTCGGGTTGGATCCGCTTTTTCTCGCGAGGGCCGCATTCGCGAAAACCCGCCGGCTATCCCCCCTATCAGCCCTTTCAGCCTCCGACCGCCCCATTCTGGTCTGCCTCTTCCAGCGCGGCGCCGTCGATGGACTGAACATGATCGTCCCGCATGGCGATCGCCTGTACTACGAGGAACGACCCCGCATCGCGATCCCGGCCAGCGACGTCGTCGACCTGGACGGCCATTTCGGCCTGCATCCGAGCCTCGCTCCCCTGAAATCACTGTGGGACAACAAGAGCCTGGCTGTGCTGCACGGGATCGGCTCACCCGATTCCACGCGCAGCCATTTCGATGCCCAGGATTACATGGAATCGGGCACGCCCGGCCTGAAGTCGACGGACGATGGCTGGCTGAATCGCTACTGCGAACACGATCGCGAGCACGCCGACACGCCGTTCCGCGCAGTGGCATTCGGCCCGCAGCTGCCGCGCATTCTGGCAGGCAGCGCACCCTCCCTGGCGATCGACGATCTGCAAGCGTTCGGGCTGCGCGTGCCGCAGGAAGCCGCGCGCGATCGGCTCACCAAGGCCTTCGAGGAGCTGTACGATGGGGCCGGAACCGGGCTCCTGGCATCGTCATCACGCGAAGGATTCGAGGCGATCCAGATGCTGAAGCGCGCCGACCCGACGCAGTACCGGCCCGCCGGTGATGTCGAGTATCCGTCCGGCCGTCTCGGCCGGACGCTGCTGCAAATCGCGCAGCTCATCAAAGCGAATGTGGGACTGGAAATCGCGTTCGCCGATTGCACCGGGTGGGATACGCACGTGAATCAGGGCTCGAGTGACGGACAACTGTCGGCGCGGCTGCGCGAGCTGGGGCTCGCGCTGTCGGCCTTCACGCGCGACCTCGGCGAGGGGATGCGCAATGTGGTCGTGCTGACGATGTCCGAATTCGGCCGCACGATTCGGGAGAACGGCAACAGCGGCACCGACCACGGCCACGCGACGGCGATGCTCGTGATGGGAGGGCCGGTGAACGGCGGCCAGGTACTCGGCCGCTGGCCGGGGCTGGAGATCGACCAGCGCTTCGAGGGCCGCGACGTGGCGGTCACAACCGACTTTCGCGACCTTTTCGGCGAAATCCTGGCGCGCCACCTCGGCGCGACGGACCTCGCGCCCGTCTTCCCAGGCTATGCGCCCCCGCTCGCTCGATTCCCCGGTGCGATCAGGGTCTAACGCTGCTTTAGCGTCACCACGATGCCAGGACCGTTTGTTGGTCCGTAACGCGCGCCGACTTCACTCATACTCATGAAGTGGAGCGAGGAGATCTGGTCAACCGGGAGGGACCTGAGGTAGCTCAGGCCGCCCATCTCGTGATCGTTCACGAAAACCGAAAACTCCGGCCCCGTGTCGCCGGCGGTGGCGCCTGGAAGGTTCAGCATGTTTCTGGGCGTCCTCAGCCACTGCGGCCGAAGCAACCGCACGACGTCAAACGCGTTTCCCGCCGAGGGCCGCACCCGTTCGATGTCCTCAATCGTGATCAGGCTGCTACTGCTTTTCGGAGGCCGCGGCGTCGCAGCCTTTGGGGCGACTGGGGCGGTGGGCGCGGGGGGGGCGGGAGCGGGGGGCGTGCTATCCGGTTGTTGAGCCGGTAGCGCGGTCGCCGCAACTGCCAACGCGGTGAGCGACGCCAGCAAGGGTACAGCCATAACTCGCTTCCAAAGTATTGCGCCGCCCCTCCGTCCGGTAGACGGTCCCCTCTAGGTCCCCGTTGCGAGGTCGAGCCGCGCCGCGCCGTCGCCCGCACCGTCGCGAATCGTCAGCCAGTCGGTCCGCACGCGGTCCCATTCCTGAATGACGAGACCCTGACCCTCGAACAGCGCGCGAATCTGCGCTGGGCCGAACCCCGCAATCTCCTCCAGGATGGGCACCAGCACCGACAGGGCATCATCGCTGATCACGGTGCGCTTCGCGATATGCGCGACTTCCCGCGCTTCGGAAGCGGCGATCGTGAACCCTTCTCCGCGGTTGACGTGGAGCATGACCGGAATGTCGGACTGCCCGTCCCCCACGTAGATGACCTGGTCCCGCGGCACGACATGCCGGGCGCGAATCTCTTCGACCGCCGCCACCTTGCCGTAGCCCGCGGCCACACGCACCAGCGAGCCGATTTGCCCGCCGTTCTCCTGGAACTGAAATCGCGTGCCAACGACATGGTCCGGCGGCACGATGCCCTCGAGCGCCGAGAGCACAACTTCTTCCGGAGCCGCCGAGATCACGTAGAAATCGAAGCGATGCCCGTCGATTCCCTGCGCGAGCATCCGGCTGAGCAGCTCGACGTTCCGCTTGAGGCGGACGCGGCGGCCGACTTCCAGCAGATCGTTGCGGGTAACGCGGCGAAAATCGGGATCGTGCGCGAGCAAATAGGCCAGCTCGGCGCCCTGTTGAACGAGATTGAGTTGCGACAACGACGCGACCCGCTCCCGGAACCCCGAGATCCCCAGCATCTCGCTCAGGATGTGGCCCGAGTCGTTGAAGCTCAGTGTCTGATCGAAATCGCTTGCCAGCAGGTAATGCCTCTTCATCCCATCTCCCCTCGTTGACGGCTGCGCACGAAAAAGGCCCGCTCCGGTGTGGGGCGGGCCGTTCTGTGCGTCTGCGACATCGTGCATCGCCTCAGCCAGCGCCCGCCTCCCCGAGAAGGTTCCCGGTGTGGTGCATGTTCTTGTGGCAGGCCGTGATCATCATGGCACCAAGGTACAAACGAGGGCCCCGAGCGGTCAACACCAACGCGTCACGGCCTTGTCACGGCTGCGGTTGCGACGTCTCGGTTGCGGTAATGGACAGCTCCAACCGTTCCGCTTTGCGCACCGCCGCCACCGTCGTTGCCGCACCAATGCGATCGCCGGTGAGCAGACGGTGGAGATCGTCGATCCCGTGCACGGGCTGTCCATCGAACGCGACGATGATGTCGCCCGGTTGCAATCCCGCCCGCGCTGCCGGACTGCCCGCTTCGACCGTCGTAATCAACACACCACTCGGCTGAATCAGCCGATGCGCGCGAACGGCGAGACGCGGCAACGAAACATTCTGTCCGCCGACGCCAATGCGGGCCCGGCGCACATGTCCATAAGCGATCAGCTGCCCCACGACGAGCTGCACCGTGTTCACGGCGACCGCGAAGCAGATCCCCTGCGCTGGGAGAATGACGGCGGTGTTCACACCAACCACGGTGCCGCGCGAGTCGAGCAGCGGTCCGCCGGAATTCCCGGGATTCAGCGCCGCATCCGTCTGGATGACGTTGTCGATCAATCGTCCCGATACGGAGCGAAAAGAACGGCCCAGCGCGGAGACGACGCCCGCGGTGACGGTGCTCTGAAATCCCAATGGATTGCCGATGGCGATGACCACCTGGCCGACGCGCAGCGCCGCGGAATCACCCAGCGGAGCCGTGACCTGTGCGGACGCGTCGACCCGCAGCACCGCCAGATCGGTGTCCGGATCGTCGCCGACGAGAGTGGCATGCAGCCGGCGGCCATCGGGAAACGCGACGTCGGTCCTGGTCGCGCCGTGCGCGACGTGACTATTCGTGAGGATGAAACCGTCGGGTGTGAAGACGAATCCCGATCCATGGCCCTGCTGCTCGCGCTGTGATCCGCCGGGGCGACGGTGATGGACCTCGACACTCACGACGGCGGGTGCGACGCGGTCCACGACCCCGCTGACCGTGCGGGAATAGGAGTCCAGCAATTCGGAATCGGAAGGAACCTGCAGCGAGGCCGGCGGATCGCCGGGCAATGCCCCGTTCGCCAGCGTGAGAATTGTGCTCATGCAACAGAAACAACCCGCGGTTCCCGAGGAACTGAGGCCCTACGCTTCCAGGATTCTGCGACGGTATAGTGCGAGGGTCGCCAAGCCGTACGCGCCGATCGCCAGGAGCAGCGCGCCGAGTGCCCAGTGCGGCCCGAGCTGCCAGATGCCGGCTACGACGTAACCGATACTGGCGACCACGCCGAGCCCCACCACTTCCTTGCGCGCCATCAGAATCCCGAATACGTAGCCCCAGCTGAACGCCGCCAGACCGAGGAAAATGACCGCGTTCGGGATGATCTTGGAGGGATCGATGAGATTGAGGCCCCCCGCGAAAGCACAGAACAGGCCGATCACTGTATGCGTGGCGAGGTGCAGCGCCAGCGGCAGGGGCAGCGTGCCCATACGATTGAAAGTCATGCGGCAAACATACCGCGATAGGTGTTTGGTGTCAGGTGTCTGACCGCACACCCCTGACACCAAGCACCCGACACCTAGATTCCAAGCATGCAGGTGACTCGAACCTATCTGGAACTGAAGGATCGGGCGCAATTCAAACCGGCGTTCGCCGATTTTCCCGACGTCGCCATTGCGCGCGCCAAGCGCCCGCTTCCGGACCTGTACCGGCAGTGCTACCGCGCCGTCGGGGAGGCGTTTCACTGGCGCGACCGCTGGGACTGGACCGACGACGAGATCACGCGGCATCTCGCCGATCCGGCCATTCAGCTGTTTGTCGCGACGCGGACGACCGGCAACAAGCACGCCGATCTCGCCGGCTGGTACGAGTTGCGGCGCGTCGCTGACGATGATTCGGTGGAAATCGCGTACTTCGGAATCGTCGTGGCGGAATTCGGGCGCGGATTCGGCAAGCACCTGCTGTCGAGCGCCGTCCAGGACGCGTGGGCGCTCGGCCCCAAACGCGTCTGGTTGCACACCTGTACGCTGGACCACCCCAACGCGCTACCCAATTACCTGAAGCGCGGATTTACGCCTTATCGCACCGAAACCTACGAGGTAGATTCCGCCTCGTGAATTTCAACTTCCAGCTCACGCGCAAGCGCAAGCTCATCATCGCGGGAATCGTGCTCACGCCGATCCTGATCTTCGCGCTCTACACGTGGTCCGCGCTGCAGTGGAGTTATTCGGAAGGCGAGCGCGCCGGATTCGTGCAGAAATTCTCGAAGAAGGGATGGCTGTGTAAGACCTGGGAGGGCGAGCTGGCGATGGTGTCGATGCCGGGCACAAATCCCGAGAAATTCTACTTTACTGTAAGAGATGATGACGTCGCGCAGCACATCAACGCCTCGCTCGGCAAGCGGGTCGCGCTTACCTACCAGCAGCACAAGGGAGTTCCCACGAGCTGCTTTGGTGAGACGGAGTATTTCGTGGTCGCTGTGAAAGTCGTGTCGCCATGAACAGCTTCGGCAGCCGGGCAACACTCAAGGCTGGAGGCTCCTCCTACGAGATCTTCCGCCTCGACGCCCTCGAACGGCGCGGTCTCCCCGTCGCCCGCCTTCCCTACTCTCTGAAGATCCTGCTCGAGAACCTGCTGCGCCGCGAAGACGGCCGAGTGGTCCCGCCTGAAGACGTCGAGAAGCTCGCGCGTTGGGAGCCGCGCAAACTGCCGGATGAGGAAATCGCCTTCATGCCGGCGCGGGTGCTGCTGCAGGACTTCACGGGTGTGCCCGCGGTGGTGGACCTCGCCGCGATGCGGGACGCCATCGTGCAGATGGGCGGCGATCCCAAGCGCGTGAACCCCCTCCTGCCCGCGGAGCTCGTCATCGACCACTCTGTGATCGTGGATGAGTTCGGGACGCCGCGGGCGTTTCAGGTAAATGCCGATCTCGAATTCCAGCGCAACCGCGAGCGCTACGCGTTACTGCGGTGGGCGCAGAAAGCGTTCTCGGGCTTCAAGGTCTTACCGCCGGACACGGGGATCGTGCATCAGGTCAATCTCGAGTATCTCGCCCGCGTGGTGTTTACCAACGACGCGCAAGCGTACCCGGATACTCTGGTTGGCACCGACTCCCACACGACCATGATCAACGGGCTGGGGGTCGTCGGGTGGGGTGTGGGAGGCATTGAAGCCGAAGCCGCGATGCTCGGCCAGCCGGTGTCCATGCTGATCCCGCAAGTCATCGGTTTCCGGTTGAGCGGTCGCCTCAGCGAAGGTGCCACGGCGACGGACCTCGTACTCACGGTCACGCAGATGCTGCGCGCGAAGGGAGTCGTCGGGAAATTCGTCGAGTTCTACGGGCCCGGCGTCTCCACCCTGCCCCTCGCCGATCGCGCGACGATCGGCAACATGGCCCCCGAGTACGGCGCGACAATCGGGATCTTCCCGGTCGACCAGGAAACGCTTCGCTACCTCGAGTTCACGGGGCGGCCGCGCGAGCAGATCCAGCTGGTCGAAGCCTATATGAAGGAACAGGGGCTCTTCCACACACCCGACGCGCCGGAGCCGGTGTATACCGACACGCTCGAGTTGAACCTCGCGACGGTGGAGCCGAGTATGGCCGGACCGCGGCGGCCGCAGGATCGCGTGGGCCTCCGCGAGGTGCCACGGACATTCGCGGAAGCGCTGCCCGGGCTGATCAAGCCGGTCGCTGCGCCCGTCGCGGCTGCCGCATCTGCGAATTCCACGCCGGTGGGCCGGTGGGAAGGTGAAGGCGGTCAAGCCGGCCTCACGCCGCCGCGGCCCTCGCACGCGAGCATCAAGATCGACGACATCGAATGCGTGCTGGGACACGGGTCCGTCGTCATCGCGGCCATCACGAGCTGCACCAACACGTCGAATCCGTCGGTGATGGTCGCCGCCGGGCTCATGGCCAAGAAGGCCGTCGAATTGGGTTTGCGCAGCAAACCCTGGGTGAAGACGAGTCTCGCTCCCGGATCCAAGGTGGTCACCGATTACCTCGAGCAGGCCGGCCTGATGAAGCCGCTCGAAACGCTGCGGTTTCATCTGGTGGGTTACGGCTGCACGACGTGCATCGGCAATTCCGGGCCCCTTCCCGACGTCGTCTCGAATGCGATCGCCGAGTGCGATCTCGTCGTCTGCTCGGTGCTGTCGGGCAACCGCAACTTCGAGGGCCGGATTCAGCAGGAAGTGCGCGCCAACTATCTCGCCTCGCCTCCGCTCGTCGTCGCCTATGCGCTCGCAGGGCGGATCGATATCGAGTTCCATAAAGAACCCTTGGGCATCGGGCTGAACGGCCCGGTGTTTCTGCGCGACATCTGGCCGTCCACCCAGGAAGTTGCCGACGTGATCGCCAAGTCGATTCAGTCCGCGATGTTCCGCAAGAGCTACGCGCAGGTCTTCGACGGCGATGAGCGCTGGCGGGGGCTGCCGGTGCCCGAGGGTGACCGGTTCGCCTGGGAGGCGACGTCGACCTACATCCGGCGCGCGCCGTATTTCGACGGCATGCCTGCGGAGCCCGGTCCCGTGCGCGACATCCGCGGCGCGCGCGTGCTGTGCCTGCTGGGCGACAGCATCACCACGGACCACATCTCGCCTGCCGGATCGATCCGCAAGACCAGCCCGGCGGGCCAATATCTCGTGAGCCTCGGAGTGGCGCCGCTCGACTTCAACTCGTACGGCGCGCGCCGCGGCAACCACGAGGTGATGGTGCGCGGCACGTTCGCGAACGTGCGGCTCAAGAATCTCCTCGCGCCGGGCACCGAAGGGCCGTTCACGGTTCATCTGCCCGACGGCGAAGCGATGACGATCTACGACGCGTCGCTCAAGTACGCCGCCGAGGGGACGCCACTGGTGGTGCTCGCCGGCAAGGAGTACGGCTCGGGCTCATCGCGCGACTGGGCCGCCAAGGGTCCGCGGCTCCTCGGCGTTCGCGCTGTGATCGCCGAGAGCTTCGAGCGGATTCATCGCTCCAACCTCGTGGGGATGGGGATTTTGCCGCTGCAGTTCGCGCCGGGACAGAGCGCGGCGTCGCTCGGCCTGACGGGCAAGGAGCGCTACGACATCCTCGGACTCAGCGACATGCCGAAAGAGTTGACGGTCACGGCCACGGCCGACGACGGGAAAGCCAGCAGATTCAAAGTCCTCGTGCGCATCGATACGCCGCAGGAGCTGCTCTACTACAAGCACGGCGGGATTCTGGAATACGTGCTGCGCCAGCTGGCGGGGAACGCCGGGACGCCCTAGATCCCGTTCAGGAAGGCATCCAAGTCCGCCGGCGGAACGGCGCCGACCTTGCGCGCTACTTCCTTGCCGCTCCGAAACACGATCAACGTGGGAATCCCGTGAATGCCGAACCGCGGTCCGGTTTGCGGATTGCGATCGGTATCGAGTTTCAGGACCAGGAGCTCACCCTGACGGCGCCGCGCCACATCGTCGAGTAGCGGCGCCATCATCTTGCAGGGCCCGCACCAATCCGCGTAGAAATCGACCACCACGGGGACGGTTGTATCGGTCGTCACCTGGTCGAAATTCGCATCCGACACGGCGATCGGCCGATCGAGCAGTATCGGCCGGCCGCAGTTCCCGCACTTGGGCCCTTTATCGACCTTCGTGAGGTCCACGCGATTGAGCGTGCTGCAGAAAGGGCACGCGACTGTCGCTGTGCGCATCTCAGTCATCCCGTAAGGTAAACGATCCTTCACTCGGCGTTGCGTGGCTATTCACGATCACCGGGCCACATTGATTCAACTCGGTTGACGGAGCCTCTTTCATGAGCACCAAAAACGTCGGTGGGCGCGACGCAGTCATACGATCCTTTGCGGCCGGACTGCTCCTCCTCACCTGCGCCGCGATTTCGGAGCATCCACTCGTCGC
Source organism: Gemmatimonadales bacterium (assembly GCA_036781225.1). GTDB lineage: Bacteria > Gemmatimonadota > Gemmatimonadetes > Gemmatimonadales > GWC2-71-9 > 20CM-2-65-7. Next base: position 6,838 of record DAIQBJ010000036.1, on the reverse strand, counting down.
GCTCGGCCTGGGATTCGTCGGCGTCGTCGTGATCGGCACCGCCCTGTATCGCGTGTGCCCGCTGTATACCCTGCTGCGCGTCGATACCAATTCCGGCTCCTCACCACGCCCGAGGTGATCCCGCTCAAAAACGAGCCCCCGGTCGTTCCGATCGATCGGGGGCTGGTTGGTCTCGTCTTCCGCTGGACGTTACATCGTGTGCTCCTGCATCATGCGCTGCTGCAGGGTACTCACCCAGGCATCGACCTTTTGACGCTGCGCATCTGTCAGCACGGCGCGAGACTGCGCGGCCGCGACGATCATCGCCCAGTGGGCCTTCCCCATCGCCGCATGGGCCTCCTCGAAGTGTGGCCGCATCGCGGCGGTATCGGGGGCCGCCGCTTGGAATGCCTGCGAGACCACCCCGATGTGCGTCTTGAAGCCGGTGGCGCCCGCGTCGTGCGCGGCTTTGGCGGAGCTCTGAATGGCGGTGAGTTTGCTGACTTGATCGCTGGTAAGCTTGAGGGAGTCCTTGGCGGCCAACAAATGATCCGGTGTGTACGCGATGACACCCATCATCGGAGCCATCATCTCGCGCATCATTCCCATCATGTCGTCCATGCCGCCGCGTCCCATGCCGGGGCGCATCCCCGGATGTCGCGCGTGCGTCGTGTCCTGCGCCGCGAGCGGCGCAGCGATACAGCTCATGGTGAGTGCGATGAATCCCAGCACTTTCATAGGGTCTCCGGATTCAAAAATGGTTCACGGTCAAGGCACCGCGTTGCCATGGCACACGGTGCACATCGAATAGTTCTTCCGCTTCAGCCGCTCTGCGTCAAAGCCGGGCCCGTGCGGATTGAACCGGCGGCCGCCCTGCGCCGAGTGACACGGCAGACAGTCGCGCTGGGCGTGACAGCTGACGCACGATTCCAGGCTCTGCCGTGCCGCGCCGCCATGCCCCGAAACGAAGAAAGGCCTGGCGTCGTGATACCCCGTTCGCAAGCCGCGGCTCGCGACGAGTCCCGATTGTTCGTGACATGTGGCGCAAAAGCTCCGCTCGCTGTGACAGTCCATGCAGGACGTCTCGCGCGCGTAGGCTGCCGCGGGATGGCGCGCCAGGAAGCCGGCCGCGTGGTAGCCCGGAGCGCTGGCGGCAGACTGCCGGTGGCACTCGAGACAGTCGCCGCGAATGTGGCAGCTCGAGCAGCGCGCCGTACTCGCCGACGCCAGCGAGGCGTGGCGGTCCGCGAAATTCGCACCGTGCGACGCCGGCGCCCGATGAGCGCCGAGCGCCAGGGATCGTGGATCCGAGGCGAGCACGGCGATTGCTTTGGGCGGCGCTCCACCGGCATGACATTGATAGCAGAACTCACGCGCATGACAGGTCGAGCAATTCGTCGCCAGGGCGCTCCGCGCCACGGCGCCGTGTCCGTCGCTGCCCAGCCAGCGAGGATCGCGATGCGACGGCGGCGCGGGGAAACGGCCGACATCGTCTCGTGTGAGAGTGACCGCGTGAGCGAGCGAAAGGTGACAGGTCGCGCAGGCGGAGTCGGGTGCCGCGAGATGAGCCGTGCGAATTGCGTGACAGTCCAGGCACCGCCCAACCACCGGCGGGCGCACCGCCATGCGTGGGGCGCCGGCATCAGTGTGACAGGCCGTACAGGCGGGCGGATTGACCTTCACGGCGCGCGCGTGCGCCTGATGATCGAATTTCAGATTGCTGCGCCGCGGCTCGGTGGGAGCGCGCCAGGCGACCTTCGGCTGAATCGTCCCGTCGTGGCAGCTCGCACAAGTCGCCGGGTCAGGCCAGAGTGACGCTGCTGCTCCACCTGGCGCCGCTCCACCGTGACACGACGTGCACGTGGGAAACAGCTTGGCGTGCTTGGGGTGATCAAACCCCGAGGGGGGGGGCGTCTGCACCAAAGTCAGGGCCAGCAGGACTGCGATCATCGCTCGTTCCTGCCGCCCGGCATGCGGCGGATCGCGGGAGGCAGATTCTCCAGGCCGCCACCGCGCGAGAACAGCACCACGACGCCGGCCGTGATGCGCCACTGCGTCCAATCGAATGCGGCAGCATCGGGCCGGCGTCGCTCTTCGGCATACCGGACAGCCCCAAAGGAAACGCGCAGCCGATCGTTGAGATCCGCCCCGCCATCCACGCCGAGCACGTGGAGCGCGGATTCACTGAAGCGGAACTCGAGCGGCCGATCGAGCGAGGAGCCGTACAGGCTCACGCGAGCATTGCGCGTCGGCGCGTAGGTGACGCTGGCTTCCGTGCCGGCCGACGCGGCACCGGGACCGAATTCACGAGTCACGCCACCGTCGAGCGTCCACCCTTTGACGGGCTCGATCGTTGCACCCAGCTCGCTGCGCCAGCCATCAGTCTCATACTCGACGAGCGGCGTCGAGGCCTCCGCGGGGTCGAAGCGATAGACCTCCCCCCGGGCGTGGACCTGGATCGGACGTGACGGCCGCCAGGTCACGTTGCCACGAAGCGAGTGATACGGCACGGGACTGAATGCGCCCCAGATCGTCCAGAGATCGAAGTGGGGCCGATAGCGCCGCGCCTCGACCGTAGCCGCCACGGCACGGGTCGCGTAGGCCACCGACAGGTCGGCGCTACCCCACCATCCGAAGGCCATGTCGTAATCAGCACCGCCGGAGACGGACAGGCCGGTCATTGGTCGAACCGATCCCGAAACGGCGACGCGCTCGGACACGAACTTGTCCGTGTGCGGGTCCACCTCCCGTTGGTAGAACAGGCGGGCGTCCGCCACGGTGGACGTCCACCCACCCTCGAACCCCGCCACGATCTGCCGTTGCTGCGGTTGGAACTCATCGAGTGGATTGAGCGCGGGACTGGTGACCGGCAGCGCGACTCCGCGAGCGAGTCCCCAGCCGAGGAATCCCGAAACGTCGACCTGCTGCTGCGGGAACCGCCACGTCAGGGTACCGCCGTCGAACCCGGTCGAGCCGAGTCGCGAGGCGAGAATTTGGCGGCCCGCCCTCGCGGTTATACGCTCGGCGGCGTACTCGAGATATCCGACGACGAGCTGCAGCGTGGGATCGACGCCGGGCCAGGCCTTGTCGCTGCTCAGGTCATATCCGATTCGTGCCGTCGCGTGCGCGCTCACGCCACGAACGCCGAATCCCCAGGCGGACGCGTCCGCCGTCGCGACCATGGGCTGGCCGACACGCCGGGGACCCTCGCGGAAATACGTGCAGTACGTGTCGCCGGGCTCGCAATGGACGGCATACCCGTCGGGCGTCTCCGGTCCACCGTTCGGGCCAAGCACCGTGCCGCTGGCAAGAATGCTGTCGAGCTGCAGGCCTCTGAACTCGACGCTTTGGAATCGTGTATCGAGCCGCAGCCGGTATCCTTGCGCCAGGAGGATAGAGGGCGAAACGACGATCGCCAAACAGACCCAAACCCAGCGAGCCAATCTCACGCGCCCGCCTTGCGAAGATGCTCGCGATATCCGTCCGGCGTCGTCTGGAAATGGCAGACCGTGCACTCGCGGTTGGCGTAATGCTCCCGCTGCGCTTCGTGACAGGTGAGGCAGAGCCCGCGATCGGGCACGAGGCGCGCGACCGTCGCCGTCTTATGGCACGCATCGCAGCCGGTGTGGGCCTCGACCGGTCGCGCGTGAGACTTCGCGGGATCGAATCCCCCTCCCCCTGCGGTGTGGCAGCCCGCGCAGTTCCTGGCAGCGGCGTGATGCTGCTCGTGACAGGCGGTGCAGCTGATCACACTGGAGTCGGGATGGAGCGTGACCGCCGTCGTATGACACTTCGTGCACGCGATGTCGGCGTGGGCCTGGTGTTGGAACGCGACGGACCGCTGACGCGCGGGATGATCCGCCACGCCGACCGTGACCAGCATCTGTCGCGCCGCGCCGACCTCCTCCGCGGTGTGACAACTCGAGCAGTTACTCACCGCCGGGTTTTGGTGATGACACGCGAGACACCCGCGTGGAGGCGTGAATGTCAGCTTGTTGGTCCGGCTTGTCGTCGTGTGGCAGGTGATGCAGGCGAGTTGCTTGTGGCGGTCGTGAGGGAATGAGTCAGCGGGAGTATGGGCGGCAGAGGCGGCGGAGGCGGAAAGCACGGCAGGAAGGGGCGCGGCGCGGGGCGGGTGAGCATCTCCCTTGCCCTTCATCTCAGGCTCTCGCGGGTCGACCCACGACGTGCGCTGCACCTTTGTCGTGTCGAACGCCTGCGGTGGATGCGCTCGTCCGCCGCTCCGCTGTTTCACCGCCGCATGGCATCCCGTGCAGTCGCTCGCATCGACCTTTGCGCCGTGTGGGTTGTGACACAAGGTGCACCGTTCCGCGACGCGCTTGTGGGTGGCGCCGGCATGGAAGGGCTCGCCCCGCCAGTCGGCGTGACAACCGGCGGACGCACAGGTCTTCAGCGCATCGGCGGGTCGCGTCTGCTCGTGCGGATTGTGGCACATGCCGCACTTTTGGTTATGCGGATCACGCGCCGGATCGAACGTCGCGACGATGGCCCGCATTTGATGGCAGCTGAAACACTCGTGCGCGCCCGGGCGCAGCGTGCCTGCGGCCGAGTCGCGCGTGGCAAGCAAGGGGACGTCGGCGGTGAACTGATGGCAGGCGATGCAGTGAAAGTCGGTCTGCTGCGCCATCTTGCCGAGCCGGATCTGCACGTTCGAGTGGCAGCCGGACTGCGCGCAGGTCGAGTCCACCGGGACGAAGCGATGCACCTCGAGGCCGTGGCAGGTCGTGCACTGAATGTCGCGCAGCGCGCTCGAATCGGACTCGAGATGCACGCGATGGCCGGCGGTCGTGGCGATTCGCTTCCACTTTTCTTTTTCCTTGTCACCCTGGACATGGCAGGCGGCGCACACGCTCGTGGGGACCTTGGAATGCATGCTGATCTTCTCGGGGCGATCGGCGACCCACAAATACAATTGCCGCGTGCTCGCGAAGATCGATTGCTGGTGACAGCTATGACAGCTCAGGGAATCGTGCTTGGATCCGGCGAACCGCTGGAATGGGCCCTTCATGATGTGGCAGCCCGTGCAGAACCCGTTGTCGTGCTCCATGTAATTCCAGCTGACCGTGCCGAATCCCGCCGCGCCAACCACGATCACCGCAGCCACCGTGACGAGCGCGATCTTGACGTTTCGCTGTCGGGTGACGACCCAGGTCGCAATGATCTTGCGCCGCCGCCACAGGTAGACGAGGAGCCACGCCGCCACGGCGAGGCCGACGAAGAAGCCGCCGATCTGAAACCACTGCGGAAGGTTGAAGAAGAAGCGCAACACGGCGGCCACGCCGCCCGGCAGGGGCGGCGGGCCGACCGCAGTCTGCTGCAGAAAAAGCAGCCCGATTATTGGCCTATCCGCGCCCGCACTCCCGGCGGCATCGTCGCGTGAATCCGCATGTCGACGGGGGGGCTGGTCAGTCCGTAGGTCGTCTTCACCGCATCGATCGAGGCGAGCAGTAGCGCCTCGAGCAGGAACGGGTTGTGCACGCCGTTCCCTGCGCTCCGGTGCGCCTCGAAGTTCGCTCCCAGCACCTGGCCTTTCGCAAACCACGGTCTGTCTTCCGTGGCGGCGAGTGCCGCGTTGTACAACGCGCCCTTCGCCGCCGTCGTGGTGCTGGTGCGGAAGTTGAGCGGCGCGCTGTCGGCCGCGGTCGCGCCGGGTCGCTGCGCCGGCGTCACGAGCTGCGGCATGAGACCGCCATCGACGGGGAACGAGTCGATGATGCCATTGGCATTGTTATCGTCCCAGAGCTGGTCGAGCAGATTGCTCAAGCGTCCCTTGAACGTGATGTAGGCGCTTCGCGCGACTGAGGCACTGCCGTGGCAGCCACTGGTCGCGCAGGCGGCGAAGGTATGAACCGTGTCGGGTGGGACTGCATCGCTGCACGGCCGCGGGATTCCGTCCGCATCCGGGCACGGAATCGCCTCGAACAAGTGGCCGACACTCTCGAACGTGAACGCACCGGTCAGCTCATCCGTGATCGTCGTCCGGACCACGTGGCACGTCGCACACAGCCTCGGATTGGCCTCGGTGCCGTGGCTGCTCACGATCAGATTCGTGTCATAGGTAAAGCCCGGCGGAATCCAGCCAGTGTTTTCACCGAGGAGCAGCAATCCCTGCGCGCCGTGTGGTCCGCGCGCGGGCGATGTTCCCGAGGCCGTGCTCCAGGGCGGCGTGGCGCTCTTGGAATGGCACGTCACGCAGAGCTGGTCGCGGCTCGGCTGCGACAGCGGCGCGCGCAGCTGACTCTCGTAGGGTGAGCCATGTGGATTGTGGCATGTGACGCAGCCGATCCGTTCCGGCGTGCTCGAGGTCTTCTCCTTGTAGTTGCCGTTTGCCCCGAACTTCACCTGCATCGACACGCGCCCTTCATGACACGGTTGACAGCTCGGGTTCGTCGACGTGGACGAGAAGGCGGGACCGGATCCGTGAGCCGACGCCTTCCACTCTTCCACGAACGGTGTGTGTACACCTGTATGGCAGCCGCTACACGAGGTGACGACACCCGTGTCCACGTGAATCGACGCGAGTGGATGATTCGCCTCGAGATCTGGATTCTGCACGTGCGTAAACCCGGGACCATGACAGCTCTCGCACTGCACGTCGTGATAGGTGGAATCCGGAATGGTGGAATAGCCAGCGGGATGGCCGACGAAATTGCCCAGCTGCGACACCGTGTGGCAGGAGTTACACGAGCCCGTGGCGTGTCCCGATGCTTGCAGGTCGGCCCAGGCGTTCGCGTGCCTGGTGTTGATCCACTCTCCTTGCACACCCACGTGACAGTTGCCGCAGGTCGTCTGCTTGGTCGACACTGTGAAGTAGCCCAGGAAACCGTTTACGCTGTCT
>DAIQBJ010000035.1:0-16825 GCA_036781225.1 Gemmatimonadales bacterium | reverse complement strand
CGCAGCCACCGTCTCGTCCTGATTGTCATGCACGATGAGCAGCGGCGGCGGGTTGGGGAGACGCCGCGCGATGTCGCACACGTTGACATCGGCCCACCGGAAGCGGAGCCGCCGCTCGCTCCGTGCCTGCATGCGGTTCAGCACATCGGGCCGGAGGCGGAGCGCCCGCGCGAACCGTGGGATCCAGGCCACCGGGTCGGCAGCGGGGCCCAGGAACACCAAGCGGCTCACCTCGAGTCCCCAGGATAGCGCCAACGCGGTGCCCGCACAGCCCATCGAATGCGCGATGACGGCGTGGGGTGTGCTTTCGTTCCCTTCGCGCGCCGTCACTGCCGCGAGCGTGCGCGCGAACTCCGGCATCGAGCTCATGCCCCAACCGGACGCACCGTGCCCGGGCGCGTCGTATGTCACTACCGAATACCCGGCGCCGAGCAGCGGCTGCACGAACGCGCTCATCCGGGCGCCCCGACTTCCCCAGCCATGGATGAGGTAGATAACCGGCCTCCCGCGATCTCCCCAGCGCCAGCCGATCACGCGTCGTCCGTCCACACGCAGCGTGAATCGCACCGCATTCGCGAGCGCGGCCCTGGCCGTGGTGGAACCTGGCCGGCGCGGTGCCGTGAAGAAGAGTCGCTCGGCGAGCCAGGCGGCTGCGCCCGGCCAAACCGGCTGCAGGATGCTGAGAACAGCGCGGAAGAAGTTCATGGCGTCGCTCCCTCGAGTAACGTGGCGAACGCGCGGCGCGCCCGGGCTTCGGCGCCGGCGTCACCCATCAAGCGGGAATGGAAGTGGAGAGCCAGCATGACTCCGTACATGTCCTGTGCGAACTGCGCGGCATCGGCATCGGGGCGAAAGTGGCCTGATTCGATGCCTTTTCGGACTGACGTCGCAAGGACGCTGATCCAGTCGCGTTGCAATGCCACGAGTCGATCACGAACCGGTCCTGGCCGGTCATCGAGCTCTGCCGTGGCCGCGACGAAGATGCAGCCGCCCGGCAGCGCCTCGTCTCGCTCCCACGCGATCCAGCGGTCGAAGAGTGCGTGCAGGCGGGCGGCGCCCCGTGGCTCCTGCAGGGCAGGGCGGACGACGGTCTCCGCGAAGCGCTGCGCTGCGTGGTCCAGCACGGCGATCTGGAGCGCCTCTTTGGACTGGAAATGCGCGAACAGTCCACTTTTGGAGAGTCTGAGATCGTCGGCGAGCGCGCCGATGGTGAGGCCGGTGAGACCGACCTGACTGGCGAGGCCGGTGGCGCGATCGAGGATGGCGGTGTGGGTGCGTTCTCCCTTGCTCATGGCCTAAAATAGCACGAACGTTCGTTCTGTCAAGCTATGTCACATAATCTCCAGTCTGTAGGCCTCCAGGCGCTTGACCAGCTCGTCGGGGTGGCTCAGCGCAGGAAGGTGACCGCCGTCCATCTCGTCGGGCGTGATTCTGAGGCGTTCCTGCACCACCCGGCGCAAGAACTCGGGCGGGAAAAACCGGTCCTGACGGCACAGGAGAAAGCGGGTGGGAACGTCGGGCCACTCTTTGAGTGGCCACGGTTCTTCCATCGGCGTGCCGGATTGCTCCTTCTCCCCGCGCCTGAACGCTTCCGCGGTGACCTCCGGCGGGACGTCATGAAAAAAGATCTCTTTGACGTCGAAGGGTCGGTCTGATCGCGGGAACCCGGTGTTGGTCCACCAGTCATCCCCTGACTCGCCGGGAGCGGGAACCATCGCCGCGACCAGGACGAGCAACTCGACCGGCACCCGCGCGCACACGAGGGGCGCCGTGAAGCCGCCCAGTGACTGAGCGACCACGATCAGGTCGGTGAGATACCCGATCGCCTTGAGCACAACGTCGCTGTACTGCTTGAGCCCGGCGGAGTCGTCGTCGCACGGCAGGTCGGGCGCGACGACGGTATGCCCACGCGCGCGGAGTAAGGGGATCACGCGGTGCCAGTACCACGAATCGGAGCCCGCGCCGTGGATCAGGACGTAGGTGGCGATGGGATGCCCCGAATCTCGCAGCTGATGGGCGCGGCGGGCGCCGAATGCGTCAGGGTGCCAATCGCGATCAACGAGGCGCCTGCGTGCGCATAGTCGCGCGCGGTGTCGGCCGAAATCCCGCCCGAAGCCTGGATCGTCACGGCCGGTCCGGCGCGGCGTGCCCAGGCGGCGAACTGCTCGGGGCGCTGGTTGTCGATCAGGATATGCGTCACGCCCGCGGCGAGCGCCGCCTCGAGCTGAGCGTCGGATTCCACTTCCACGATCACCGGCACGTCCGGCGGCGCGGCACGAAGCACCTCGGGCAGCGTGTGGCCGTTGCGGGCGAGCAGCGCCCAATGATTGTCTTTCCACAAGATCGCCGCGGCCAGCGAGGCGCGGTTTTCTACACCGCCGCCGACTGTCACCGCGTACAGCTCCAGCCCCCGCAACCCGGGCGTCGTTTTTCGCGTGTGTGTGATCTTGGCGGAAGTGTGGCTAACGGCGTCCACGGCTCGCCGCGTGAGCGTCGCGACGCCCGACAGGTGTTGCAAGAAATTCAGCGCCACGCGCTCGCCCCCCAGCAGTGCTCGCGCGGTGCCATACACGGTCGCAAGCGTGGCGCCGGCCTCGACCGCGGACCCTTCCGGCGCGTGGCTCGTCACGACCGCGCGGGAATCGAGCTCCCGAAATACCGTTGCCAACAGCGGGAGTCCTGCGACGACGAACCGGCCTTCCGCGACAAAGCGAGCCTCGCCCGGTGCCTCGGCTGCGGAGCCGAGCAGACGGGTCGTGACGTCGTCGCGAGCGCGATCCTCCGCGAGGGCGTGCTGCACTTCCCGCAGCCCGAATGGATCAGCCAAGGGCGAGCATCCGGTCGATGGCGCGCCGGGCGCGGCCGGCCACCTGGGCCGGGACCGTCACCTCGTACTGTCCCTCCCGTAACGAGTCGCGCAGCTTCTCGAGCGTGATCTGCTTCATGTACCGGCATTCGGCCGATTCGCGGGCGGCCACGAATTCCTTCTCGGGATTCTCGCGCCGCAGACGGTGGAGGACACCGGTTTCCGTTGCGATGACAAAACGTCGAGCGGGAGACGTGCGGGCTCGCCGCATCATCTGCTCCGTCGAGACGATGTGGAGGCGGCCCGCGGCCTCGTCCCCCTCGGTCTCGGCGTAGTACATCGCACTCGTGACGCACCCGCACTCGGGATGCACCAGGAATTCGGCGTCGGGATACTCGGCGCGGCGTTGCTCGAGGGTTTCGCGGGTTAACCCGGCGTGCACATGGCACTCGCCAAGCCAGACGTCGAGCGGCCGACCCGTGACTTTGCGGAGATAGTTGCCGAGAAAGAAATCGGGGAGAAACAACACGGGGACGTTGGGTGGCAGCGCGTTGATCACGGCGACGGCGTTGCCGGACGTGCAGCAGTAGTCCGCTTCGGCCTTGACGTACGCCGACGTGTTCACGTACGCCACCACGACGCCGTCCGGATGGGTGGCGCGCCAGGCGCGGACGTCGGCTGCCTGGATCGTTGCTGCGAGGGAACAGCCGGCCGTGAGGTCGGGGATCAGGATGCGCTTGTCGGGATTCGCAATCGCGGCCGTTTCGGCCATGAAATGCACCCCGCAAATCACCAGCTCGGCGGCATCGAGCGCTGTCGCGCGCCGAGCCATCTGCAGCGAATCGGCCACGACGTCGGCCAAATCCTGGATCTCCGGACGCTGGTAATTGTGCGCCAGGATCGCTGCGCCGCGCGCAGTCCGGAGCTCGTTGATCTCGGCGATCAGGTCGCGTGCGGCGGTCGTCAGTATCGGAGTACCCATCGGAGACAGCTCCCATTGTTGTGGTGCCGGGGCTGGGGGGCCGATTGGGTAACGCCTCGATCCGTCGTGGCTGACGGACCGCTCCCAGCCTGGGGTGCGCGACGCCGCGCACCAGACAGAAGGATAAACGGGGTGGGAAGGGGCCGGGGAGGGTTGGGGGCTGGGGGGGCTAGCGGTGCCCTGGCGTGATGCCGCCGGGGAGAATGCTCTTGGGACCAAACTTCTCACGCACCCGGTCGACGGCGCGCGTCAAGCCGCGATCGCGTTCGGTTTCGATCGTTCCCCCTCTCCCAAACAGGGAGAGGGGGTCAGGGGGTGAGGCCGGCTCGAGGCCCGACAGCCGGACGCCGACCAGCCGCGCCGGGACGCGCCGCGCCTCGCGCAAGCTCGCGAGCAGCTCGTGCGCCACGCGGAGAATCACGCGATCCGACACGACCGGATCGGGCAGCGTGCGCTGCGCCGAGCGCGTCTTGAAATCCCAGTCACGCAGCTTCACCGCGACCGTCCGCGCGGTCAGATGATCGCCGCGCAGGTCGGCGGCCGCACGCGTGACGAGCCGCAGCAGTTCCCGTTTGATCTCCGCGTCGCCTTGTAAGTCTTTTCCGAATGTCTCATCACGACTGAGCCCGCGATTCATGACGCGATGGGCGACAGTGCCTTCATCGATCCCGTGGACGCGATTCCATAACCAGGTCGCTTCTCGTTTGCTCATCCAGGTCTGGAGCGTCGCGAGATCGCAGCGCAGCACGTCCTCGACGGTGACGAGGCCGCGCGCGGCCAGGCGCTGCTGAAACTTCGGGCCGACGAGGGGGATGTCGGCGAGCGTGCACGTGCGCAGGAACGCCTGTTCGGCACCGGCCTCCACGATCATGACGCCGTTGCCGTCCCGGCTCGGCTTCGCCCGATCGACCGCCATCTTGGCGATCAACTTGTTGGTCCCGCCGCCGATCGACAGCGTCAGTCCGGTCGCTGCTTGCACTGTCGTGCGGATCCGTTGCGCGGTGTCCGTCAGCGGCTCGTGATGATAGACGCCCTCAGTCCCCGTCAAATCGATATACCACTCGTCGACGCTCGCGCCCTCGACGACGGGCGAGAATTGTTGCAGCGTCTCGCGGATCTCGCGGCTCTTCGCCCAGCACTCTTTGAAGGGAACGGGCACGCAGACGGCATCAGGACAGAGCCGCAGCGCGCGGGCAATCGGCATCGCCGAGCGGACGCCGAACTTGCGGGTCTCGTAGGACGCGGAGCAAACGACGCCGCGGCTGTCGCGCGAGCCGCCGACGATGAGCAGCGTCGCCTTGCCGGCGCCCTCGGGATCGACAGCGCGGGCAACGGCGACGTAGAAGGCGTCGGCATCAGCGAGGAGAATGCGACGCATGGGCGAACATATCCCGAAGACGGGGACGGTTCAAGCCCAGACGGACGCCTTCTTCGCCCACGGCGTCTCCTGATAGCGCTGCTGGAATGCCTGCGCGGTTTGCTTGAGCGATGAAGGATCCCCCGTCGCCTTGTAGGGAGTGACGCCGGCCCAATAGAGTGCCTCCGGGGCGGCATCGGTCTGGGGGAACTCCTCCACGATACGCCGAAAGCGACGCTCAGCCTCGGCCCACTGCTGCTCGTCGAACGCGATGCGGGCGCGCCCCAACATCAGCTGCGCGAGGAGATCCTCGGCCGGCAGAAAGCCTTCGCTCCGATGGTGCTCGACGCCGTTCGCATCGAGCACGAGAATCGTCGGCGTCCACGGCGCTTTGTACCGCTCGCTAAAGCGCTTGAACGGCTCCGGGTCCTCTTTCACGTGCACGCGCGCCGGAATAAAGTTCTCGGTGACGACGCGGATGACGCGTGGATCCGGCCACACCTCGGCATCCAGCCGAGCGCAGCCGCTTCAGAGCGGTGCCGCGCTGAAGTCGAGAAGGACCGGTTTCTGCTGGGTTTTGGCCTCTTTCAGGACCTGATCGACGTCGTGACGAAAGTTGATAGGCATAGGTCGCTCCCGGTGTCTTCTGTACTACCCCGATTCAGCTATTTTCTTGGCCCATGAGCAAAGGCACCATAGGTATTCTGACGGGCGGTGGCGACGTCCCGGGGCTGAACCCGGCGATCCGTGCCATCACGATTCGGGCGCTCCGCGACGGTTACAACGTCGTCGGCATTCGGCATGGCTGGGGCGGTCTGGTCGATTATTCTCGCGACAAGGGCGCCGACAACAGCGAGCAGATCGTGCCGCTCACCGAGGCGATCGTGAACCGCGCCGGTCGCACAGGCGGCACATTTCTGCACACCTCGCGCACGCGCCCCAGTCATTTGCCGCAGGAGCGCGTCCCGCCGCATCTCGCCGGCACGTATACCGAAAAGGTCAACGATGCGACGAAAGATGTGCTCAAGAATCTCGAGCACATCGGGGTCGATATCCTGGTTCCGATCGGCGGCGATGACACCCTCAGCTATGGCAAGCGGCTGCACGATGAAGGCGTGAACGTCGTCGCGATCCCGAAGACGATGGACAACGACGTCTACGGAACCGATTACTGCATCGGCTTCAGCACCTGCGTCACGCGCACGATCGAGCTGACGCACCGGCTGCGGACGTCCGCTGGGTCACACGAGCGCTTTCTGGTCATCGAGGTGTTCGGCCGCTACGCCGGTTTCACCGCGCTGCTGCCGACGATGGCGGGCGCCGCCGACCGCTGCGTGATTCCCGAGTACCCGGTGGAAGTCGAGCACCTGGCCGAGCTGCTCACCGTCGATCGCAACAAGAATCCGAGCCGTTACTCGGTCGTGCTGATTTCGGAGGGGGCGCGCCTCACCTCGCACGAGGGCATGAGTTTCGAAGGCGAGGAGACCGACATGTTCGGCCACCGCAAGCTGGGGGGGATCGGGGACCGCATCGGCGCGGCCCTGAAGGAATCATCCGCCAAGTACAACAATGGCCGCCGCATCGACGTGGTGAACCAGCGATTGGGCTACCTGGTGCGCTCCGGCGATCCGGACGCGCTCGATTCGATTGTGCCGATGGCGTTCGGCAACCTCGCCCTCGACCTCGTGGTTCGCAAACAGTACGGCCGCCTGGTCAGCATTCACCGCGGCTTCTACGACAGCGTCCCCCTTGCCAGCGTGACGAGCGAGAAAAAAGTCGTCGATGTCTCGAAGTACTACAACACCAAGCGGCTGCGTCCCATCTATCAGTTCGACGGCGCGCCGCTGTTCATCATGACCAGCGATTGGAAGACGCCGCGGCCGGATTGATCCACGACACGGTGCCCAGGTAATTCCTCGGTATCGCACCGTGTTGCATCGCCGCAACACGGTGTGTTGCCTAGGTGAATCCGCCGTCTCGCACACTGTTGCATCGCCACAACGGTCTCCGTAAAGAAGTGAAGGTTCCTCGCACGCGGTAGCCCGCGCCGCGCAAGCGTTTACGATTTTCCCCCCAATTCATCTCTTGGCATGTCGCATGCGACGAAGAGCCCGGTCTCGCCACGCCCCATTCCCCAAGGAGTAACCCGTGCAGGGCGCCCCGTCCCCACCAGTGGAAGCCCTAAGCCCCCTGGCTCGGGCCGCCTCAGTCCCCGCGTCCCCGCGTGCCCCGAGACCTCGTGTAAAAGGCAAGTTCCTCTTCGTGGGCGACGAGAAGCTCTACGTCCGCGGTGTGACGTACGGGGCGTTCCAGCCCACTAAGAGTGGCGTGGAGTATCACGATCTCGCGCAAATCGAGCGCGACTTTGCGCTCATGGCGCGGCACGGCATTAACGCGGTCCGGATTCCGCACACGACGCCGCCGCGCGAGCTGCTCGATATCGCGGAGCGTTACGGTCTCTGGGTTATGGTCGGCCTCTCCGCCGAGCAGTACGTCGGGTATCAGCTCGACGGCGGCACGCCTCCTGGGGCGCCCACTATCGAGGCGCTGATCCGCAGCAAGGTGCGCCGCCTGGCTGGGCACCCCGCGCTGCTGTGCTATGCGCTGGGCAACGAGATCCCCGCCTCCATCGCGCGCTTCATGGGCTCCCGCAAGATCGCGCGCTACCTCGAGCGGCTGTGCCGGGTGGTGAAGGAAGAGGACCCCGAGGGGCTCGTCACCTACGTGAACTACCCGACGACCGAATATGTGCGTCTTCCGTTTCTGGATTTCATCTGCTTCAACGTCTACCTCGAGTCGCAGGATCGGTTCGAGGCATATCTCGCGCGCCTGCAGAACATCGCGGGTGATCGGCCACTCCTGATGAGCGAGCTGGGCCTCGATAGCCTGCGGAACGGCGAGGATGCGCAGGCGCACTCGCTCGGGTGGCAGGTGCGCACCGCCTTCGGGGCCGGGTGCGCCGGCGTGTTCGTGTTCGCGTGGACCGACGAGTGGTATCGCCACGGCTACGATGTGGAGGACTGGGAGTTCGGGCTGACGCGCGCGGACCGGACGGCGAAGCCGGCGCTCCGAGCGGTGGAGCACGCCTTCGCGGACGCCCCGTTCCCGGCGGGGCTGCCCTGGCCGCGCGTCTCGGTCGTCGTGTGCTCATACAACGGATCGCGTACGATCCGGGACACACTCGAAGGCCTGGCCAGGCTCCGCTACCCCGACTACGAGGTGATCGTCGTCGACGACGGCTCGCGCGACGCCACCGCCGCGATCGCCGGAGAATACGACTGCGTGCTGATTCGCACGCCGAACCGCGGCCTCTCGCACGCCCGCAACGCCGGGCTCGACCGGGCGACGGGTGAGATCGTCGCCTACATCGACGACGACGCTTACCCTGATCCCGACTGGCTCACGTATCTCGCGGCCACGTTCCTCAGCACACCGCACGCTGGCGTCGGCGGCCCGAACCTCGCGCCTCCGGGCGACGGGCCCATCGCCGAATGCGTCGCACGGGCGCCGGGCGGCCCTGTGCACGTCCTGCTGACCGATTCCGTGGCGGAGCACATCCCCGGATGCAACATGGCGTTCCGCAAAGCGTGGCTCGACGTCGTCGGCGGCTTCGATCCGCAGTTCCGCACTGCGGGGGACGACGTGGATGTGTGCTGGCGACTCCAAGCCCGGGGGTGGACGCTCGGCTTCCACCCGGCGGCCGTGGTTTGGCATCACCGGCGCAACTCGCTCCGGACCTATTGGCGACAGCAGATCGGGTACGGTCGAGCAGAAGCGATGTTGGAGCGGAAGTGGCCCGACAAGTACAACGGACCGGGACACGTGCGGTGGGCGGGCCGGATCTACGGGCCTGGGCTGGCGTGGTTCCTCGGCTGGCGCCGGTCGCGCGTGTACCACGGCGTGTGGGGTGGGGCGCCGTTTCAGTCGCTGCATGAGCCCGCGCCGGGGCTGCTGGCCTACCTGCCGCAGATGCCGGAGTGGCACCTGCTGACGGCAACACTGGCAGCGCTCACGCTGCTGAGCCTCGCCTATCCGCACTTGCGTCTGGCACTTCCGCTGCTGGGGATCGCGCTGGTGCTCCCCGTGGCGCAAGCGAGTGTGACCGCGGCCCGACTCACGTTCCCCGAAGCGGGAAGCGCGGTGTCTTTGGTCCTGCGGCGCCTGCTGACAGCGGCGTTGCACATCGTTCAACCGCTAGCCCGGCTGCATGGGCGGCTGAAACATGGTCTCACGCCGTGGCGCCGCCGGGCTACGCTCGGGCTGGCGCCGCTGTGGCCCGCGACCGCAACGGTGTGGAGCGAGCAGTGGGAGCCGCAGGAGCGGCGGCTGCAGGCGCTGGACGCCTCCCTTCGCGCCGACCGTGCGTGCGTGTTGATCGGCGGCGATTACGACGCCTGGGATCTCGAGATCCGTGGCGGGATCCTGGGCGCGGCGCGGCTCGCGATGGGCGTCGAAGATCATGCTGGTGGCAAGCAGTTACTGCGACTGCAGTGGTGGCCCGTGGTCCCGGCCCGAGGGCCGCTCGTCGCGCTGGCGCTCGCGGCCCTCGCCGTGACGAGCGCGTACGGCCACGTGTGGGAGGCCGCGGTGCCGCTCGCCGTCGGCGCGGTGCTCCCCCTCCTCCACGTCATCGAGCAGGCGATGGCCGCCATGGCCACGATCCGGAACGCGCTCGAGCGGCTGCGCAAGGAACGTTGGGCCTGATGGGCGATCTCGCCCTGTATCGTCGCCTGCTGGCGCAGGCACGGCTTTCGTGGCCGACGATCGTCGTACTGCTGTTCGTCGGTCTCCTTGCGAGTCCACTCGCGCTGCTCACGCCGTTGCCGCTCAAAACTGCCGTGGACTCGGTGCTGGGCTCGCGACCCCTCCCGCATTTCCTGAATAACCTGCTGCCAGCGGGGGTTTCGCGTTCCCCCGCGGCTCTGATGGTGGTGGTCGCTGTCATCGCCATCCTGCTTGCTCTGGCAAATCAGCTGCAGGTCGCGGCGCAAAAATACTTGACGGTGCTGGCCGGCGAGCGGCTGCAGCTCGACTTCCGCGCGCGGATCTTCCAGCACCTCGAGCGGCTGTCGCTCACCTATCACGACACGATCGGCACGTCCGATTCCGTGTACCGGATCCAGCAGGATGCGCCCGCCATCCGCTCGATCATCATCGATGGATTCATTCCGCTGCTGGGGTCGGCGGCGACGATCGTCGGCATGATTTACGTGACATTGCGCCTCGACTGGCAGCTCGCGCTCGTGGCGATGGCCGTGTCGCCGCCCCTGCTCCTGATTGCGCGGGCCTATCGGCCGCGGTTGCGCGGGTTGTCGCGCGAAGTCAGGCGGCTGGAAAGCGTCGCGTTGGCGGTGGTGCATGAGGTGCTCGGCGCGCTCCGCGTCGTCAAGGTGTTCGGGCAGGAGCAACGCGAGGCGGACCGATTCGTCGGGCGCTCGCTCGACGGCGTGCGGGGGCGCGTGCACCTGGCGCTGGCGGAAGGTCGCTTCTCCGTTGCTCTGGGACTGATCACCGGGATTGGCACGACACTCGTGCTCTTCCTGGGGATCTCACACGTCCGGGCCGGAACCCTGTCACTGGGCAGTCTCCTGCTGGTGATGGGCTACGTCGCTAAGCTGTACGACCCCATCAAGACGATCAGCCGCAAAGTCGCCACACTCCAGGGATATCTCGCGAGCGCCGAACGGGCGTTCGTGGTGTTGGACGAGCCGTCCGATGTTGCCGAGCGCCGCGACGCGCAACGGCTGACGCGGGCATGCGGCGCCATCACGTTCGACAACGTCTCCTTCGGATACGCGCCCGACCGGCCCGTCTTGCACCAGGTCTCGTTCGCGCTTCCCGCGGGCGCCAGCGTGGGGATCGAAGGGACGACCGGCGCGGGCAAGAGCACACTGATCAGCTTGCTCACGCGCCTGTACGATCCCACCGAGGGGCGCATCCTGCTGGACGGCGTAGACCTGCGGGAGTACGCGCGCGACGATTTGCGGCGTCAGTTCGCCGTCGTCCTCCAGGACACGGTGCTGTTCTCGACGAGTGTCGCCGAGAACATCGCGTATGCGCTCCCGGGTGCGAGCCGGGAACAGATCCTCGCGGCGGCGCAGGCCGCGAACGCACACGAGTTCATCGTGCGCCTGCCTCGCGGCTACGACACGGAGGTCGGGGAACGGGGGCAGCAGCTCTCGGGCGGGCAACGCCAACGGATCGCCGTCGCCCGCGCATTCCTCAGGGACAGTCCGGTGCTGATCCTGGATGAGCCGACGAGCGGGGTGGACGCGCACACCGAAGCGGCGATCGTCGATGCCGTAGGGCGTCTCCAACAGGGCCGCACCGTCATTACCATCAGCCACCGGCCGAGCGCCGTGGCGCGCTGCACCGCCTTCCTCACCATCGAGCGCGGTCGCGTTGTCGCGGATTCGAGCCGGCCGTCGCCCGCCCTCGCGCCGCGCACGACCGCCACCCCAATCCAGCTCGCTACGGCCAAGCGCCACGAGACACTGCTGGCGCATCCGGCGGTGCAGGCGTGGAGCCGGCTCAATCCGGACCGCGTAATTCCGGATCGGATCACGCCGGCGAAGTTCAAGGCCAATCGGCCGCGAAATCATCTCTCGGTTTACCGGCTCGAAGGCGTCGGGCCCGACGGGACGGCGGTCATCGCGAAGCGCGCTGAGCCAGCTGCCGCGCGCATCGAGCGCACTGTGTACGAGCGCATCCTCCCGCATGCGTCGCTCCCGGGCCCCGCCTTCTTCGGCGCCGTCCCTGAATCGCCCGACGGCGCGGCAGAGCCCGCCTGGTGGCTCTTCATCGGCGAGATCCAGGGCGAGAAGTACGACCCGCTGCGTCCGGACCATCGCGTCGCCGCGGGCCGATGGCTGGGGCTCCTGAACGCAGAGGCGTCCTCGGCATCCGGCTTGGCCGACTTGCCGGAGGCCGGTCCTGGTCGCTACCGCGAGCAGATGCACACGACGCGCGATCTCATCCGCGCGGCCGGCAACAATCCGGCGTTCGGCGCCGATGACCTCGCCTTCCTCGACCAGCTGCTCGGCCAGTTCGAAGACCTGGACGCGCACTGGGACCGGCTCGAGCGCGCCTGTACCGGGCTGCCGCCGACACTGATTCACGGAGACTTCAACGGGAAGAACCTGCGTGTGCAGGCAGCGCCGGACGGTCCGCAGCTCCTGGTGTTCGATTGGGAGGACGCGGGCCGTGGCGTCCCCAGCATTGACCTCGCTCAGGCCGTGTCTCCGGCGTGCCGGATCGCGGCGATGCCCGATCTCACGGCCTACGCCACCGTGGTTCGCGCGCGCTGGCCGACCTGCAGCGATGGAGATGTCGAGCGCCTCGCGGCCTGCGGCTCGGTGTTCCGCGCGCTGGCGGTGCTCGCCTGGGACGCGCAGCACCTCTCGCGCCCCTGGGCCGACGGCTTCCTCGGCAATCTCCAGATGTACGCGACGGAGCTCGCCGAGTCGCTGCGGCGGCTCGGTTGGACGCGCGCGACTATCGCAAGGCCTCGCCTCGCGGAACTCGAAGGGCGACTCGTATGAGCGCGCCGCGGATCGCGTTCCTGTTCTCGCGCCCATACCCGGCGACCAGCCTCAGCGTGTTTCCCAGGGCCATGCGCCTGCTCGAGGAGGCGGGCGCCATCGTCGACGTTCTCCCCGGCAAGGGCCGGTTGATCGATCTCGCGACGGTGCGGGTGGAGCACGATCTGTACGTTCTCAAACAGATCTCCGGAATTTCCCTGAGCATGGCGGGTGCGCTGCACGCGCTGGGCGCGACCATCCTGAATCCCTACCCGGTGACTGTGGCGATCTACGACAAGATCGTAGCCGCGCGAGCCCTCGCCGCCGCCGGCGTGCCCGTGCCCGCGACCTACGTGGTGTCGCAACCCGAGCTCCTGACGCCACTCTTGGCGGACGGACCGATCGTGCTGAAGCCATACGACGGCACAGGCGGCTATGGCGTCGTGGTGGTGCGGACGGAGGCCGAGCTGGCCGCCTGGCCTAACGACAAAAAGCCAATCCTCGCGCAGCGCTACCACCCTCCGAACGGCCGCGATCAGAAGATCTACGTGATCGGCCAACGGCTGTTCGGAGTCAGGAAGAAGTTTCCGGCGCGCAAAGAAGCGGAGAAGCACGGGGAGCCGTTCACACCGACCTCCGAGCAGTGCGACATCGCGCTGCGCTGCGGCCGCGTGTTCGGCATCGACCTGTATGGCGTGGATTTCATCGAGAGCCACGGAACGCTGTACGTCGTCGACATGTCGAGCCTTCCTGGCTTCAAGGGGATACCCAACGCCCCGGCGCTATTGGCCGAGTATTTCCTCGCGGCAGCGGAGCGGGCCGCCCACAGTGAAGCAGTGGCGGGGGCGGTGTGAAGTTGCTGATTGTCACCGGAGACGACTTCGGGGCGAGCCCCGGAATCAACCGCGGGATCCTCGAGGCGCACCTCAACGGGATCCTCACGAGCGCAAGCGTGCTCGTGTACCGTGCCGCGAGCTTCGCCGCAACCGCGCTCGCGTGGCGTTACCCGGACTTGAGTCTCGGGCTCCACCTGGAGTTGGACCCGGCCGAACCGGCGCGCGTCTCTCAGCAGCTCGATGATCAACTACACCGCTTCGTCGAGCTCGTCGGTGCGTCACCTACCCACGTCGATTCGCACCACGACGTTCATCGCGATCCGCGCGTCGCACCGCAGGTGCGTGCCTGGGCCGAGTCGCGGGGTCTTCCGGTCCGGGGGTCCTCCCGCGCCCGCCATCTCTCCCGGTTCTACGGCCGGTGGGGCGGGCGCAGTCACCCGGAGCGGATCGACGTCGCCGGTCTGATGGCGCTCGTCGACGCCGAGGTGGGGGACGGGGAAGGGATCTACGAGCTCACCTGTCACCCGGGATACGTGGAACCCGGTTTCGAGACGAGCTACGCGGCGGAGCGCGAAATCGAAGTGCGCACGCTGTGCAGCGCCGATGCGCGGCAGGGCCTCGCCGCGCGCGACATTCACCTGATCGGCTTCCGCGACATGCCTGCGGAAGCGGCGAGGGTATCATGAGCACCGTCGTCCTCTCCACCTACAAGGTCGCCAACTTCCCGGGCGGAGGTGGGCATTTCTGGGTGTACATGCAGTACGCCCAGGGACTCCGCCGTCTCGGCTGTGACGTCTATTGGTTGGAGCAACTCCGGCCCTCGGGCGGTCCCGGGGAGGAGCACCGGCTGTGTACGACCCTGCTGGAGCGCATGGAACGCTTCGGGTTCGCCGGGAAGACCCTGCTCTATGTGGCTGATCCGCGCGCCGTCGACGGCGTCCGCTTCGTCGCATCCACAGATGCTCACGCGAAAGCCGTGCTCCGCCGGGCGGACGTGCTTCTGAACTTCCACTACGCGATCGACCCGCGGCTGCTCGGCTGGGCCCGGCGCACGGCGCTCGTCGACATCGACCCGGGCCTGCTGCAGTTCTGGATGTCCACGGGGCAGCTCGCCGTAGCACGCCACGACCACTACCTCACGACCGGCGAGACCGTCGGGACTCCCGAGGCGCGCTTCCCGGACTGCGGCGTGTCCTGGACGCGCATCCGGCCGCCCGTGTGCCTCGACCTCTGGCCCGTCTCGTACACTCCCGACGCTGAAGCATTCACGACAGTGTCCAGTTGGTCCTCGGCGAGCTGGTTGAAGGTCAAGGAGAACGGTCAAACCGCCCTGCGCGACAACACCAAGCGCATCGCGTTTCTGGAGTACGTAGACCTCCCACGACAGGTCGCCCGACCGCTCGAGCTCGCGTTGTACCTGCTGGATCGCGATCCGGCGGGCCAGGCGCGGCGCAAACAGGCCGAGCAAGACGCGGCGGATCGGTCGCTCCTCGAGCGCCACGGCTGGCGGGTGCGTGATTCGCGCGAAGTCGCGGGCAGCCCGGACGCGTACCGCTCCTACGTCCAGGCGTCGCGTGGGGAGTTCAGCTGCGCCAAGCCGTCGTGCATGGAGTTTCGGAATGCGTGGGTGAGTGATCGCTCGGTGTGTTATCTCGCGAGCGGCAAACCGATCGTGGTCCAGGACACCGGCCCGAGTAGCTACCTGCCGGACGGCGAGGGGATCTTCCGGTTCAGCTCCATCCCTCAAGCGGCCGCGGCATTGGACGCGATCGAGTCCGATTACCAGCGCCAGTGCGACGCCGCGCGCGCGTTGGCCGAGACCTACTTCGACGCAGGGCGCGTGATCGAGCACGCGCTGAACGCGGCGCTCCGTCGCGCGCCGGCCATGGCCATGGCGTGAGTCTCACCGTCTGTCTCGCCCCGGCGAACACTGTCGCGTATCCGAACGGCGGTGGGCACCTGTGGGTCTACCTCCACTGGGCGTTGGCACTGCGTGCCTGCGGCTGTCGAGTGATCTGGCTGGAAGGGATCGATCTCGACGACAGTGACGACTCGCCGGCGGCACGCCGGCGCCGGCGCGGCGGCCACCCCCGCGTTTGTGTCTCGACGCTGCGCGCGCACCTCGCAGCGTTTGGATTGGCCGATCAGTTGGCGCTCTACTCGATCGATGAACCGGCCGCGCCGGTCCCGCCCGACGTGGCGCAGGGCTCCATGGATCTGAACGCCGCAGCCGACGCGGATCTGCTACTCAATCTCTGGCACTCCACGCCGGCGGCGGTCGTCCGGCGCTTCCGCCGCTCCGCGTTCGTCGATACCGACCCGGGGCTGCTCCAGATCTGGATGACCACCGGGGACGTCCATCTCGCCCCACACGATGTGCACTTCACGATTGGCGAAACGGTGGGCCACCCGGACGCGCGCTTTCCCGACGGGGGGCCCCGGTGGCTCCATACGCCGCCGCCGATCTTCCTGCCGGAGTGGCCCGCGCAGTTGCCCGATGGTCCGAGCGCCTACACCACCGTCGCGCACTGGTGGGGCGGAACGTTCGAGTACAATGGCACGCTGTTTTCGAACGAGAAGCGCGTCGCGTTCATGGAATTCGTGGACCTGCCCGCGCGCACGCAGGTGTCGCTCGAGCTTGCCGTCTGTCTCGGGACGTCCGATGAGGAATGCCGGAGGCTCTTGGAGCCAAAAGGCTGGCGCGTGCGCGAAGCGTGGGACGTGACCGCCACGCCGGAACAATACCGGACGTACGTACGGCAGTCGCGTGGGGAGTTCAGTTGCGCCAAGCCGGCATACGTCGCGCTGCAGACGGCATGGGTAAGCGATCGAACGCTCTGCTACCTCGCGAGCGGCAAGCCCGCGATCGTGCAGCACACTGGCCCGAGCAGGATCCTGCCGGACGCCGCTGGTCTGTTTCGTTTCCGCACGCTCGAAGAGGCGGCCGAAGCACTCGCCGCGGCCGAAGGCGATTACCAGCGACACAGCCGCGAGGCACGAGCCCTCGTCGCCGAGTACTTCGACGCCCGGCAAGTGGTTTCACGCGTGCTGAAACACGCGCTATGACCACAGCAAACCTCGGCTCGGGCGTCGCAGAGCTGGAGGGGCTGCTGAGCGAGCTCTCGGCCGCCGGACTGGCAGAGCGGAACGGGGCGCTGCGGCCGCTCAAGCCGCCGCGCGTGTATCGCCTCGAGCTGGTACCGGGAGGGTTCTCGGTCGTCGTGAAGCGCCTCGACTCCGCCGTCGCCCAACGCGCACGGCTCGTGGCTGAGCGCTGGCTGCCGGCACTCGGCTTGGCCGACGGGTGCGCTCGCCTACTGGGTG
>DAIQBJ010000034.1:0-17029 GCA_036781225.1 Gemmatimonadales bacterium | reverse complement strand
GTGTGATGCGGCGCGCGAAACGGCCGCCGCGCGACGAGCGACTCGCCCAGCGGCAGCGTTCCGGCAACGGAATGGATCTTGGTCGTCTCGAGCGCCTCATCGAGACTCATCTTCGGCAGGATCGTCGGCAGCCGGCGGGCGAGCATCGTCTTACCCGATCCCGGCGGCCCGACCATGAGGATGTTATGCCCGCCGGCTGCCGCGACTTCGAGCGCGCGCTTGGCATGCGGCTGGCCCTTCACCTCGGCGAAGTCCACATCGTCCATGGCGCGCTCGGCGAAGAGCTGCGCGACATCTATCGCGGCCGCGGCCAGCTCGCCCTTTCCGTCCAGAAAGTCCGCGATCTCGGCCAGACAACCGGCGCCAAACACCCGCAGACCACTGACAACACCGGCTTCCGCCAGATTCTCGCGCGGCAGGATCAAGGCTTCGATGCCGGCAGCGCGGGCGGCGAGGGCCACGGGCAAGGCTCCACGCACCGGCCGGACGGCGCCTTCGAGCCCCAGCTCACCGAGGACCGCTATCCTTTCCAGACGTTCTGCGGTTACTTGCTCAGTCGCCGCGAGGATCCCGAGCGCGATGGGCAAGTCGAAGGCGGAGCCCTCCTTTCTGACGTCGGCGGGCGCGAGATTGACCGTAATTCGCCGCAGCGGGAACGTGTAGCCGGTGTTGGCCAGGGCAGCGGAGACGCGGTCGCGCCCTTCCTTGACTGCACCCTGCGGCAGACCGACGGTCACGAACGTGGGCAGCCCGTTGGCGATGTCGGTTTCGACTTCGACCAGATATGCATCGATTCCGAGGACGGCAGCGGATCGGACGCGGGCGAGCATGCCACAGGCTACGTTTAGCAGCGCCCCAAGGGTACCCAAAAGACCGCCCTGCGGGTCTAAATGACGCCATGGGTAGGGTATGCGTATAGAAGGCGTGCCATTCCGAACCAGGTTGCTCGTGATCGCCGTGCTCACGGCGTTGACCGGGTGTGGCCCACGCCGGGGAGCGGCTGCGCCCAAGGTCCCGGTCAGCGTCGCCCGCGTCGAGCGGCGTTCCCTTCCTTATGAACTCGAGTCGAACGGCACAGTCGAACCGATCCGGTCCGTAAGTGTGCTCCCGCAGGTAAACGGCACGATTCTCCGGGTTCATTTCGCCGAAGGTGATGAAGTCTCGGCGGGTCAAATCCTGTTTGAGATCGACCCGCGCCCCTATCGGGCGGCGTTGCAGCAAGCGGAAGGCGCGCTGGGTCGCGACATGGCGCAAGCCGAGAGTGCGACGCGGGAGGCCGCGCGCTACAAGCTTCTGGCGTCAACCAATACGGTGACGCAGGAGGACTACGAGGCAAAGCAGTCCGCGGCGGATGCAGCTGCTGCGGCAGTCCGTTCGGATTCCGCCACGGCGGCGATCGCCCGGCTGAATCTCGAGTATGCCACGGTGCGAGCGCCGATCGGCGGCCGTACGGGCAGGCTCCTGCTGCATGAGGGCAACCTGGTGCGCGCGGGCAGCGATCCGCTCGTCTCGATCATCCAGATGCGTCCGATTCTGGTGCGTTTCTCTGTGCCCGCGCTAAACCTCCCGGCAGTACGCCGGCGTCCCGATCAACAGTTCACCGCCATCGCGATCCCAGCGCGCGACTCGGCGGCGTCGGTGGAAGGTGTGCTCTCGTTCGTCGACAATGAGGTAGACAGCGCTACCGGCACTGTATTGCTCAAGGCTCGCTTCCCGAATCGCGACGGGTCGCTCTGGCCCGGCGAGTTCGTGAGAATCACGCTCGTGCTCGGCATGCAACACGACGCGGTCGTGGTGCCGAGTCAGGCGGTGATGCAGGGACAACAGGGGACATATGTGTTCGTGGTGAACAATGACGGGACGGCCACCACCCAGCCGGTAACCGTGGAGCGCACGCTCGATAGCCTGACCGTACTCGCCGGCGTCCCGGCCGGCGCCCTCGTCGTCACCGATGGCCAGCTGCGGCTGACCCCGAATGCCAAGGTGGACATTCGCGGCGGTCCGACAACCGAGAGCGCCGGCGGCGGCGGTCCCGAGGGAGTGCGGTGAACATCTCGGGGCTCTTCATCCGCCGTCCCGTCGCGACGACGCTCGTGATGCTGGGGATTCTGATGTTCGGGTTGATGGCCTACCGGCTGCTGCCGGTCAGCGATCTCCCGAACGTCGATTTTCCGACGATCACGGTATCGGCCGGCCTCCCCGGCGCGAGCCCACAAACCATGGCCGCCGCCGTCGCGACCCCGCTCGAGAAACAGTTCTCGACGATCGCCGGCATCGACGCGATGACGTCGTCGAGCACGCTGGGCAGCACCAACATCACGCTGCAGTTCACGCTGTCGCGCGACATCGACGCCGCCGCCCAGGACGTCCAGGCGGCGATTTCAAAGACGTTGCGACAGCTGCCGCCGGGGATTCAGCCGCCGTCCTACAACAAGTCGAACCCAGCCGACTCGCCCATTCTGTACCTCACGCTCACATCGGCCACCATGCCGCTGTCGGCACTCGATGAGTACGCCGAGACATTCCTTGCGCAGCGACTGTCGACGGTGAACGGCGTGGCGCAGGTGCAGGTCTTTGGGTCGGCCAAGTACGCGGTGCGCATTCAGGTCGATCCCAAGGCGCTCGCCTCGCGCGGCATCGGGCTCGATGAAGTGACCGCAGCCGTCTCGGCAGGCAATCCCAATCTTCCCACGGGGACGCTCTGGGGGCCGCAGCGAGCCTACACGGTGCTCGCCGATGGCTCGATCTCGAGCGCGCCCGAGTTCCGGCAATTGGCGGTGACGTATGAAAACGGCGCGCCGGTGCGGCTCGGCGATGTGGCCCGCGTGTTGGATGACGTTCAGGACTCACGCAATGCGAGCTGGTACGACGGCAAGCGCGCGATCGTGCTCGCGATTCAGCGCCAACCCGGCACCAACACCGTCGAAGTCGCGGACGCGGCCAAGGCAACCGTCGCGCGGCTCTCCAGCCAGCTGCCGGCGTCGGTCGAAGTGAACACGCTCTACGACCGCTCGGTCTCGATTCGCCAGTCGGTCAACGACGTGCAGCTCACGCTGTTCATCACGCTCTGCCTCGTCGTGCTCGTGATATTCCTGTTCCTCAAGAATCTGTCCGCGACGGTCATTCCCAGCCTCGCGCTGCCCTTCTCGATCATCGGCACGTTCTCCGTCATGTACTTGATGGGGTACAGTCTCGACAATCTCTCCCTGATGGCGCTCACGCTGTCGGTCGGATTTGTGGTCGACGACGCCATCGTGATGCTCGAGAACATCGTCCGCCACCTCGAGATGGGGAAACGGCCCATGGAGGCCGCGCTCGAGGGAGCACGCGAAATCGGCTTCACGATTCTCTCCATGACCCTGTCGCTGACGGCCGTGTTCATTCCGGTGCTGCTGATGGGCGGCATCATCGGCCGGCTGTTCCACGAGTTCGCCGTGACGATCGGCGTCGCGATTCTCGTATCAGGATTCGTTTCCCTCACCCTCACGCCGATGCTGTGCAGCCGGTTCCTGCGTCCCCCGCGGGAAGAACGGCACGGTCGCTGGTACGAAGCGACCGAGCGTGTGTATCGGCGCGGCCTCGCGTGGTACGAGCGTTCGCTGAGTTGGGTGATGGATCGCCGTGGGCTGGCGATGCTGGTGTCGCTCGGAATCCTCGCGGGCACCGTGGTCCTCTACAAGCTGGTCCCGAAGGGCTTCATCCCCACCGAAGACACAGGGCAGATCCAGGGCACGACCGAAACCCTGGAGGGCAGCTCCTACGAGGCGATGCGGGACCATCAGCTCGCCGTCGCCGACATCCTGGCCCGCGACCCCAACGTCGCGCACTTCATGTCCTCCGTCGGCGGCGGCACGATGAATCAGGGCCGGCTCAGCATCCGCTTGAAGCCGCTCGGCGCTCGCCTGCCGGCGGACGAGATCGCGCGCGAGCTCGCGCCGAAACTCAACAGCGTGCCGGGGATTCGGACCTATCTCTCGCTGCCGCCGTCGATCCGCATCGGCGGCCGGCCGACCAAGACCCTCTACCAATTCACGTTGCAGAGCGCCGACATCGACGCGCTGTACGATAACGCGGCCAAACTGGAGCGCGTGCTGCGCGGAATTCCTACGCTGCAGGACGTGACGAGCGACCTGCAGATCAAGAATCCCCAGGTGAGCCTGCGCATCGATCGCGACCGGGCCACCAGCCTCGGGATCAGCGTACAGCAAATCGAGCAGGCCCTGTACGACGCCTACGGCTCGCGCCAGGTCTCGACGATCTACACACCCAACAATCAGTACTGGGTGATTCTCGAGCTGCTTCCCGAATACCAGCGCGACCCTTCGGCGCTGCACCTGCTGTACCTCCGCTCGCAGAAGGGGAACCTCGTTCCGCTCACGTCAGTCGCGTCGGCCTCCAATGATGTCGGCCCCTTGAGCGTGAACCACAGCGGGCAGCTCCCCTCCGTGACCTTGTCGTTCAACCTGCCGCCCGGCGTGTCGCTCGGCGCGGCGGTGAATGACGTCCAGAAAGCCGCCCGGCAAACGCTGCCCTCGACCATCAGCACGGGATTCTCGGGTACGGCGCAGGCATTCCAGTCGAGCCAGCAGGGGCTGATCTTCCTGCTGCTGCTCGCCATCGTCGTGATCTACATCGTGCTGGGCATTCTCTACGAGAGCTTCATTCACCCGCTCACGATTCTGTCGGGCCTGCCATTTGCGGGATTCGGCGCGCTGCTCACGCTGCTCATCTTCCGTACCGAGCTGAGTATCTATGCGTTCGTGGGAATCATCATGCTGGTGGGCCTCGTGAAGAAAAACGCGATCATGATGATCGACTTCGCCCTCGATGCCGAACGGCGGGACGGCAAGTCCCCGCGCGACGCGATTCTCGAGGCGTGCAGCGTGCGGTTCCGGCCCATCATGATGACGACGATGGCGGCCCTGATGGGAACGCTGCCGATCGCGATCGGCTGGGGCGCGGGTGGCGAGTCCCGGCAACCGCTCGGTCTCGCCGTCGTGGGGGGTCTGGCGTTTTCTCAGCTGATCACGCTGTACATCACGCCGGTCGTGTACACCTACCTCGACGCACTCCAGCACCGCCTGGGCCGGCGTGCGCGGCGTCAGGTGGAGGAACCTGCAGCAGCCGATTAGCCGCTTATTGTTGTCAGGGAGCCGGGACGACGTCGATGCGGACGATCGCCTTGATGCCGCTGCCGATGGCGAAGTTGTAGGTGCCGACCCGCTGGGCCTTCAGCGTGAAGACGACCCCCCCCCCCGAATCCGCTGAGTCGAGGTTCATGAGCTGAAGATCCTGCTGCTTGCCGCTGAGCCGCTGCTGGCTGGCGCGCAGCGCCGGGCCGAGCGCATCGATGGACGTCTCGTTGCCGTACAGGTCGTGTGCCCGCAAGCGGAGGGCGAACGGTTTTGCGACCGGCACGACAATCGCCCGGCCGTTCACGAACTCGCCATTGTGTTCGAGGATCAGCGTGTCGATCGGTCCGGGATCGGCGCGCAACGTCATGATTCGCTCGACCGAGTCGATCTTCGCAAAGACAGCTGCTTCACCCGCGCGAACCCCGAGTACCACGTCGACTGTCACCCGTCCGGTTGAGTCGAGCACGGCGGATTCGGGATTCACGCGGGCGTTTAATGCACGGAAGCGCACGGTGCGACCCGTCGGAGCGGTCCCCTGCACCGTGCGTGCTTTGAAGATCAACGGTTCGGCGAGCGCGCTGCCCACGGCAGCGCGGTTCGATGTAATAGCCAGGAAACCCGTGTTGACGCCGGACAGCCCGGCCGACGCAGCAATCTCCAGCTCGACGGCCGCCAGGCCACGCACGCGGACCTGCGCGATACCGCCGCGGGTCACCGCATTGGGCGCGAGCACAAATGTGGCGCGCCCGTCGGAGTCGGTCATCGCCGATAGCGGTGCACCGCTCCCAGTGCTCAACTCCACGGGTTCACCAGTGACCGCATTGCCGAGCGAGTCGGTGACCATCGCAACGACGGTAGCCACCGAGTCGCCGGTCCGGCCGAAGTCGACGAAATCGGGTGTCAGCCGCAAACGACCCGGTCGAGCGGATTTGACCGAGTACAGTACCGCCGGCTGGCCTGGTAGCGCGCCGCCGGACCCCGTGCGAATCTCGAACTGATGCGTCCCCGCCCTCGCGACCGGCGGCAGCCGGAACACCGCGAGGCCGCTGTCATCCGTGACCGCCGACGCGTCGCGCGACAGACCCAGCGACATCGTGCCGCTCAGCGCGAGCGTGGTACGCTTCAAAGGCGAGCGCCCGCGACTCAAACGAACCCGGACAGTGCCAGCACTTCCCACGGTCGTGACGACCTCGGCCGGCTGCGCGATAGCGGTGATCGGTTGGGGCGGGTCCTCGACCGAGGCGGCAACCGGAGACGGTCCGGCACGGCGAGTCTCGCAGGCGGCGGCACTGGCCATCACTTCGCCGCCGGCGCCGGCGCTGCGGAGATCCGCCCAATCGCGCTCGGTGGGCCGGAACGTCAGGCAGCTGCGCCGCACCACGTCGGCGACCTCGCCCTGCGCGAACAATGGATTGGTGAGGAGACGAATCAGCTCGGCCTTATCGAGCCGCGGCGGCGCTTGCGCGTCCGCCCTTCCCGGCGTCACCGGGACGGCGAGCACGGCCAACGCGAAGACCGCGAGGCGGGACCGCACGCTACGGTCGCGCACAGGATGAGCGTTCGAAGCGCAGCTCTACCGCGCGCACGTCGGCGTAGAGCGATCGATCACGGGTATCGCGCACCGAATCCGACGCGGCCAGCGTCTCCTTGCGCGCGATGTTGTACGCCAACCAGCTGTCTTCCACCTGTTGCAGGCCGCGGGACAACCCCGGGCAACCCATGCGACGCGTGTCATACATGCGCGCGCGCATCGTAAACGCGGCGAGGGCGAGTGAGAGCGTATCGGCGCGGCGATCGAAGGCCGCAGCCTGACTCGGAGACGCCACACCCGGCGAAGAGTCCGAAGCTTTGGCACCGGACGAACCGCCACGCGATCCGAATACGCCGTAGATGACCGTCACGAGCACAGCGCCGATGACGCCTGACGCGATGTAGGCCGCTGGCCGGCGGAACGAGGCGTACCGCAATTTGGGGATGGGGCGCGGGCTGATGCGAGGCTGGATTGGAGCCGCCACGGGGAGATCGTGCTGCTCATCTTCACTATCGGCCTCGGGAAAGAGGATGGCATGCCTCGGCCTGGGCGCCGGTCCGGCTGCCTGCACCGGCGGATTCAACCTCACGACGGGTTTACGTGTCACTCGACTTGGCTCGGACAAAACGGCGAACCCTCCTTCCGAGCCGACGCGGGGGGGCAAATTTCATACCCGGTATGAGCAGTTCTAACTGTTGCCATCGCACCAGATTCGACCGTCGGAAATCACAGATTGTAAGCGACGTGATACACTTCCCTCAGCAGGTATTTTGGAGCCCGTGAGCTCGGTGCACCTCAAATCGATCAGTCGGAGGGGTGCGGAGGAGGGGTCATTTCCCTTCACCGTTCCCGCGATTCGTACCCTGGACCAGCTCTTGCTCGAGACGCCCGTCACGTTTTTCGTCGGCGAAAACGGCTCGGGAAAGTCCACGCTGCTCGAAGGGATCGCCGCCGCCGCCCGCCTTCCCACGATCGGGAGCGCCGACTTGCAACGCGACGAGACGCTCGCCGCTCAGCGCCGGCTCGGCAAGGCGCTGCGACTCGCCTGGGCCAGGCGCGCGACCCGCGGATTCTTCCTGCGCGCCGAGGACTTCTTCGGTTTCACCAAGCGCCTCGCGCAGCAGCGCGTCGAGCTGCAACAGGAAACCGCGGAGATCGAGAAGCAGTACACGGCGCAAAGACGATCGCCCTACGCGCTGGGACTCGCGCAGGGTCCGATGCGGGCGTCGCTGGCGGACATGGAGCGCCGCTATGGCGTCGATCTCGACGCCAACTCGCACGGGCAGAGCTTTCTCAAGTTGTTTCAGGCGCGCTTCGTTCCGGGAGGACTGTATCTGCTGGACGAGCCGGAGGCGCCGCTGTCGCCTCAGAGTCAGCTCGCGTTACTCGGCATGATCGCGGAGATGGTGGCGCAAAACGCGCAGTTCGTGATCGCGACCCATTCTCCCCTGCTGCTCGCGTTCCCGAAAGCGACGATCTATAACTTCGACGCCACCCCGATTCAGGCGGTGGCGTACGAACATCTCGATCATGTGCGGATCACACGGGATTTCTTGACCGCCCCGGAGCGATACTTGAATCGAATTTTCGGTCCGGGCTCTCCCTAGCCCCTCAGCGGATTCCGACTGAAACACCAATCTGCAGCACCCGCATGATCACGGGGGTGCTCACGTACTTGGCCGTGACCGTCCCATCGGGATTTTTGGTGAAACCGTCCACCGGTATGTACCTGACGTTGTCATGACGCGCGCCCCGCGCACCGATGTCGATGGCGATGGGCGTGTGTCCGGTCGACAAGAAGAGAAGAGCGCCACCACCGGCCGAGGTGCTGGTGGTCAGGTCGCCGGTGATGTGAAAGTCGGCCGTACTGCAGCCGCAATCGCCAGAGCTGATGTCGCTGAAGAACCACGCCCCCCCTACGGTCGCGAATCCATAGATCCGGAGCGCCCCCGAACCGAGCGTGAGCTGCGGGCCGGCACCCAACGTTGCGATTTGCGATGTGGTCGAGATACCCGCCCCTTGATAGCGGTTCTCGTAGACCATCCACCCACCGTCGATCCGTAGCCCCAGGGTCGTCCCCAACACGCCAAAACCGGAGAAGCCCGGGGCGATGTTACCGGTGCGGCGGAACTCACCCTGCGGTTGTGCCACGGTGAAATCGAAGCCGAAGTTGGCGCGCTCGCGTTGGTTCACCTCGCGAAGCGCCGAACGTTGGCCAATGAGGGGAGCCGATGTGATGACCGTCAGCCCCAGCACCGCCATGCCGATCCGCCGCATATATCCGTCCTGTGAATGTGGGAGTGGCCCGCGCGGTGGCGGAGGGGCAATGCACGTGCCAACCTTCTCACGCACGTGCGCGCCGTCGGCGTGACCTCAAAAGGGGACATCCCGGGCAGGTTTATGGACCAGATCAGCTACAACGATTTTGCAAGGATCGATATCCGGGTGGGCCGCGTGGTGTCAGCCGACGAGTTTCCCCACGCGCGGAAGCCCGCCTACAGGCTGAGGATCGACTTCGGTCCTGAGCTCGGCCTGAAACACTCGAGTGCGCAGATCACCAAGTACTACGATCCCACGGATCTCGTCGGCAAGCTGGTCCTCGCGGTGGTCAACTTTCCGCCGCGTCAGATCGCCAATTTTTTCTCGGAAGTGCTAACGCTTGGCGTGATTCTTGGGGAGGGGGACATCTGCCTCGTGCATCCCGACCGCGACGTGCCGCTCGGAAGTCCGATTCGCTGATCCAAAGCGCGTCTCGACGTAAGCCTCGAGGATCCGCAGGAAGTCGGCGACGATGTTGTCCCCTCTCAGGGTCGTTTTGAGCGCGCCGTCGACATAGACCGGCGCCTTCGGTTCTTCCGCCGTCCCCGGCAACGAGATACCGATGTCGGCGTGCTTCGATTCCCCGGGGCCATTCACGACACAGCCCATGACGGCGACGCGCAGCTCTTCGGATCCGGGAAAACGCGCCTGCCATGCCGCACGCCGCTCGCGCAGGTAGCCCTGAATCTCTTCCGCCATTTCTTGAAACAACGTCGACGTGGTGCGTCCGCAGCCGGGGCACGCGGTCACCTGCGGCGTGAAGCTCCGCAGCCCGAGCGACTGCAACACTTGCTGCGCGACCTGAACCTCCTCGGTCCGATCGCCGCCGGGCCGGGGCGTGAGCGACACGCGAATCGTATCGCCGATCCCCTCCTGCAGCAGAATCGACAACCCCGCGGTGCTCGCGATGACGCCCTTCGTCCCCATCCCGGCCTCGGTGAGGCCGAGGTGCAGCGGATAATCGGAGCGCTCGGCGAGCATGCGGTACACCGCGACGAGATCCTGGACGCCGGAAACCTTGGCGGACAGGATGATGCGATCGTGCGGCAATCCCACCTGCTCCGCCAGCGTCGCCGATCGCATGGCGCTCTCGACCATGGCGTCCATCGTGACGTCGCGTGCATCACGCGGCTCGGCGAGCGCAGCGTTCGCGTCCATCATGTCGGTGAGCAGCTGCTGATCGAGGCTGCCCCAGTTCACGCCGATGCGAACCGGCTTGCCCTCGTCGATCGCCACCTGGATGATGGTGCGGAAGTTATCGTCGCGGCGCTTGGTGCCGACGTTGCCGGGATTGATGCGATACTTCGCGAGGCCGCGGGCACACGCGGGATACTTCGTCAACAGCAGATGGCCGTTATAGTGGAAGTCGCCAATCACCGGAACGTCGACCTCGGCCACGATGGCCGGGACCGCGCGCGCGGCGTCGTCGGTATTGACCGTCACCCGGACCAGCTCGCTGCCGGCCGCGTGCAGCGCGCGCACCTGCGCCGCCGTGGCCGCAGCGTCCGCGGTGTCGGTGTTGGTCATCGATTGCACGACGATCGGGTGGATACCGCCCACCGTCACGCCGCCGACATCGACTACGACTGTTTGTCTACGAGTGCGGTTGGTCACCCGACCAATATAGCGGTGACCGCATGATCGAGCCTCAGAAGCGAAAGCCGAATCCCGCCGTTATCTCACCGCTCGAGTATATCATCGAAGCGTAGCCGTAGCAGTTGCCAAACGCATCGCAATACGAGCCGGACCCCGTCTGGCGATTCGTCGTGGTCCCGCGGTAGCGACCGTCGAGGCGCGCGATCATGGACTGTCCCACATCGGCCATGAACCCGACGCCGACATTCCACGCAAAACGCCACTGGGATGATCCGTTGACACCCTGGATGTGAGGCGTGAAGGCCGTGGTGCCCAGGCCGAGGCTCACGTAGCCGCGGCCAGTGCCGTTGTACCCGGCGTAGAGACCGCTGATGTCGATCTGGTCCAGACTGACATTCCCGTCCAGGGGCTTCGCCGGGTTTGTGGTGTGGAGATTGGAAACGGCACGCATGTAATTGAGCTCGATGCCAAACCGCGGTTGCGACATGAACACCAGGCGCCCGCCAAACGTCGGGGAGTCGTCCAGCACCACCTTATTGTTGGCGTTCGCCCCCACTCCCGTGTACAAGTCGCTCGCGATGTAGTAGCCGCCGATGGCGAAGAGCGAGACTTTTTTCTGCGCGGCGACGGTCGGCGCAGCGCCCGCGGCCAGCGTGACCACGACGGCGAATGCGGCTGCACTGCGTGAGATACGGAGCACGGAGGCCGTCCTTTGTAAAGGAGTATGCGTCACCTTGCGGAGAATCGGACGGCCCGGAGGACCCAGCAAGTTGCCCCTTCGTTCCATCGCCGGCGGCTAGTCATTGTCCTAAAGGTCAATGCATACGACTTCCCAAATCGAGGGCCGCACGGCATCCTACCGCCTGATGTTGTCCGTCTTCGCCGTGCCCGGATGGTCCCGTGGGCGCACGCTGCAGGCGATGGCCGTTGTGGCCGTCGCCTACTACATCGGCGTACGCATCGGTCTTGCCCTCACGATGACGACCCAACCGGTTTCGACGCTGTGGCCACCCAACGCAATCCTGCTCGCTGCCCTCCTGCTCACGCCGACGCGCGCGTGGTGGATCATGCTCCTCGCGGCGTTGCCCGCGCACCTCGCGGGTGAGCTGTCGGGGGGCATTCCGGTCACGATGGTCCTGTCCTGGTACATCAGCAACAGCGCCGAGGCGCTGATCGGCGCGGGCGCGATGCGTCTGTTCGAGCGCCAGCCGCGGCTGGACACATTCCGGCGGGTCGTCCTGTTCGTCCTGGGCGGCGTCGTGCTCGGTCCGTTCCTGTCGTCGTTTCTCGACGCGGCCTTCGTCGTGTGGAACCACTTCGGCTCTGCGGGCTACTGGGAGGTCTGGCGAACCCGGTTCCTGTCGAATGCCTTGGCGACCATCGCGCTCGTGCCCGTGATCGTGCACACCGCGACGGCTCGTCTCGACCGAATCCGCGAGATTCCGCTGCGGCGGTCCGTGGAAGCCGTGCTCCTGAGTCTGGGCCTGCTGGGGGTCTGCATCGTGATCTTCACGGGCACGATCCCGGCGCAGAGCGCGTCGGTGGCGCTGCTCTACGCGCCACTGCCCTTCCTGCTCTGGGCAGCGGTGCGCTTCGGCCCGGGCGGCGCCAGTGCCGGCGTCCTGATCATGGCGCTCTTCGCGGTGTGGGCCGCGATTCACGGGCACCGGCCGTTCGACGCCACGTCCGCGCACGCCAACGCGCTGTCGGTGCAGCTCTTCCTGATCGTGACGTCCATTCCGTTATTGACGATCGGCGCGGCCATGGCCGAGCGACGCCATGGCGAGCAGGCGCTGCGGCGTTCCGAGGAGCGGTTTGCCGTCGCGTTCCGGTCGAGCCCGGACGCGCTGGTGATCGTCCACCGCAGCGACGGCCGGATCGTGGACGTGAACGTACAGTGGGAGAAAATGTTTGGGCATACCAGGACGGAGGCGATTGGCCGGTCGGCGGAGGATCTGCACCTGTTTCTGCATCACGTCGAAGCCAGCCGGTTCAAGGCGAGACTGGCATCCGATGAGCAACTCCAGGAGATGGAGGTGTTGCTGCGCAGCCGCCGCGGCGCGGTGTTCCGGGCCGTCGTGACGGCGCAATCGGTGGTCATGATGGATGAGCCGTGCGTGCTCGTCGTCATTCGCGATATCACCGAACGGCGCCGCGCGGAGCTGGAGCTGCAGACGCAGCGCACCGAGCTTGCGCACCTCAGCCGTGTGGCGTTGCTGGGCGAGCTGTCCGCCGCCTTCGCGCACGAGCTGAACCAGCCGCTCGCGGCGATCATGGCGAATGCCCGCGCCGCCCAGCGGCTCATGGCGCGTAAGCCACCCGACTCCCCCGAGGTACGCAGCATTCTCGAGGACATCGTGGCCGATGACCGGCGCGCGGGCGAGGTGATCCGCCGGATGCAAGCCCTGCTCAAGCGCGGCGAGCTGCAGCTCCAACCACTCGACGTCAACGAGGTCGTGCGCGAGGTCGTCGCGCTGCTCCACAGCGAGCTGATCCGGCGTGAGGTGCTCGTCCATACCGCGCTCGCGCCGGCGCTGCCGCGCGTCGCCGCCGACCGCATCCAGGTGCAGCAGGTGCTGATGAACCTGCTCTTCAACGCGTGCGATGCGATGGCCGAGCAACCGCGCGAAGCGCGCAGCGTCTCCATCGTCACGAGCGGCACGCTCGGCGCGGTGCGGATCTCCGTCGCCGACCAGGGCGTCGGCATTCCGGAGGGGAAAGAAGAGCAGGTGTTCGAGCCGTTCTTCACGTCCAAGCGCCACGGCCTGGGTCTCGGTCTATCAATTTGCCGCACGATCGTTTCGGCGCACGGTGGCCGGCTGTGGGCGGTCAACAATGCCGACCGCGGCGCCACGTTTCATCTTGTATTGCGGCGCAACGGCAGCAGCCACGACGTGTGGGCGTCGGGTTGATGCGGGTCGTTACCCTTAGGTGCGATAGTCTGATTCGCGGCGCGCCGCGACACTCTTCGCGTGTTGTGCCTTTTACTTCCGCTGGTTGCCTTGACCAGCGTTGCGCAGGAACCGGTATTCCGGGCGGACAGCGGTCCGCCCACCGTCTCACCGCCCGATAGCGGGCGCTTTCGCTTCACGCCGCTGCTCGCCCCCGCCTACAACCCGGAAATGCAGTTTCTCGTGGCCGGCGGCGCCCTGATGTCCTGGAAAACCGGGCTCAACCCGTTCCGCGTGCAACGCTCGACCTTGTCGTCGACGGTGTCGCTCTCGACGACCGGCGCGGTCAACCTGAGCGTGTCGCTGTCGTCGTTCTGGAAGGAAGACAAGCTGCGCATCAATGCCGCCCTCTCGTACAAGGACATGCGCGACAATTACTGGGGAGTGGGCTTCGATGCCGGGCTCCAGCCTTCGAGCGGCGATTCGACCACGAAATACCACCGGGAATGGTTCAAGTTCGCCCCGACAGTCGTCTGGGGGGTGGCGAAGCATTTTCTGATCGGCGGCGCGGTGGAATGGAATCATACGATCGCGACCGAGGTGAACCCGACCATGGCGGCCGATCCGGCCTATTTGCTTCACGGACCGAACAACCGGAACAACGGCATTGGCGGCGTGCTGCAGTACGACAGCCGAGATGTCGCCGCCAACGCTTGGACGGGCGTCTATGCGGCACTGACGGCAATGTCGTTCGGCGGGTTCATGGGCGGGGACAATGTCTATCAGACCTATCTGCTCGACTATCGCCAATACCTGACGCTCGGGCGCGGCGGCCGCACCCTCGCCTGGCAGGTCAAATCGCGCATCGCCGCACATGACGTGCCGTGGCCCGAGCTGTCGCTCGTGGGTACGGGCTACGACCTGCGCGGGTACCTCGAAGGCCGGTTTCGGGATCGTACGACGCTCATCGCGCTCGCGGAGTACCGGCAAATGTTCATGCGCAGCAACGGCAAGCTCTCGCGCCACGGATTCGTGACCTGGCTGGGTGGCGGTGCATTGGGCGCGGACATCCAAAACCTGCACGGCATCATCCCCAACGCCGGCGTCGGCTATCGGTTCGAGCTGCAGCCGCGCTCGAACGTCCGCGTCGATGTCGGGTTTGGGCGCAACTCCAGCGGCGTCTACTTCAACTTCACCGAAGCGTTTTGAGTCCTACGCAAGGAGCTCCCCATGCTGCTCAGCCTTCTCCTCGTCGCCGCCTTGCAGGCGCCGGCACAGGACACCTCGGTGGCCACCGCGATCGCGCTGCTGCGCTCCGACGTGCGCGCGAACAAGGCCGAGCTCATCGGCCGCGCGCTCGCGCTGCCCGATTCGCAGGCTCAGGTCTTCTGGCCCATGTACCGGGAGTACGAGGCGGAAACGGCGAAACTGTGGGATCAGCGCGTGCAGCTCATCAAGGACTATGTCGCGGCGTATGACAGCCTGAGCGACGCCACGGCGCGCGAGCTGATGCAGCGCGCGTTCGCCATCGACGAGCAGCGGGTCAAGCTGAACAAGAGCACGTTCAAGAAATTCGCCAAGAAGCTCCCGGCCAAGACCGTGGCGCACTTCTTCCAGCTGGATGGGTTTTTGAATCGGGTGATGGAGCTGAAGGTGATAGCGGCGCTCCCCGAAATTCGCTAGAGAGCGCCGCCACGCAGCGTCGTGCGTTTACTTGCGAACTGCGAAGCCGATGTCGACCGAGAGCCAGCTCTGGTAGGGTACATCCCCCGCCGCGAGCGCGTAGTTGTAGCGAACGGTCGTGTAGAACGATTCGTACTCGAGGTTGCCGGCCATCGGCACGGTGAAGCCGAGCTCGGGCGCGACCCCGAAATGCCAGCTGTTATCTGAAATCCGCCACAGACCGACGTCCGTCCGGCGATCGATATAGTAAGTGCCCGTTTTCACGCCAATGAAGGGGCGCGGGCCGCCGGCCGCGCCGAGATACTTGTGCCCCGACAACAGAATCGAATACGCGTTGATGTAGCGGAATTGGAACCCGGTCAGGTCGGCTTGATCCGCACTCGAGGTGCGGAACGATTCCTCATTCATGGCATTCCAGCCGAGGGCGAGCCCGAACGAGGTCGTGCCCCGGAGCTGCCGCCACTCGAGACCCAGTCCCCGGAAACTATAGTCGCTCACGAAGTCTTTGCTGTTCTGTGTGGGGCTCGCCATGCTCCACGTCAGCCCGAACCATTTGCTCCGACCCTGCGCGACCACGACCCCGGGGAGCAGGAGCAGTGCAAGTGCTGCGATCGAAATGCGAATACGCATGGCAGTCCTCACTGCGTCGAGAGATAAGGGGACTGGGTGAACGCCTGGGTGATGTTGTTGTTGATGCGCTGCAGAATCTCCGTGTTTGTCCCTTCCAGCATCCCGTTGAGCGCCGCACCCCAGATCGACACGGCTTGCCCCGCCTGCGGCGGAGTGAGGTCGGGATCCACCAGGTTGATGAAGAGCGTGCCCGACTTGTAGCTCGTGACGACAACGGGACTCCAGGGGTAGTACCACTGCGACCCGACTGTGTTTGAGGAGTTGTAACCCCAATAGCCCCAGTAGCCCCACCAGCCCCAGTAGCCCCACCAGGGGTAACCGGTCCACGCCTGGTAGTTGTCAACGGTGATACCGGCGACCATGACGACGGCGTCCGGCTTTGTCGTGGCCGGATTTACAAATGTGTAACCCATCGCCTGGAATTCCTGCTGGACTTTGGCGAGGATCTGCGCGTCGTACTGGTGATCGAACGAGCTGCTCCCGCCCGCGGCGACGCCGATGTCCACGATCGAATCGGGCAGTGAGAGCGTGTTGTTGACCTTGAAATCAGCGTCTTTCTTGTGGAAGGTGAGCACGACGTCGGTTTGCGAGGCTGAGTCGATTTCGCCTGGGTAGCAACCCGCCCACAGAGCAACGAAGAGAGCGCCGACGCAGAAACGCAAACCACCAGATTTCATCCGCATACAATCCCCTCGAGGATTTGATTGGCGTATCATCAGCGCGCCGGGGGGGGGCAGCTATTAGACCTTTGGCCAACCGCGAAAGCATTGGAGAAGCCGAACAAAAGAGCATCGCTGGTCGAAAGAGTTTCAAAACAACACCGCCCCAAACGTCATACGATTGTGACGGGTTCTTCGGGAAATTCCTTATTGACCTAAAGGGAAACGAGGTGCATCTCACTAAGCACGCGGATGTCCGTAGAATCCGCCCACGACCTATGCCACTGACGCATTGGTTGGTACGCACGGTGGTATTGCTGCTCCTCGGACCGGCGGGACCCAGCCCTGAGGCAGTCCCCGTCTCCAGCAGCGAAGGGTGGCGTGTGTTCACCGGGTTGACCCAGGCCGTCGGCGCTCGTCCCAACCTCCTCGAAGGCACCGTGGTCGCCGCGCAGGCTCTCTTGATCGTCGGGTTGATCCTCGAGCGGCGCCGCCAGCGTAAGGCCGAGCGCGTGCTGCAACGGGGCCTCGATTTCGAGATCCTGGTGTCCGAGCTGTCGGCGAGCGTGACCATGCTGGGAGGGG
>DAIQBJ010000033.1:0-17029 GCA_036781225.1 Gemmatimonadales bacterium | reverse complement strand
GGAGAGTGTGGAGGCCGGGGGTCTCATGTCTTACGGGCCGAGCTTTCTCGATCTCCACCGGCGGGCCGCCACCTACGTGGATAAGATCCTCAAGGGGGCCAAGCCCGCCGAACTGCCCGTCGAGCGGCCGACCAAGTTCGAACTCGTGATCAACATGAAGACCGCGAAGGCCCTAGGTCTCACCATCCCGCAGTCGGTGCTGCAGCGGGCGGATCAGGTGATCGAGTAATGCGTCGGCGCGCATTCGTCTGTGGTGCGCTCACGTTGCTCGCCGCGCCGCTTGGCGCTCGAGCGCAGCCGCCGTCGGGGAAGATGTCACGGATCGGCGTCCTGATGAATCTTTATTCTCCGGATGCCGACCCGCCTCAAGCCTTTCGCCGGGGGCTTCGGGACCTCGGCTACGTCGAAGGGCGAAACGTCGTCATCGAGTGGCGGTACCAACTCGGTCGGGACAACCGCCTGTCCACTTTAGCCACAGAGCTGGTTCGTCTTAAGTCGGACGTCATTGTCGCCGATGCCACGAGCGCCGTCCGCGCCGCCATGCAGGCAACGTCGACGATACCGATCGTGATGGCAAGCAGCGCGGACGCCGTCGCGACCGGGCTCGTACCCGATCTCGGACGGCCTGGGAAGAATGTCACGGGTGTCACGATCCTGCTAGAGGAGACGAGCACCAAGCGGCTACAGCTCCTCAAGGAAGCGGTGCCGAGCGTGTCGCGCGTGGCGGTTCTATGGGATCCAGCTCTTCCGTGGCACCCGGCGATGGTGAAGAAGGTCGAGGCCGCCGCACCCTCATTGCGACTTCAGCCCGTTGCCATCTCCGTGCGGAGTCGCGGCGACTTTGGGGACGCGTTCGCGGAGATCGCGCGCGCTCGTGTCGATGCGAAGGCCGCCGATCCGTCGGCCTTCGCCAAGTCGGGTAAGGTCGTCTTGCTTGCGCACGGCGCCGGGACGCCGGGGCGTATCGCGTTCGATCTCCAGGTCCCGGAGAAGTTGCCCGTGACCTACTCGCTCATGGATTATCTCGCCGGCCAGGGGTTCGACGTCCTCGCCGTCGACTACCAGAACTACGGCCGCTCCGATCACCACCCCTGCGGCCTCTGCGTCACCACGCAGGTCGCCGCGAACGACGTCAACGCAACCATCGATTACATCAGCAAGCTCCGCGGCGTTGAC
Organism: Gemmatimonadales bacterium; assembly: GCA_036781225.1. Lineage (GTDB taxonomy): Bacteria > Gemmatimonadota > Gemmatimonadetes > Gemmatimonadales > GWC2-71-9 > 20CM-2-65-7. The sequence continues at coordinate 15,853 of DAIQBJ010000033.1, read as the reverse complement.
AAAGTTCATCTGCTCGGTTGGTCGTGGGGCACAAACGTAACAGGCCTCTTCACCATGCAGCATCCGGAGAAGGTGAAACGACTCGTTCTGTACGCGCCGCCCGTGTGGAGCGCGCCAAGGGGCCAGGCGCCGACCGAGGAGTTCCGGACGGTCACGCCGGACAATGCGCGTGGTCTGTTCGAGCCCGCGGCGTCCGACGCCATCGCGGTGGACACGTGGGTCAAGGAGGTCGCGCAGTGGGGTCCGAAGGCGCCGAACGGCGTCGTCCTCGACCTCAACACGAAGATGCCGCTGACGGATCCAAAGAAGATCGCCGCGCCTACGATGATCATCCTCGGTGACCTTGATCGGCTGACGCCGATCACCCAGCCGAATCTCCCCGGGTTCTTTGCCGAGCTGCCCAACACCGACAAGCAGCTCATCATCGTACCGGGCGCCGGCCACGCGCTTACGGTGCAGAAGCCGCGCCTCCGCTTCTACAGCGAAGTCGCCAAGTGGTTCAGCGTCGATTAGGCTTGAGGTCGGCTCTCACCGCCGTGGTGCCGGCGGCGTCAGAGATGCTGAATTGCGGGGAATAGCGGTTTACCGAAACAACTCGGCCCAAGGAGTTCAGTTGGGTTGGGACCGGAGAGAGGCCCGGAGACTGCGTTGTGCATTTTCCACATCAAACGGGACGCGACCCCGTCTCCTCCGCGCAGCCCTTGGTTTACTGTCGCTTGAGCCGCGCGACCCCGGCTGCGACGGCTCCACGACTGCTTCGATACCTGGCGCGGCATCGGCGATGTGGTCGCCGGCATGGCGCGCGCGGACTACGACCTTGAATTGCGGCGCTACAACGGCCGGGGCTGGCGCGCGATCTTCTTCCAGAGCGGTTTTTGAGCATTTCCTCACGTCGCATGCCGGTGCAGCGTGGGCGCGGAGCCCGTGGGAAGCGGTGCAGCGCGCGGCCGAGGATGCGTTGCGAAAACTTGAGAGTCCAGATGCTGCGGCGCATGACTGGGCTACGACTGACGAATCACCATGATAAGTGCGCGAACGAGGGGCCGATCCAACGCTCTCCGCTGTCTGCGGCCGTGATCGCAAACGCGGCGGCGATCGGGCCACGCCGCCGCGTGAGCGCATCTGCGGTTCAGCGAGTGCTACGTTTCCTCAGGCCGCGCCCGAGCCCCAGCAGGCCAATACCCAGCAGCGATATTGTCGCGGGTTCAGGAACAGTCGTTGATGCCGCGACGAACTCGCCCGACTGAGAACTCGTCACCGACCCAGTGGCGAGCAAACCTTGAATTTGGGCCGGCGTCTCCCCGGTGAACGGACTTTCCAACTGCCCAGACCAGGTTGAACTTCCGACACCATCCGTAGCGGTCCCGAACATGCCGAACGACACGTTAGTCCCCACTGCGGTTTTCGTCAGCACCAATGGTGAACCCGGAAAGGGAAAGGGTGAGCAGGAATCGCCGACATTCACTGCGCCGGCGCAGTTGGTATTCGCGGAACCGGGACCGATTGCGGTCACCGTGAACAAGAGATTAGCGTGCGAGGTCCCATTGCCCGCGAACTGCACGAACGGGTTGTTGGCGGCCAATACTCCGGTTATCGGTGTGTTTTTCGCGAACTCAATCGCCTCGTTCGGCGAGTTTGGAGAGGCGTCCAGGCACCCAGCAGTTCCGAGGACTCCGCTCGGGCATCCCGCAAACATCAAAGATGTCCCATTCGCGACCTCACCATTCCACGGTGGCCCTGCAGGATTCGATGATGGGTCCGTATTGATCGTTATCGAGGTAGCAGTGTACGTGATCGTCCCGCCCGAGCCGGTTTCCAGAGTGCCGATAATCACCGCCGACGCAGGCATCGCCGAGGAGAACAGCAGAACCACTGCCGAGCCAAGCACCGCGGTCCATCGCGCTGTGGATAGACTCATAGGTGTCAGGTCCTCCCGCGACGCCATGCAGCATCAACCACGCCAAGCGCGTCCGCATGCGCTCGACAGGGTGCGACGTTTACGAAGCGTTAAGGACACCGACACACCGAGATGAATTGCTAGTGTTCTGCGCGAACGAATCCCGCTACAAAAGGCGCGGTTTCTCGGAGCCGTTTACAGTGGCGCGCCAAGTGTGAAGTGGTCTTAATGCTTCGCTTCGGATCTTGCTATTTCGCGGGTGCTGCTGGCGTGGACGCTGCGCAGTACCGGATCGCGCAGCCGATCCTCAGTCGCGCTGCTGAAGCTGGAGGAGACCCAATGATGACCGACGCATACACGAAGGCCGTTCTCACTGTCATCGCGTTGGCGCTGACGGTGTTGGCAGTCCGGCCGATAGTCGAGCCTCAACGCGTACAGGCAGAGGGGCCGACCTCGGTCGAGATTTCACAGCGACTCGGCAAGCTTGAACACAACACCGAAGTCATGCGCTCGGCTGGCAACAAGAACGCCCAGCGAACGAACGAGCGGTTCGCCAAACAGGGCGGCGGGGTTGATGTGGTGCTCGTTGAAGCGGACGCCGTAGGGGTGATGGGCGCGCGGTCGGAGCCTGCGATCCCTGCGATCTTCCCCCCTCAGCCTCCGCCGAACCCGTTCTGATTCGCGGCGATCTGAATCTTTGACATGTGACTGAGGGTCACAGACCATGCCCCCACGACGGATAGGGCGAGTCTTGAAAGAACGACGAGAGGCAAAGGCATGAGCCAGGTCAGGCTCGTGAAGGCCGCGCGCGTTGGCCGGACCTACATCGTCAAGCTGGAGAGTGGCGAGAAGAAGAATCCTTCACTCGAGGTACTTCAGAAGCTCGCCAAGGCACTCGGCGTGCCGGTGGCGGAATTGCTGGAATGAACGGAGAAACCACATGACGAGGGACGGATTTAACGAGATCCCGACCGATGAGTACAAGGCCCTCTACGGCGTCTATTTGGCCTGCCTCGATGCGCGGGTGCGCGGTGAAAAGCTGCCCAAAGGTGTGAGCGACGCGATGCCGGACGTAAAGCAAGCGTACGCCGCGCAGGGTACCGACGAGTACGGCACCGCAGCTCGCTGAGGCCCTGGCCTGGGACGAGCTCACCAAGCTGCCCACGTTCAAGATGGCCAAGGAAGAGGGCAAACAGCGGTTCCTGAACGAGACGAGATCGCGAGGCTGCTCGATGCCTCCCGCGAGTCGCGTAACAAGCTGCTGTTGGCGATAGTCGTGGTCGACCTGCATACAGGACTCCGCAAGGGCGAGCTGCTCGGGCTGACGTGGGAGCAAGTCGACTTCGCGCGCAACGTGATCGCCCTCGGCCGGCGTACCAAGAGCTGGAAGGGCAGGGACGTGCCGATCAATCAGGCGGTCTACGATGCGCGGGCGCCTCTCCGGAAAGCGGCCGGCGGCCAGGACGTGACGGGCAGAGTGTGGGGCGAGATCCGGAAGATCGACACCGCCTACAAATGCGGCGCTCCTGCGCGCCAAGGTCCTAGACGTCGACGTGAACTTCCACACGCTTCGCCATACCTTCGCCAGCCATTAGGTGATGCGCGGCGGCTCGCTGGTGAAGCTGCAGGCGATTCTCGAGCACGCCAGCATCCGCACGACCCAGGTGTGCGCGCACCTCGCGCCGGATCACCTCAGTGGCGCGACGAGCATTCTCGAGGGGCTCGGAACCTCAAAAAACACAGCGCATGGACAGCGCATGGCGTCCCGACGGCGACTGTGACAGCGAGCGGTGTGGTATAAGTATGCGTCCTACCGAGGCACGGCGGCGTACCCAAGTGGTTAAGGGAGCGGACTGCAAATCCGTTATGCGCCGGTTCGAATCCGGCCGCCGCCTCCAATTTTTCATTTACTTCCGAAGGGTCTTCACAACCGCTGTGCCCATTTCGGCTGTTTTTGTGCCCATACGCTCTACGTTGGCAGTGTGCGCTAGCTTCATCGCCGCCTCTCGGAGATCTGTGTCACTGACGATCGCGTAGCGTCGATACACGCTCTCGGTCTTGTGGCCGGTCATCTTCATGGCGACCGAGCGCGGCACGCCAGCGCGCTCGAGGGCGCGGACGGCCGTGCGACGGAAGTCATGCGGGATACGCGATGCAGTGATGCGGACGAATAGGGTCTGTCGCTACGGATATAGGAGGGGCGGCCAGCCGAGGACACGAGTACGGTGCCGAGCATAGCGGCGCCGAGCGCTCCGACGACCTCCCGGGCCGCGTAGGGGGGTCGACCTCGAGCTCGCAGCGCCGCGACGCAGATGACATCGTCCGATCGTCGAGCGGCTGGGCGGCTTGGTGCATGAACAGCGACGCCTGCCTGGGGGCACGGCCGACGATCTCGCGCGTCCCACTGAGCGAGGCCCCGGTGGTCTCAGACGGGCACAGTGCGGGCACAGACGTCCGCTAACCCGCCGATCTCATGAGGCCCGATCGACGCACACCGGATTGGTCATCCGCGACGCGACGCCGCCCGGAAGCGTCGACGCCGCGCGGAAGCGTCGAGCACACCTGAAAACTACGTCGCGCGAGGCACGGCGCAGCGGGCGAGTGACGATGTATTCTGCATACACGGCGTTCTGAGAATTCCACTACTTCAGCGCTCTGGTCGTGGCGTGGCCGTCCATTTCGCCCGCAGTCTCAGGGTATCGCCCATATCCTCGTCCGGGTCGCTAGGGGGCTCGGCGAACAGATTCGGCCGGCCATGAGCGCCGGAGCCTTCGGCGAATGATTCCCCTAGCGCAGCTTGCTACACAACAGCATCAAGAGTCCCGCAAACGAGACCAGCTCCCAGCCCATCAGCTGTGTATCTCCAAGGAGGGCGCTGAGCTGCGAAGGAACGGTCGGCATCTCGAGTCGTGTGAGGTGCTCAACGAACGCCGTTTCACTGACGATAAACGCAATACCCAGTGCAACCCACACAAGTCCGATTGTCCAGGCGATCAGCCTGGAAGCATCCATCCGTGAGGTCTCCTTTCAATGAAGAGGCCGCGAGCGGCCTCTGTTCTCTTCGGCAGCACAGGCGTCCGCGCGTGCTACTTCTCAAATTGTGAGTTGCGTATAGAGTGCCAAGCTATCTAGAGCTTGAACATTTCGGAAAATCGATGACTTCAGATAAGGCTGCCCATCGGCAGGGCATCCTGACACGCATGTTCTCCCCTCGCTACACAGATTGACCTCGCCTCACACCTTTCGCCCTGGCATATCCACTGAGAAGTGTGGATTGCGGTGGACAAGGTGGATGAACTTCTCATTGCCGTCATCGGCCCCTGGGGTTACTGTCGCGGCGCCGTGACGTCGCTATTATGGCCGACGATCTCCGAGCTTGTCAGGGCCGCCCATGGCCCTATCTGCTGTGTCTGTATCGCATCAATTCTGGCATTGCCCGGCAGACTCGTAACCATGGCGACGCTTGGCCTGAGCCGGCGCGGCAGCTTTGAGGTCGGAGACGGAGCATGTGTGCGATGCCGGCTCCACGGGCGGGTGATCCGCTCTTTTCATGGACCGGTCGGCGCAGCCGTCGCAGCCCCGTTTGAGGTTCAGGCCGGCGACGACCCGAGAGACAACTACTACTCATAACGACGGTTCGATGCAGTGATGATACGGGTGCGCGTCTAGCACCCTTTCTGCTATAGTCCTCGCCGCCTTCACCCTGGCCTCAAGGGCTGACGCGCGCGCGCCGCGTCGAGACCCCGGTGAATTGGGCTCCTCGGCCATTTCGGCCGGCCGCGTCACCCGGGAAGTCTCATGAAACACCTGGCGCCGGATAAGGCATCCCTCATCGCGCTTCTGCTCATCGAGCGCCCCATGTGCCTCGACTGTATCTGCGAGAAAGTCGGGGTCTCCACGATCGAGGGCGATCGCTACCTGACGACGATCGGGGCGGCGCTGGCACTGCAGCGCAGTGAGGAGCAGTGCAGCAGATGCGGTAAGACGAGCCCCGTCTACTCGCTGAACCACCCAGAAAAGTGACCGATCGCTGTCGTGCCTGCGGCAACTCCACCAGCTCCAAACGCCGGGCATCCCACTGACTGCCGGTGCGTTGCGCCCCTAGATACGGGACACTTCTCGCCCGGGCGCCATTTCTACCTATGGCGCGGCAGGCGGGATAGTGACGCACCGCGGGCGTCGGCGGCACCGCCGTTTCACCCAAAGAAGCGAAGCCGACTGCGCGGTGAACGCCGCGGAGTCATTCTTGTAGAATGCCCGGCGGTGTTCACCGGCCTGTCTCCCGTCGTGCCGATGCAGCCCACGCTCGTCCGCCAGCCATTCCACCGGCCCGGCTGGATTTACGAGGAAAAGGTTGACGGTTACCGGATGCTCGCGTAGTCCTCGCGATCGGCCAGCTGCCCGTCTCGACCGTCGTGCTCGACGGCGAGCTCGCGGTGTTCGATGAGCAGCTACGCTCCCGCTTCGAATGGCTGCGGCATCGCCAATCTACGCAATCTTCAATTTAGCCGCTGTCGAAAATTGATCTGAATGCCAACCAGCGAGCCGAACATAAGCCTGACGCCTCGCTATGAGGCCGTAGCTGCGATTCTCGTCGTCGGCAACCGTTATGCCCTTCAACATCGTGATAACCGTCCGGACATTGCCGAACCGGGACGTTGGGGCCTATTCGGCGGGTCCATCGATAGTGGTGAGGATCCGCATCGCGCGATACGCCGCGAAATACTCGAGGAGCTGTACCTCGACGTTGCGACATTTTCCCCGTTGTGGCGCGTACTGTATTACTCGCCGTTCGGCGACGCAATCGTCCGCACGTTCGTCTTTAGCGCCGATCTATCGAACGATTGGCCCCGCCATCGGCTCGGCGAGGGCCAACGGACCGCGCTGTTCCCCATCGATGATCTGCCATTAGATACTGTGCCGCTTGCGCAAGCATTGCTCGAGCGCCATGCCTCTGCGATGCGAGCAGAACGGTGATCATGGCGTGACCGTTCCCCAGGCGCCATGCCGACGCAGATCGAAACAGGTAAGGCGGACTATGCGGCTCGCTTGCCCGCCCAACGCTTCTGCGGTGTCTTCCCGCCCCGTCCTGCTGCCTTAGCGGGCTCCTTCCGCTCGAGGCTGGCCCTCAAGCGCCTTCATGAGATTGGCGACTGGACAACGGCGTTCCTCGCACGGTAGCTCAAGCTCCTTGCCCTCGACCATCGATCGCCTTGCGGAGCACTTCGGTGTAGGTGTCTCGCGCCGTTCTAAATCTTCGCCAGCGCATCCAGCAGCACTGACAGGACGACGACCCCGCCGATCGCGAACAGGATCGCAACGACGCCGCGGACCATCATGTTCACCAGCCGCCTGGCCAAAGAAACGTAGTCGTGCCGAAAGAGCTGTAGCTCGCGCTTGCGTGCCTTTTCGTTGTTCAGCGTGTGCAGGCATTCGCGCAGCGGCAGTCGCAGGAATCGAAACATCCGAGCCCTCAAGGAGTCGCGCACGCTTCCGGCCAGCCCGGAGGTACGAGAAACGCGCCAAGTCTTATCCTACGGCCACGACGACTCCCAGACGAAAAACTATCGCGCGGATAAGCGGGTTCGCAGCGGCCCCCGGTCGTTCTTGTCACCTATCCTCAGCAAACATCCGCCGTTGCCAACGGTCCTCCGGGATGGTCCAGTCCTTCTGCTTCACCTTCAACCAACGCTTCGTCAGCCTGCTCTCGTACACGCTGGCCTCGTCCTTCGCTACCAGCCCCTCACAGCCGCCACTTGATGAGCGGACGGGCCCAGTGAAAGACAACTACGCCGACGATCAGCAGCAGCCACGTCGCGGGCTCAGACACGGAAGACGGTGGCGCACCATCCCGACAAAAAGTCAGAAAACCCAGGTCGCGACTTCGCTGACGAACGCGTGGCGGCAGTACCTACTCGGCTGCCTTCGCGGTTCCGAGTGCGCAGCCTGCTCAGCCCGTTTCGCTGTGCCCGCGTTTGTGCCCGCGACGCTCTGAAATCGTCTCTTTTGGACCAACTCAAACCAATATCGCAAGAGAGCGTTTACGAGGTAAAGTCATGGTCCGCGCACAGTTGAGGGGAGGCAGCGACCGGGACTGCAAATCCGTTATGCGCCGGTTCGATTCCGCCGTCGCTGCTGCTGCGAGGGGACTAGGTGATCGAGTGAGCCGACGCGACCGTGGCGAGCTAGCTTATCGTTTCCGCGAGAACCTGCTCGAGATGAAGTAAGTCGAACGGCTTCGGCAGATACCCGTTCGCGCCGCGCTTCATCGCCTCGAGGGCGACCTCCTTCGAGTCATAGCCCGTCATCATGAAAATCGGCGTCTGTACCCCCAGGTCGCGGAGCTTCTCCAGCAACGTGAGGCCATCCAACCCCGGCATGCGGACGTCGATGAGAATCGCGTTGGGCTTGTGCTCGACCACGGCGGTGAGCGCTGACGCGGCATTGCCCACGGTGTCGACGGTGTAGTCCTGTCGGAAAAACTCTCTGAGGACGTCTTGAATGACCTCGCTGTCATCGACGACGAGTATCCGCTTGGTACGCTGCGCGGCCGTCGTTGCGCGGCTCATCCTACTCGTCCGTGCCGATCGATCCAGTGCCGCGCACAAATCGCGCCGCTCTGCTCGGCAACTTCCGCGGTGGGCTTCCGTCGATTCAGGTGTCCCGCACACAACGTTGTTCCTGATACGCGGCGGCGAATCCTGACGTCGGCGTCCCAGCCGTCGTCGATCTCGAACGCGATCACTTCGATTCGGTAACCGCGGTAGTCCGACTCAATGATCATCGGCCCCTCCCCACAGTCGTCCGTCTAGTGGGGATATCGGCAAAGACCGGACCAGGTGCGGTGGCGTTGCCTAACCGACTGGAATCACGTTCATTTCGTTCGGTGGTCTGGTTCGAGCCGAGCAGCAATCACCCAGGGCGGCGTGACATGTGCTGGCTTCATCCTGATCACGCCTCGGCTTTGTCCTCGGGGGTGCTCTTCAACGCCTCGATCAGCTCACCCGGTCACCGAGGAACTCATCTGGTGAGCGTGGTCAGTTCCAGCGGGGGCTCGACGTGCGCGAGCTGCCGGCACACGAATGTCCCGGGCATGAGCCGGCGCTCGCGACAGTGTGATCGACGAGTCTCGCGGGGCGTCTGCCGAAATTTACCTCTGGACGCGCTTCAGCTGGCCTCGTGACAGAACGTTGAAGGTAGCGCTCACAGTGAGCGAACTGTTTCCGACGATCGTGCATGCGCCGGTTCCGGAGCAGCCGCCGCTCCAGCCGACGAATCGTGATCCCGATGCCGCGGTGGCGGTGAGCGTCACGAGCGTTCCGCTCGGGTAGCTGACTGCGCACCCACTACCGCACGAGAGGCCCGTTGGATTACTGGTGACGGTTCCATCGCCGCTGCCAGATTTCGCGATCGTGATCGTGTAGCTGGACGACGTGCTCGGCGGCGGCGGCGCGACAGGCGGCGGGGGAGGCGGCGTGACAGCTGCCACCGCGGCGGCACCGCATGCCTCGTTGGAGTAGGCCGACGTGCCGTACGCGTCGAACGCCGAAACTCGATAACAATACGTTACGCCCTGCGCAGCGCTCGCATCGAGGTATGTCGTCACGCCTGTTGGGACGTTGGCGAGCGACGCGTATGTCGTATCGGTCGAGAGCCGGCGCTCGACGCTGAACGAGGCGGCGCCGTTCGAATTGTCCGTCCAGGACGCGGTGAGTTGTGCAGCCGCCGCAGTGACGTCGACGACAACGGCGGCCATCACGATGGCGAGAATCGCAGCGATGTGGCGACGCGAAGACATGACAGGCCTCCCATCGACGAGAGCACCATCGCCCTGGGAGCTGTCTCCCTCCGTTCGGCGGCCCGGCTGTCAGGCGCGCTGCCTGACCCGTGGCTTTGCGTCCCCGCCTCGCGACGGGTTTGCCATTTATCGGGGAGGGGCTTTCGTCATACTCCTGAGTCAGCAACGGGCATACCAGACGCCGGGGTGACGAAACCGGCTGGAATTACGCCCGAAACAATGCTGACGAGAAACGGCACAATCGCACGACGTTGACCGAGTGACAGCGAGCGTGGACATCGTGACAGAGCTGTCACCGGCGTCCGTTTTCGCGCGATACAATGCACCGGACGGGGGCGTGGCGTAACGGCAGCCGCCGAAGACTTAAAATCTTCTGTCCGAAAGGACGTGCAGGTTCGACTCCTGCCGCCCCCACCAATCTTGCTTCGAAGTAGCGGCGAAAATTCGTGCGTGCGGTAGGATTAAGCCGATGTTCGCCTCGCCCGGCTCGATTGCCTTTCAGATCCCGCAGATCCTCGGCATCGGTCCGTTCCCTGTCCGCTGGTACGGCATTCTCATGGCCACGTCGATCGTCCTGGGCCTGTGGTGGGGGCACCGCCAGGCGCGTCGCGATGGCCTGCCCGCCGACGACATCATCAGCGTGGGGCAGTGGGCGATCCTGGCGGGCATCCTCGGCGCACGCGCGTACGAGGTCATCTTCAACTGGGACTATTACGGCCAGCACCCGTCGAAGATTCCCGCGGTGTGGGAGGGCGGGCTTGCCATCCACGGCGGTCTCATCGTGGGGCCGCTAGTCGGCGTTCTGCTCGCGTGGAAGTGGCGCGTCCCGATCCTTCGCGGGCTCGACGTCACCGGGCCCGCGATCGTGCTGGGCCAGGCGATCGGTCGCTGGGGAAACTTCTTCAACGAGGAGGCCTTCGGCCGGCCGATCGACGTGCCCTGGAAGCTGTACATCACGCCGGGACATCGTCCGGCCGGCTTCAGCCAGTTCGAATACTTTCATCCAACGTTCCTCTATGAGTCGCTGTGGGACTTCGCGGTCTTCGTCGCGCTGGTGACGTGGCTGCGGCCGCGGCTGCGTGAGCATCCCGGCGCGCTCTTTTTCTGCTACATCGGTCTCTACTCGATCGGGCGATTCGCGATCGAAGCGTTGCGACTCGACAGCTTCTGGATGGGAAACCTCCGCGTGCCGCAGCTCGCGAGCGTGGTCGGCGTGATCGTCGCGGTGATCGGGCTGGCGTGGACGCGACGCCGCTCGACGCCCGTCACGGCCAGCTGAAGCCGACGCTCCGGTGAGCGATGCACGTCGAGCAGATCGCGCCCTATCTCTGGCGTATTCCGCCTGACGCGACGCCCGGCATGCGCGTGCCGGGGCTCGTCGTTGCCGACGAGCCGCTCATGCGCCAGATCCGGACCGAGCTCGCGCTGGCGCAGCTCGCCAACGGCGCCACGCTTCCCGGCATCGTTCGCGCCGCACTCGCGATGCCCGATATCCATCAGGGCTACGGGCTGCCGGTCGGCGGCGTCGTCGCCACCGACGCACGCAGCGGCGTGGTGAGCCCGGGCGCAATCGGATTCGACATCAACTGCGGTGTGCGGCTCGTGCGCACGGGGCTCGAGGCCCCGGCCATCGCCGCGGAGCTGCCTGCGCTCGTCGAGGCCCTCTATGCCGCGGTGCCGACCGGCGTCGGCGGCCGTGGCCTGGTCGACCTGGACGCGCGCGAGCTGGGCCGCGTGATGACCGACGGCGCCAGGTGGGCCGTTGGCCGCGGGCATGGCACCCGTGAGGATCTGCAGGCCATCGAATCGTCCGGCGCGATTCCGGGCGCTGATCCGGACGCCGTCTCGCGCCACGCGACCGAGCGCGGCGTGCGGCAGCTCGGCTCCCTCGGCTCGGGCAACCATTTCGTCGAAATTCAGACCGTCGACGAGGTATACGACGAGCCCGTCGCCGAGCGTCTTGGCTTGCGCGCCGGCGGCGTGACGCTGATGATCCACACGGGCTCGCGCGGCATCGGCCATCAGGTCTGCACGGACTTCATCAAGACCGCGGGCGCCGCGATGGCGCGGTACGGCATCACCGTCCCCGACCGCCAGCTCGCATGCGCACCCCTGGGGTCTCCGGAGGCGCGCGCGTACCTCGGCGCAATGCGCGCGGCGGCGAACTTCGCCTTCGCGAATCGGCAGGTCCTCGCCGAAGCGGCGCGTCGCGTCTTCGAGCGCGTGCTTGGCGTGGCGCCGAGCGCGCTCGACATGCGCGTCGTCTACGACGTCGCTCACAACATCGCGAAGGAAGAAGAGCATCAGGTCGACGGCGCGATGCGCATGGTGCTGGTGCACCGTAAGGGGGCGACACGCGCGTTCCCCGGTCAGCCGGTGATCGTGCCGGGCGACATGGGTCGCTATTCCTTCGTGCTCGTCGGCACGTCGACGGCGATGAAGGAAACGTTCGGCTCGACGTGTCACGGCGCGGGCCGCGTCATGAGCCGGACCGCGGCCGTCAAGACCGCGCGCGGACGCCGCCTCGTCGAAGAACTGCGACAGCGGGGTGTCGTCGCACGGGCGGCGGGCCATCAGTCGCTCGCAGAGGAGATGCCCGAGGCGTACAAGGATGTGCGCGAGGTCGTCGACGTCGTCCACGGCTTCGGCATCTCCACACGCGTCGCGCGGCTGAGGCCGCTGGGCGTGATCAAGGGCTGAGCCGAACGCGTGATAGACTGATCCGGATGTCGTGGAAACTTAAGCAAAAAGCACAAACGCTGCTGGCCGCCGAGCAAGGCACGGTGTATCGCGACTGGGGCGGCCGCGTCTCGATCGCGCTCGTCTATCCCAACACCTACGCCGTCGGGATGTCGAATCTCGGCTTTCAGACGATCTATCGTCATCTCAACGCGCTGCCCGACGTCGTCTGCGAGCGCGTGTTCATGCCCGAGCCCGCGGACCTGGACGAGATGCGGCGCACGTCGACGCCACCATTCTCGCTGGAGTCGCAGCGTCCGCTCTCCGACTTCCAGCTGATCGGCTTCTCGGTGACGTACGAAGGCGACTACGTCAACGTCCTGCGCCTGCTCGACCTCGCGAAGATCCCGCTGCGCGCTGGCGATCGGCGGCCCCACGACCCGCTAGTGCTCATGGGCGGCGTCTGCGCGTTCTCGAATCCCGAGCCGATCGCGCCGTTCATGGACTTCATCGTCGTCGGTGAGGGCGAAGAGCTCGTTGGCGAGCTGATGCAGGCCTATCGCGAGGGCTATCACCAGCGCGAAACGTTCCTGGATGGTCTGATGCGCCTCGAGGGGATTTACGTTCCCGAGCGGCACCATGTCGTGTACGCCAGGAACGGCACCATCGACGACGTGCGGGCCGAGCGCGGCGCACCTGCGATCGTCGTCAAGCGCCGGCTCAAGCAGGTCGACGCGTTTCGCACCATCGCGGCCGTGAAGACGCCGAACGCCGAATATGGACACATGGCGCTGCTCGAGGTGGGCAAGGGGTGCGGACGCGGCTGCCGGTTCTGCCTCGAGGGCCAGGTCTATCGGCCGGTGCGTCACCGCAGCGTCGCCGCGCTGCGCGACACGATCGCCGAGCTCGCCGCACAGGGTGAGAAGCGCATCGGTCTCGTCGGCGCGTGCGTGTCGGACTATCCGTGGATCGGCGAGCTGCTGAAGGTCGTCGAGGACAACGGCATGGAGCTCTCGATCTCGTCGCTCCGCGCCGACAGCCTCACGGACGATCTCGTCGCGTCACTCGCGCGCGGCGGCCATCGGACGCTGACAATGGCGCCGGAGGCGGGAACGGAGCGGCTGCGGCGCGCGATCCGCAAGGCCATCACCGACGAGCAGCTCATGGCGGCCTGCGATCTCGTTCGCGCGCGCGGAATTCCGAACCTCAAGTGTTACTTCATGATCGGTCAACCGACGGAGACGCCGAACGACGTGGCGGCGATCCCCGATCTCGCGCGCCGAATGCTCGAGCGCCTGCGCGTGCTGGACCCGACCGGCAAGCCGTTCGGCAAGCTCACGCTGTCGATCTCATCATTCGTTCCGAAGCCATGGACGCCGTTTCAGTGGGCGCGCTTCGACGGCGCCGAGGCGCTCGGCGCCAAGCTCGAGACGATCAAGCGCGGTGTGCGGAGCTTTTCGAACGTCCGCGTGCTGCACGAGAACCCACGTGAAGCCGCGCTGCAGGCGCTCCTTGCGCGCGGCGACCGCCGGGTCGGAGACTTCCTGGAGCTGGCCGCTCGTCTGGACGGTGACTGGCGACGGGCGCTACGCGAGTGGGACGGTGACCCGGACTTCTACACCACGCGCGAGCGCGCGGTGAGCGAGCGGCTGCCGTGGGAGCACTTCGACGTTGGCGTAAAGCGCGCGGGACTCGAGCGCGAGTGGGAGCGAGCGCTGACTGCCGAGCCGACATTGGTCGGGACCGCATGAGCGCGACAGCACGCTCCCTGCTCGACACGCGTGGCCGCCCGCTCCGTAACCTGCGCGTGTCCGTGACGGATCGCTGCAATCTGCGCTGCGGCTACTGCATGCCCGAAGAGGAATACGTCTGGCTTCCGCGCGAGGAGATCCTGCATTTCGAGGAGATCAGCCGCCTCGTCGACGTGTTCATCGAGCTCGGTGTGGACAAGGTCCGCCTCACGGGCGGCGAGCCGCTGCTGCGCCGCGACCTCCCGGCGTTGGTCCGGCTGCTCGGAGCGAAGCCGGCGCTGCGGGATCTCGCGATCACCACCAACGGCGTGCTGCTCGCCGCAGAGGCGGCGGCGCTGCGCGCCGCCGGGCTGCACCGTGTGACGGTCAGCCTGGACACGCTGCGTCCCGAGCGCTTCACGACGCTCACCCGGCGTAACACGCACGCGCAGGTGCTCGAGGGTATCGCGGCCGTGCCGCGCGCCGGGTTCACCGGCACAAAGCTCGACACCGTGGTGATTCGCGGCGTCAACGACGACGAGCTCGCCGACCTGATCGAGTTCGGGCGGCGCGTGCCCGCCGAGGTGCGCTTTATCGAGTACATGGACGTCGGCGGCGCCACGCGGTGGTCGCTCGACCAGGTCGTGAGCCGCAAGGAGATGCTGGAGCGCCTCGAGCATCGCTACGGCCGGATCGAGGCTGTCGTCGAGAATTCGACGGCGCCGGCGGACCGCTTCCGTCTCAGCGACGGCACCGTGTTCGGCATCATCTCCTCGACGACGGCGCCGTTCTGCGCGGACTGCGATCGTAGCCGGCTCACGGCCGACGGCCTCTGGTACCTCTGCCTCTACGCGGCGCGCGGTATCGACCTGCGCGGGCCGCTGCGCGGCGGCGCTTCCAACGCCCAGATCAAGGCGCTGATCACCGGCGGCTGGGGGGCGCGCACCGATCGCGGCGCCGAAGATCGACTTGCGCTCGGCCAGCGCACACCGCTCGTTCAGATCGGCGGTCTCAAGCGCGATCCGCACCTGGAAATGCACACGCGGGGCGGGTAGGTGAGCGTGCACGGCGGGAGCGAGGAGCTCAAGGCCGACGTCCGTGAGCGCGGGGCGGGTGGCCAGGCGATCGATCGACGCCTGTTCATGCTGCTGCACGTCTTCAGCGGTTGCGCCGACCCCAAGCCACTCGTGAGCGCGCTGGAGGTAAGCCGGCTCGAAGCCGTCCTCTATGACGACGTCAACGATCCTCGCGGCGTCGGTCTTCTTGCGGTGAGCGAGGATCCGACGGCCTTCGTCGGTGCCTATCGCGAGCTGCTCAACACCGACCCGTTCGCCGGACTGGTGCTGCGCTCGGAGCTCACCATGCTCGGCCGCACGTATTCGTCGGGGTTCGAGCAGGATCTCGACGAATGGCTCTTCCGCCGGCCACGGCGCACCGTGCTGAATCCGGCGTGGCCGTGGGCCATCTGGTATCCGCTGCGTCGGACCGGCGCGTTCGGCCGGCTGTCACCCAAGGAGCAGGGAGAGATCATCCGCGAGCACTCCATCCTCGGTCGCGCGTACGGCGACGCCGACTTCGCCCACGACGTGCGGCTGGCCTGCCACGGGCTCGACGTCCACGACAACGACTTCGTCATCGGGTTGATCGGCCGCGAGCTGCATCCGCTATCGCACCTCGTGCAGACGATGCGCAAAACGATCCAGACCTCGCAGTACCTCCAGACGCTCGGTCCCTTCTTCGTCGGACACG
>DAIQBJ010000032.1:0-17084 GCA_036781225.1 Gemmatimonadales bacterium | reverse complement strand
GGGTGCACCGTGGGCACCGGCTGGAGGCGTCCGCGCGCAGTCTCGTACAACCAGGCATTCCCCTCGGTGGGATCGCGCCAGAAGAGCCCCGGCAGATGCGTGACCCAGGCCGTGTCGATGGCGACCCGATCGAGCGCTCTGGTCAGCATCTCCGGCGAAGTGCCCGGCACTTTGCGCCAGGGGTAGGCGCCGAGGAATGCGTTCACGTCGATGCGCGGTGTCATCAGTCGCTGGGGAATGCGCCCGGTGGAAAGATGCGCGCCGCGTTCTTCCAGCGAACCAGCGCCAGCTCGTCCTTGGTGAGCAGCAGCTCCAGGTAACGGAGCTTGGCCCAGCCGGTATCCATGGTGAGATCGGTGCCCCACAGCAGGCGATTCACCCCGACGCTCGCGATGCAGTCTTCGAGCATTCCCCCATCCACGCCGCTACCGGACAGATCGATGTAGACGTTGGGCACGTCATGGACGGCACGCAGTGAGTGCAGCCAGTCGCCGCCGCCGCCGATATGCGCCAGGATGAACACGACGTCCGGATGGCGGCGGGCGAGGGTGCACAGCTCGGCGGCATCGGAGGCCTCCTGACCCGCCCAGTCGCGGCGGCGATGCTGCCAGATATGCTGCAACACGGGCACGCGCCGCTCGCGGGCGAGCTCGGCAATAGTGTCGAGCAGCCGATCGTCGGCCCGGCGGCTCGCCGCCAATTTGATGCCGATCATCCCCGCGTCGAGACCGCGCACGATTTCGGCGCGCGCGTGCGCCGTGTAATTCGGATTGACACAGACGTAGCCGCGGATCGTATCGGCGTGCTCGCGCTGTAACGCGAGCAGCGCATCGTTCCCCGCCGTAACGTCCCGCGGCGACGGGAAGTAGATCGGCGAAGTGAGCCCCCAGCTGCCAAGGATCGATGCCACGTGCACCGAGATCCCGATCCTGGCGCCCGCCGTGAGCCGGCTCACGTTACGCTCGCGCCAATCGGCGCGCGGGGTCCGAGCGTGATAGAAGTGCGCGTGTACATCGACAAGCATGGCAACAATCTACAGACAAGCTGGCGCGACGCCGCCCCGTTCCTATCTTGGGGGCGACCTTAGCCGAGGAGACGAGGATGGAGACGACGATCGGCCGCGCGAAGGGCATCCTGCTCGAACCGCGCACGACGTGGAAAGAGGTGGATGCCGAGTTCACCAAACCCGGCGAGGTCTGGAGCAAATTCATCATCCCGTTGAGTTTGATCGGACCTGTGGCCAGCATGATTGGGACGTTCATCTTCGGCAAGCGGGTGCCGTTTACATCGCTCACAAACCCCGCCCCACTCTCCAGCGTCATCTCCACCGGGATCGCCGGGTTCGTCGTCGCGGTGCTGGGCGTATTCGTGATGTCGCGCCTCATCAGCCTGCTGGCTCCGGGATTCGGCGGGCAGCGCAATGATGTTCAGGGCCTGAAGGCCGCAGCCTATTCCAGCACCGCGCACTGGATCGGCGGTGTCTTTCAAGTCCTTCCCGCGCTCAACCTCGTGAGCCTCCTCTTTTCGTTCTACAGTCTGGTGCTGCTGTACGTCGGACTCCCGGTCGTCATGAAGGTGCCGAAGGATCGGGCGATGGGCTACACCGCTGTTGTGATCATTATCGCGGTCGTCGTCTTCCTGATTTCGGGAGCGGTCGTCGCGGCGTTCTAGCGGCGCGTCTATCCGCCAACGTGGCGTAGCACCTGATCGAGGATGTCCAGTGTCTCGCTGATCATCCGTTCGTCGTGTGCCAGCGAGACAAAGTTGTATGCGGTGCGCTTGAACAACACACCCCGCTGCGCGGCGGCGAGCGCGACTGCGTGCGCCTGCTCCTCCGTTGCGTAGTGCAGAAAGCACATCTCCGCAATGCCCGCGACGCCGCTGATCACTCCCCCGTGCCGCTGCTGCAGCTCGTGCAGGCCGTGCAGCAACTTCGTTCCGGCGCGATGCAGGTGCGTGCAGACGTCGTCGCGCTCGAATACTTCCAGCGTCGCCCGCGCAGCCGCCAGCGACACCCCCTCAGTCGCGAGCGTGGACGAGATCCAGGTGCGGCTCGCGGCTTCCATCAGCTCTGCACGACCACCCACCGCCGCCAGCGGGAATCCATTCCCGAGTGCCTTCCCGACGACGACCAGATCGGGAACAGGCCGCACATCGTAGCGCTCTACCGCGCCGCCGATGGCGAGCCGGAACGCGGTCTTGATCTCGTCAAAAATCAGGATGGCTCCGGCGCGCTCGGTCTCGGCTCGCAACAGCTGCAGCCACTCGCGGGTCGGTTCGGTCACAACGACCGGCTCGACGACCACCGCGGCGAGCTGGCGCCCGCGCTCGCGAATCATGGCGCGCGCCGCCGCGACGTCGTTGAACGGCAGTTCGGCGAACAGGGCCCGGACGCCCGCGGGAACACCCTCCGTGGCTCCCTGGCACCAGTCGAGCCACCCGTGATAGCCGCACCCCAGGACGAGCTCCCGTCCCGTCGCCACACGCGCGAGTCGGACTGCGGCCGCCACCGCCTCAGCCCCGGTCTTGAGAAAGCGGATCCGTTCCATCCACGGGATCCGCTCGGCCAGTGCCTCGGCCAGCTGCTCTTCACTCACCGGCGGCAGCGGTCCCACGACGCCGGCGGCAATCGCGGCCTCGGCTGCCCGATTGATGGCCGGGTGGCCGTAGCCGAGCGCCACCGCGCCGAGCGCCATGACGTAGTCGACGTATTCGCGCCCGTCCTCATCCCACACGCGACAGCCGGACGCCCGCGTCATCCGCGCGGGCGAGCCGAACAGCGCGTCCGGCCGCTTGCTACCCGTCGACGTGAAGCCGGGAACGCGCCAGTCGTTCACCGTATTTGGTCACCTCGATGGCAATGGCGCGCAACAGCTTCACTTCGCGGAGGTCGAGTGGCGTGCGGTGCGCGATCTCGCGCATGGTGCGCATGACGCCGTCCGCGTTGCGCGTCTTGAAGAAGTCGATCGCCCGCAAGGCCCGCGAGACGTCGACGAAGAGTCGCTCCAGCTCGTCGGTGGGTGTCGGGTCGGACGGGCGGCGCGGCGCCTTGAACGGGATCGCTTCCGCACCGCGCGCCAGCGCCAGCTCGTACAGCATGATGATGACCGCGTGCGCGAGGTTGAGCGAGGAGTAGCGCGGATCACTGGGGATCGTCACGATGCGGTGACAGCGGTCGAGCGCCTCGTTGGACAGACCGCGGTCTTCGCGTCCAAACACCAATGCCACCGCTCCGTCATCGATCGCCACCACCTCGGCGGCGGCCTCGCGCGGCCGCTGCAGATTGCGTTTCGCCGTGCGACCGCGTGCCGTGAATCCCACCACGTGCACGCAATCGGCGATGGCTTCCTCCAGGGTCGCGTACGTCCGGACACGCGAGAGGATATCCTGCGTCTGATGCGCGATCCCTTCCACACGGTACGATTCGTATTCGCCGGGATGGACGAGTCGCAGATCGCGCAGTCCAAAGTTCTTCATGCCGCGCACGACGTGCGCGATGTTGACGAGGTCCTGCGGCTCGTGGAGCACGACGACGATCATCCGACGAGCTCCAATACCCCGAATCGCGACGGATCCTGCCGGTCACCGCGCAGCCACACCCACCCGTTGCCGCCGCTCCAGACGAGCTGCCCGGTGCGGCGCATGCGGCCGGGGAGCATTTCGTTGACGATCAGATCGAAGCCTACGCGCGCGCCGGCGTGCGGATACACCCCGTCGGGCCACGGCATCGCCACGGTGACGCAGTAGCCGTGTGCTGTCCGACGCCACGCGCCACGCACGGCCGAGGGATCAGTTTTGGCACTCGTGCTGCTCGAGGTACTGACGCGTACGCCGGGGGCGTTGGCTTGAGGCACGATCAAATAGCCGACCGGAGGACCGCCCTCCTGCGCCGAGTGCCCCCCCCCCCCCCCCGGCGCGATGTACACCTGCAGACCATCGGAATGAATGTCATCGGGCTCGTTGTCCACGCGGAGCGGCGCGGCGTCCGGCGGCCGCAAGCACAGATCGGGTTTTGTCACCTCGACCGCGAGATACAGGCAGCGCTCGTCCCATCCCGCGTACGCGACGGCGGAGAAGTCGTCCGGACCGGGATACGCGTCTTCGCTCCGGCGGTACTGATCCTCGAGTGCGAGCTGCAGCGGCTCCGCCAGCTCGAAGCCATCGAGGGTCCCATCGAGCGGTGGCGCGCTGACGTGGAATGCGGGCGCCGCCACCGGGGTCGGCGGGTCGATCTCGACTATCGGCTTGAAAGGCGGCGGGGTTTCGCGCGCGCCACGCAGCACCCGGGGTGGCGCCTTGCCATCCACCGATTCGATCGTCCACTCCGCGTTTCCGGGGCGGTGGCGTTCGACACCAGCGCTCGTCTCGACCTCGACCGCTTCACCGCGCGTCCGCACGGTGCGCACGGCCCGGTTCGCGGTATGGGACTCGAGCACCGTGACGATCCGCACATTGCGGCCGCGCGCCCGCGCGAGACAGAACGGTGCGCGCTCGATGCGGCCGGGGAGCGGCGGCCCGTCGGCCCGCACCAGCTCGCCTTCGAAGACGGCATGCGCGGTGAGGCGCCTGTCCCCCTGCCCCTCCCCGCGCGCCGTAATACTCAGCACGAGAGGCCCCTCCCCCGGCGCATCCGGCACGAACCGCTGCGCGCGCGTCACGAACTCCGACTCGATCGCATCGTCCACCCAACGCCCCTGGGTCTCGATATCAAGAGCGCCATCGAAATGCCACGCCAGCTCGAGGAGATGATCTTCGCGCGAGGACAGCTCAACCACGTCCACGATGTAGGAGGGGCCGGCCACCACCGTGCGGCTGACGGTCCCTGTACGCCCCCGTACCCAGGCCCAGTCGCCCTCTTCCGCAAAACATTCACACCGTGTCTCATCGGCCAGCCCGGCACTATCCAGACTGGGCGCGTTGTGCGCGAGGATGGAGCGATACCAAAACAGGTCCCGCGTGACGTAGCTCCCCGTTCCCGGATCCGGCAACCAGTGCACGCCATTGGCATGGAGCGTGAGGTGTAACTGATCGGGGTGGCCGTGTCCCGCGGCGCTCGAGCCGGTCTCGAGGCTCACGTAGCGGTCGCCGCGGCGCAGGACCGCCAGTCCCTGGCTCTCGAGCAGCAGACTCTCCGGCTGCCACGGCTGATCGACTGGAGGAAGCTCGGGAACCATTTCGAGCAACGACCACCAGGATAACGAACGGCGTTCGCCGTGCGCCCGCGGAAAGGGAGGACGCGGTGCACCGAAGTCGTGTAAGTACGACTCGAGCAACTCGGGCTCAGGCGAGGGCACCTGATACAGCGCGCCGAGCCACGAGGCCAGCTCGTTCGCGCCCACCGCGTCCGGTTCGCGGCTCACCATGTTGCCTAGCCCGATTTCCCAGAGCTCCAGGAAGGCCGGTTGCGCCAACGAAACGCCAAAACGCGCATCCTTGCGGGCGGGAAACGTGAAATCCGGCAACGCGGTCAGCGTCGGAGCGCGCAGCGCCGCGTCCATGCGCGGCGCCAACCGCTGCTCGGACCAAAAGTCGATTCCCGCAAAGCGTGCCCACGCCGTTCCCGTCAACAGGCCGCGCAGCGCGAACAGGTGGTAATTCTCGCCTTCGTACCACATCCCGTCGCGGCCGTAGCCGCGCACGAGATGCGCGATGAGTCCCGTATCCCCTTCGATGGCGCGCCGCGCCAGCTCTTCGTCCTCGAACCAGACGGCGACTGCCGTGAGCGCCGCGTTGTTCCAGGTCTGACGGTTCGAGAATCCCTCGTCATAATCGCCGATCAGGGTTGCCGCCTCTTCGATCAGCTGATTGACGGCTTTGGTCGTGCTCTCGTCCAGCATGTCGGCCGCGCGCAGCATCATGGCCGCCGCGAGGTAATTGCACGTCCAGACCGATTCGAGGTAGGTGGAAAAAAAGAGCCGGCTTGGTCCGAGCAGATTGTCGCGATTCGGGTAGCGCCAGTAGCGCTCGGCGTAGCCGATGAGGATCTCGGCCGCGCGTTTCGCCGCCGCGCAATCGTTCTTGTCGCCGAGTGCCGCGACCGTCGCGAGGTGTACGGCCCGCTCGGCCAGCCACAGGTGTTGGAATCGAGCCCAGTGACGATCGTGGCGCTCGCCGCGCCACCGCTTACCGCAACGAGGACAGCGGTGCTCGGTCGGGCTCCAGGGGTCGTACAGCAGTGCCGTGCCATCATCGGGGCACACGCCGCCATCGGTCGACAGGAGCGCCTTCTGCTCCGGGATCTGGGGCATGCGCTCGAGCACCGGCTTCGCGCGCGCGCGCAGATGGCTGAGCAGCGCCTGCAGGTCGGACGAGGATGCGACGACGTCCCTGCGCGCCGCAAGCTCTTCAGCCGTCACCACGATCGCACCCCTTCCGCCGCCCACGCGACTGGCAACACCCGGGCACCTGCCGCGGTAACTGCATCGGCTGCAGTCCGCGCATCATTTTTCATAATGAAGAACATCGAGCCGCCGGCACCAGCGCCGGCCGCCTTCCCGCCCAGCGCGCCGGCCGCCGCGGCCGCCCGCTCCAACCGCGCCATCTCTTCCGTGCGCATGCCGGGATCGAGCGCCTGCTGGTGTTTCCAATTCTCGCTGAGCACCGCGGCGACCCGCGCGAGGTCGGCGCGGCGGAGCGCTTCGACCATCGCTTCGCCCGCAGCTTTGATACCGTGCAGGGCGGCGGTGATCGTCCGGTCGCCGCGCTCGAATCCCTGCATCACCCGTGAGATCGTATCCCCCGAGACGCGACTCTTGTTGGTGTAGCAAAGCAACACTTGTCGTTCGAGTGCGGCAGCGAACTCCGGGTCGATGGTCACGGGCTCGATGCCCACGTCGGGATCGCGAAAACTCAGGCGATGGACCCCGCCCAGCGCGGCCGCATACTGATCCTGCTTTCCGCCCGGCAGCTGCGCTTCGATCGACTCGACCTGCCATGCCTGCTCCGCGCACTCGCGCTCCGCGCGCGCTTCCTGCCGAGCTTTGCTCAACGCGCCGACGAGCGCCACGCCGAGGGCGCCGGAGCTGCCCAGTCCCGATCCCGGCGGTGCGTCGCTGCGCGTGATCAGCGTGAACCCGCCCAGCACGGGGAACATGCGCAGCGCCGCCTTGAGCAGCGGCAGCTTGCCGCCGGGCGTGAGACCGCCGGCGTTGGCGCACTCCAGCGTCTCGCCGAGCTCCTCCGACACGAATCGCAGCAGCTTGCCGCCCAGCCGCAGCTCCACGTGCGAGCGCAGCTCGATCGCTGCGTTGACGACGACGCCGCCTTCGCGCGCAGAGAACGGCGGCACGTCGGTCCAGCCGCCGGCGAAGTCGAGCCGCATCGGCGCGGTCGCGTGGAATTCGGTCGGCTGATCGCGCCGCCTCATGGCGTGACCCGCCATGCGGCGACGGTCGGCAGCTCGCCGCGGATATCCATGCGGACGCCGCGCACGCGGCTGTTCATCGCCTGAACGCCGCGCGCGTGATAGAGCCAGACGACCGGCAGCTCATCGGCGAAGACGCGCTGCGCCAGCACAGGATCCGCTGGAATCGCAATCCCGGTGACGCTGTCGAGCGACCGCAGGAAACCGAGTCCCGGATCGCCGGAAATCCCGGCGACGGCCGCCGTGAAATCGTGGCTCGGTCCGAACACGCGAGTCAAGAAGGTGGAGTTTTCGAGCTGGCGAATCGTGACCTTGAAGCCGACGGCGTTGAGCCGCGCCTGCAGCATCTGCTCCAGCGCTCCTTCTCCACTGCCGACAGTCAGGAGCTCGAAGCTCAGGGGCAAGCCGCCTCCCAGCGCGGCCACGAGCCGGCGCGCCGAATCGGGAGCGACCGGCAGGTGTGGCGACGCGGCGTAGCGCGGCAGGCCGGGCGGGACGGGGCCATCGGCAACAGTCCCGAGGCCAAACAGGTAGCCATCCACGATTTCCTGCCGATCGATCGCCAGTGCGGCGGCCATTCGCGCGCGCCGGTCGTTGAACGGCCGGCGCCGCGTGTTGAACACGAGCCCATACGGAAGAACCATGGGATACTCGCGCACCGCGAGCCCGCTGTGGCGGCGCACAAACGCGACGTGCTGGGGGCTGATCCCGGCAAAGTCGAGCTCTCCCGACGCCAGCGCCGACAGCTTGACCATCGGCTCGTCCACGACGACGACGATGAAGCGCTCGACCTGAGGCGGTCCGCCCATGTCGGCGGGAAAATCGGGATTCCGCGCGAACACCCAGCGCCGGTTCGGCTCGTGCGTGACGAAGCGGAAGGGACCGTTGCCGACCGGGTTCACGTTCCACGCGGCCTCGCGGAGACGGGCATGCGCGACACTGTCGAGCAGATGTGCCGGCAGAATCGCGAGGTCGGTGAGAACGAAGGGGAAGTCGCCGACCGGCCGCGTAAAGCGCAGCTCGACGGTGGAGTCGTCCACTGCGGCGACGGACGCGAGCGTTTGCAGCTCGGTGAAACGCGGATACCCGGTCGCCGGATCGCGCGCCGCCTGCAGCGTCCATGCGACATCGTGGGCCGTCGTCGGCGTGCCGTCGTGCCAGCGCACATCGGTCCGCAGCTGGAACGTGACCGCGCGGCCATCGGCCGACCAGCGCCAGCTGCGGGCGAGATACGGATGCGGCACGAGCAGCGAGTCGTAGCGCGCCAGCGTCGTGAGAAGCACATAGCGTTGCACCTGACGCGCGAGCGGATGCATCGTGAGCAGCGGGTTGATGCTCTGCAGGTCGGCGCCGGATGCGAACAGGACAGTGGCGCCGCGGTGTGCGGCGTCATCGCCGCACGCGCACGTCATCAGCAGAGCTGCCGCGAGGAGAGTGGGAACCGGCACGCGCGACACGCACGCATTCTAGCGGGGCACGGGGGGTGGCGCGAGATTCCCGCCGATGCTTGCCAGGCTGGCACACCGCCTGTTCGCCGGCTTCGCCGTCGTACTCGGCGTCGTCACGCTCACCTTCTTGCTGTTGCACGCCGCACCGGGAGATCCCATCGAGCTGCTGCTGGGGCAGACCGCGACCGCGGAGCAGGTCGCGGCGCAGCGGCGCGCGCTCGGGCTCGACCGACCGCTCCCAGCGCAGTTCGCAAGCTGGGTAGGACGTTTGGGGCGCGGTGATTGGGGGACCAGCATCGCCAAGGGGCGGCCCGTGCGGGCGATTTTGGGCGACGCCTGGCCCGCCACGGTGCGGCTCGTCGCGCTGTCGTTGCTGCTGAGCTACCTGATCGGACTGTTCATCGGCGCGATTCAGGCGGCGCGCTCGAGATCCCGTACCGACACAATGCTCTCGGTGACCACGGTGACGTTGTTCGCCTTGCCGGGTTTCTGGCTGGCCTTGATGCTGGTGCTCGTCTTCACGTACTGGGCCCGATGGCTGCCCGCCTTTGGGGCCGCGGGACTCGACGCGGATTACCTGAGCGGCGTGGCGTGGATGGTGGATCGCCTGCGCCACCTCGCCCTGCCGCTCACCACGCTCACGCTGATCGGTATCGGAGGCGCCGCGCGCTTTGTGCGCGGCGCGATGCTCGACACGTTGAGCCAGCCGTTCATCACGACAGCGCGCGCCAAGGGGCTCGTGCCCCGGCTAGTGATCGCCCGTCACGCGCTGCGCAACGCGCTCACACCCATCGTGACCCTGCTCGGCTTGTCGCTACCGGCGCTGTTCTCCGGCGCCGTATTCATCGAAGCAGTGTTTGCCTGGCCCGGCGTGGGACGCATTCTCGTCGAAGCGGTGCAGGCGCGCGACTACCCCGTCGTCATGGCGGCGACCACCGTGAGTGCGGTGCTGGTCGTCGCGGGCAATCTGCTGGCCGATATCCTGGCGGCGTGGCTCGATCCGCGCATGCGGAGTGCTGCGGTATGACGCGCTTGCTCAGAGACGGGCGCGCCACCTTCGGCACGATGGTGCTGCTCGTCGTGCTCCTCTGCGCCCTGTTCGCGCCACTGGTGAGCAACGGCCAGCCGGCCGCGCAGCGCGACATCGTGGCGACGCGGTTCGTCCCCCCCCTCTCCAGCGACACGCGCGGAGCGTTTCATGCACTCGGCACGGACCGGTTCGGACGCGATGTGTGGACGCGGTTGGTCTACGGCGCCCGCGTGTCGATGGGCGTCGGCCTCGTCTCGGTCCTCGTTTCGATTGTCCTCGGTGTGCTGGTCGGCGCCGTCGCCGGATTCTGGCGCGGACCCATCGCCCTGACGCTGCTCGGGCTCACCGACTTCGCGCTGGCGATCCCGCGCGTCGTGCTGCTCCTGTTGCTTGCGGCATTATGGCAGCCGAGTACCGCTCTGGTGATTGTCGTGCTCGGACTCACGGGATGGATGAGCATTGCCCGGCTCGTGCATGGTGAGGTGCGCGCACTCGCCGTACGGCCCTTCGTCGAGGGCGCGCGAGCGGTGGGTGCGCGACGCGTCCGCGTGCTGGCCCGCCACATTCTGCCGAATGCGCTGACGCCGGTGATCGTGGCGGCGGCGTTGGGCATCGGCAACGCGATCACGCTGGAAGCGGGCCTGTCGTACTTCGGGCTCGGGGTGCAGCCGCCGACGCCGTCGTGGGGCAACATGATTGCCTCGGGGCGCGACGTGCTCGTCAACGCGCCGTGGGTCGCCGCCGCGCCGGGTGTGGCGCTGGTGTTGGTGGTGGTCGCCTGCACGCTGCTGGGAGATGCGCTGCGGGACGTCCTCGATCCCTCACACCAGCGTCCGTAGCGTCGCCGGGTCAATTTCGTGGCCGCCCTGGAAGGGCACCAACTCGTAGGGAATGGCGTGATCGCGTAGCCGCGCCTCGGTCGCGGCAACGATTTTCGGCGTGAAGAACTCGTCGCGATTGCCGTACACCAGGGTGAGGCGGGCACTGCGCAGCCGCTCCAGAGCGCGACGCGCGCCGAGGTCGGGATCGGGCGGCACTTCTCCCCCCCAGACGATCAGGCGATCGATGCGAGCGGCCCCGAGCACCGTCCAGCGACAGACCGTCGCCGAGCCCTGCGAGAATCCCAACGCGATGACCTTTGCCCTTCCAGCGGCGACGTGGGCGTACAGGGCGTCGAGATATCGCACGTAGTCGTCGATCTCGTGCAAGCGATCTTCCTTCGTCATCCAGCTCGCGCCGACGCGCCGCTCGGCCGCGCTCTCGCTGAGGTAGAAGCGCGACAAACCTTCCGGAGCCACGACGCAGCGCTGGTCATCGGCAATGGGACGAAACCGCTCGAGGAACCGTGAGGCCAGCTGCCCATAGCCGTGACACACGATCCACAGCTCGCCCGCCTTCTCGAGCGAGCCGATCGTGAAGTATCGCGCGGTCCGCGGTGTGGCGAGAGTGTGTTCCTGCATCACGTCACCATGATCGAGACGATCTCGTGCGGCTCGGCGACGAATCGCACGACGTTGCCGCGCTGCTCCAGAACGAGCGCCACCGCCTCCCGCTCATCGGCGCGCACGCGATGCGCCGTCCTCACACCGGTGGCGAACCGCCATGCCCCCGCCGCCTTGCGATTGGTCGCGTTGTAGCAGCGCAGCACCATCGGTGAGCCGACCTGGGCGGGCTTTACCCCTGAGAACACAAGCCCGCTTCCCTCGAGGGCGATGTCCAACGGCGCGAGCTTGAGCGATGCGCCGTCGCGCAGCCACAGACCAGTGAGCGGCAGGAACGCGTCTTCCCAGACCTGCGCGAGAAAATCGCCGCGCTCGACGTCGGCACTGCTGACCGGCGCCAGCGCCAGATCGATCCGCGTCGTACCGATGCATTGCGCGCCCGGAATCGCGGTGGGCCAGCCTGCGTGGCCGGGTCGCGTTGGCAAATCGCCGCGCGACAAGTCGCCGATGGCGCGGAGCAGCGTCACGAGAAGATCGCCCTTGGCGGTCCACTCATACTCGAAGAACGCGGGCGCCAGGACGACGAGCCCGCGGCCGCCGCGTGCCGCCGCGACGAAGCGGTGCGCCGGGGCGGTGCGCACGGGCGTCTCCCGGGGATAGGCGCCCGGCTCGACCGTCACGGCGTGCCGCTCGACGACGCCAAACGCCGTCCCCGCCATCGCCGGCAAACCCGCGAGACCCGTCGGCACCCGCGCGCGCAACCGATGGTAGGTGTTGCGATTGTCGATTTCGAGCGTCGTGCGGAGGATCGGGCTGTCGGCATGCAACTGGATCACGAGGCGCGCGGCGATCCCGCGCACCACTTCCCACCGGGCCTCGAGCGCGGCGACCAGCGGACCCGCGGCGAGCCGGCGGACCGCGATCGGTCCGCGACTCTGTTTGACTCGGTCCCGAACGGGCGGACAGTAGCTGTAGGCGTCGCCGGCGTCGCCCGAGTCTTCGAGACGCAACAGGTTGCTGTACCGCTCGTTCCGGCGGCGATCGACGATCGTGATCGCGCCATTCTGCTCGAGCGCCACCTCCACGAACCGATTCTCGAGCGAGCGTCCGCGAACGTGCACGTCTTCGGCCCTTCCCAGAGGCACCGCCGCGCCCGCGCGCAGGGCCACGAGGCCCAACCCCGGGACGGGCGGAGCGCGAAACGCGATGCGCACCTGGTCCACTTCGTCCTGGTCGGGGTAATGGCGGGCCGCGTCGATCCGCTCCTGCGTCACGCGCCGCGCCAGCACCTGCACGGGAACGGCGCGGCCATCGGGGAGAGCGCCATGCAACGCGAAGGGCCGGAACCCCGCTCCTGCGCGGTGCGGGCGATCATCCGACGGCGGTCCGACGAGCACATCGCGCCGAAAAAACGAGACGTCGACAACCGTGACGCCGCCGCGCGGCCGTGGCGCGGGATTCCATAGCACGAGCGCCGCATCTGCCGAGGGCGTCTGCTCGCGAGCCGTGTCGGGATCGTACCCGATGAGGGCATGCAAGGCGTCACGCCGCAGCTCGGCGGCGTAGGCGGCGACATCGTTCAGCCGCTGCTCAGCGGCAGCGGTCACTGTGTCCGCCGAGCATCCACAGAGGGTGTCGTGAAACTGGGTGCGCACGAGCGTGCGCCAAGCGGTGTCGAGCAGCGACCTGCGATCGCGACCGCCCGTGTATCGGGCGAGCGCGCTCAATGGCTCGGCGATACGCTCGAGGAGCAGCTCGACTGCGCCGTGGTGCCGCTTGAACGGTGCGCGCGTACTGTGGACGCCCTGCAGGGTCCAAGTGTAGCCGTACGACGAGCGCAGCTCGCCCGCAATGGTGCGAGCGGTTGTGCCCTCGGCAGCCTGGAAGAATTCATCGAGCCGCGAGATGCGAAACGCACTCGCCGGCTCGAGCTCGGCAAGCACGTCGCGCAGCCGCGACAGCGCGGGGTGCGGCGCGTGATGGTCGGCGCCGATGAAGACGGGGACATGTTTCCCCGCCGCGCGCTGCACCAGTGTGGCGCGAACCTCTTTCCAGATGTCGGGCAGCCGCGACCCGGAGCCCGGCAGCGCGGCGCCGATCTCATAGCCGTCGGGCGGCATGTGCCACAGCAGGATGTCACGCCCGTCCGGCCCCTTCCAACGAAACAGGTCGCGTTCCCCCTTGCCCAAGCCTCGCCACAGTACGCCGAACTTGATGCCGAACTCGCGCGCCAGCGCCGGCAAGACGGCAGGATGGCCGAACGCGTCCGGGGAGTACAGAACGTCCAGCCTGCCGCCCCACCGTTCGGCGTCGGCCGAGCCGAGCAGGAGGTTACGCAGCAGCGATTCCCCGGAGGGAATCTGTTCGTCGGCGAGCACATACCACGGGCCGGCCTGCAGCCGCCCGCTCTTGACGAGCGTTTTGATGTCGCCCTCGCGCTCGGCACGCGAGCGCAGGTAGTCCTCGACGAGAACAGTCTGACCATCGAGCAGGAAGCTGCGAAACGACGGGTCGGCCTGGAGACGCTCGATGAGATCATCGATGAGCGGGATGAGGCGGGCGTGGAACGTCGCGCGTGGCAGGAACCATTCACGATCCCAATGGGTGTGCGGGATCAGGTGGAAGATGTACGCGCTCGCGCCCCCGCCAGCGCCGCCGGTCACGGATGGAGCTGCGCGATCTCCGCGAGACTCGAGAGATGGACGTGCGCCACCCGGCGGCCGCGCGCCAGGAGGGCGCGGACATCGCCGCGCGCCTGGGCGCGATGCAGCTCGCCGAAGGTCCACGCCATCCCGGGGATCGGCATGTCCTCGCGGGTGTCGGCGGTAATCACCAGGAAGAGTCCGGTATTGGGACCGCCTTTATGCAGCTGGCCGGTGGAATGGAGGTAACGCGGGCCGAACCCGAGCGTCGTGGCGCAGTTCAGCGCCTTCCCCCACGCCGCGCGCACCCCCTGAAGCTCCGCCAACACTTGCGGGCCCGGCGGGAGATACGCGAGGATCGCGCAGTAGTCTCCCGGTCGAGCACTGCGCCGCAGCGTTTCCAGCGAGAGCGTCGGCAGCGGACCGGACTCCTTCACGCCCGTCAACTCCGCGCGCGCCAGTCGCTTCGCCTCGTCCACGTCCGGCTGATCGAACGCGTTCACGCCGAGCCGTTCGCACAGCGCCTGCGTGGCGTATTCCCAGCGCAAGAACTCGATGCCGAGGTCGAGCGGATCGCTCGAGATCTCTTGCGGGCCGACCGACTGCATGTCCGGCAGCACGGCGGGGACAGGATCGTCCACGATGGGAATGACGCCGCGGCCATCTTTCCCCGAGCTCTCCGCCACCAGCTGCTCCACCCAGTGCGCGAGCCAAGCGACCTGGCGTGGCGGTGCCAGCACCAGCTTATCCCGCCCGGCCATCGCGCGATCGGCGATCGCGACGCCCAACGCCTTCGCCGCCTTGACGTCAACACCACTGGTCCGCTCGAGCAGCGTCCGGCCATCGATACCGAGCAGCGCGGCCGGCAGCATGCCGATCGCCGTTAAGGCAGAGTAGCGGCCACCCACATTGGGCGGATGCGGCAAGACCGCGCGGAAGCCGCGCTCGCGACCAAGCGCGTCGAGCGGGGTCTCGGTCTCCGTGATGGCGATGAATTGCTCGGGACGGGCGCGGCTCAGGAAATAATTGCAGAAGGCGAGCGTCTCGACCGTGTTGCCCGACTTGCTCGCGACGAGCAGCAGCGTGCGTGACAGATCGTGCCCCCGCTCTGCGGCGCAGACCGCGTCGGGATTGGTGCTGTCCAGGACGTGGAGCTCGTTCTTCCGGAACGTCTCCGCCAGCACGTCGGCCACGAGGCTCGAGCCGCCCATGCCGCACACCAGCGTGTGATCCAGTCCGTCGGCGCGTGCCGCCGCGGCCAACGCGACGAGCTCATCCCACTGGGCCAGTGACTGCTGCGGCGCGTTGATCCATCCGAGAAGGTTCATTGGCGGCGTAACATAATGCGGTTTAGGTTAGACGCGGAGTCTCGTCCAGATGATTCCGCTGAACCGGTCCGCCCGCGTTCTGTGCACCATCGCCTCGTATTCACGACGGGCGACACGTTTGCCGCCGACACGGCATCCCTGCTGCGCGAAATCGCCGAGCGTTAGGGAGCGAGGAGCGTGAACCTCACGACCAGACTGTACCCGCCGGGCGTGTCCACCGACCAGTCATAGGCCGTTCGAAAAAAGAAGTTGCTCGTCGCGGTGGCGGTGGCACTCCCTGACGCGACGGTTGCCGGCGTCGTACTCAGCGCCGTGAAGGGTCCCCCAGCCGCCGTGGCGTGGAACAAGTCGCCCGCCGGTTTGTTGGCTCGCGCGGTGACGCCGGGCTGTGTGTTGACGGCCGTCCACGTCGCCGCCGCGGCACTGATCTGTAGCCGCCAGGCGCGGTTGCCACGCACGGTCGCCGTAGGTCCCGTGTTCGTCACAATACCCGCGTCGTAATCACTCGCCGTGGGAGGCGTCAGCGCCGTCGCGCTGCTGCTGAGCGTCAGGGACAGCACGTCACCGATAACCAGCGCAGCCGTCGTGTTTACGGTGCAGGTCCATGGTGTCGCGGGAGGCGGCTGGGCGGTGCAGATCTGTGCCTGAGCCCGCGCCGGGACGCCGACCATGAGGAGCAAGACGACCACCGCAATCGTCGGTCTCCTCATGGCGCCCTGACGGCAACGAACGAACCGGATGCCGTGCCGGCGTCGCCCGGCTCGACCCACGTCCCCCGCAGTGAGTCACCTGCGATCGTACCGAGATGTCGGCGACCCACGGCGGAGAGGAACACGTCGAAATCCACGGTTGCCGAATCCACGGCGCGGCCGCTCATCGTTCCCATGCGGCGTCGGGACCCCTGCGCGGATGTTTCGGTGACATCGAGAGTCCCACCGAGCGTGCTGCCGCACTCGCTCGTAATGGCGAGGGCGCCGGTGAGACTCGCGGTGGTCGGACTGCTTTGGGTCGCCGTATAGCGCCACGTGCCGAGCAGGTTGACCGCCGGCGCTCCGCTGCAATCGACTGGCGTCTTGCAGGCGGCCACCAGTAACAGGGCCAGCATCGCTCGCGCGGCCATTATGGTTCACCGCTCTGGTTTCGGCTCCGCCCCGGGTTGTTGGGGTCGAACATGCGAACGGGGCGGCCGAACAATGGGATCACGATGGTGGGGATGTCTTGACCGGGCGCCACCACAAAATCGGGCAAGCTGCCTCGCAAGACGACGGGGGGGGACAATTCCGTCAGATCGAGCTCGACCCGATAGTGACCGGGGGGTAACGCGTGGAACACCGCGACGCCGTTGCTGTCAGGGCGCGCGGTCCACGCATTGCCGGCGTCGTCGCGCGCGTACACGCGCACTCTGGCGAATGACACCGGGGGCACAGTCTGTCCGCTGTCGGCGGCCGGCACGAGCCGCAGCGACACGGGAGCTGTTGGAATGACTCCGATGTCGAGCGTGTGCGCTCCGGCCGGCAGCGCCGCATTGTTCGCCACGAGGCCGAACGGCAACGAGCTTTCGTCGATGCGGGCCGGTCCGTCGGCGCTCGCCAGGAAGCGAAACCGGCCGTCAGCATCCGTGATCGCGGTTTCACCACCCCGGCGCACCAGGATCCCCGCGAGCCCATGTTCGTCAGCATCGCGGACGCCGTTGTCATTCCCATCCATGTAGACCCGCCCGCGCGCGGTGCCGCGCAGTCGTGCGAACGGCAGCGACAGGCTCTGCGCGAGCCGCATGGCCGTGTTCCACGATGGCTGGCCGTTCCGCGTGTGGAGGAGAGGATTGCGCTCG
>DAIQBJ010000031.1:0-17407 GCA_036781225.1 Gemmatimonadales bacterium | reverse complement strand
TTTCGGCCGATGCCAGGCTGGGGCGTCCCACCGAACCCGGGGAGTGGGCGGGAACCGACCCCGCGGCGCGGCGCCGGAAGCGGGCCACCTGGCGCTCGGTAAGCTCGAAGTCCTCTGCGAGATCCATGTGGACGAGCTGGGGGGCGAGGTACAGCATGAGCGACGTATCGAGCTCGCCGCCATGCGTGGGCCCGCTGGGATCTTCGAGATAGCCGGTGAAGTCGAGCGCAAAAACATCGACGGTGAAGATGCGGGCCCGGCGGGTGCGGAGCGTGGAGAGGGCTTCCTGATGGGGATCGTGTCCGTGCGCTGTAAGAATAATGAAAGCGGTCACGCCACCTTGCTCCCATGAGCCGAGCAGATCGTTCATCCAGCGATGCAGGGTCTTGCGGCGCACGGTGGCATTGCCGGCGTAAGGGCGTTTGGTCGCCGTATTGACGCCATAGGCGATGGTCGGCGCCCGCAGGATTCCGAAGGCCGCTGACAGATCGTCAGCGAGCCGCTCGACGATGAACGTATCGCAGCCAAGCGGCAAATGCGGGCCGTGTTGTTCGCAGGTGCCCACCGGCACCAAGAGTCTTGAGTCGCGCGCCAGCGCCGTGCGCACGGCATCGGGGGTGAGGACACTGAGGTGCAGCGGCAAGCTCACGTCGTAATCGCCGGCTGTCTGGCGAGTCTCGCCGCAGCGGAGTGGCTGCGCAGCGATGCCGCGGTGTGGGCCTGGCTGGCAGGCGTCGCCGGCCTGGCGGCGCTGGTGCTGGCGCTGCGGCCGCCCGCGCTGCGGCAGCCTCTGACCATCAGTGCCGCGGCGGCAAGCGTGGTGCTCGGGGCCGTATTGGTGGGCGGGGCGCTCCGCGTATGGCGGATCGAGTGCTGCTGGCCTACACTGCGCGAGCAAAGCGTGCCCGGCATCTCGCGCGCGCTCCAAAAGTCGCTCGGCGAGGCCATCGCCGAGGCCCGCCGGCTTGCCGAGCGAGGAGCCAGCGCGGCTCCGCTGCCGCGCGAAGCCGTCTTCGACCGGCTCGAGGACGCAGTAGAGTCGGACTTCCCCATCGAGCGCAGCGTCGCCGTCATCCAAAGTCCTCCCGATCCGCATGCCGTCGCATGGGCTGGTCGCCATCGGGTGAATCCCGACCAGGACACGACCGAGCTGCGAGCGGTCATGTCACCATTCTACGCGTTGCTCGAGGCGCGGCGCCAGACGCAAACCGGAACATCGGTAGGGAGCGTGCTGC
The DNA here is from genome assembly GCA_036781225.1 of Gemmatimonadales bacterium. Taxonomy (GTDB): domain Bacteria; phylum Gemmatimonadota; class Gemmatimonadetes; order Gemmatimonadales; family GWC2-71-9; genus 20CM-2-65-7. Next base: position 16,172 of record DAIQBJ010000031.1, on the reverse strand, counting down.
TGTCGGCCGCGCCGGCGATCGCGGACGGCGACCACTCGCTGGCCGCCGCGTTTGCTCGCAAGCACGACGTGTCGCTCCACTTTTTCCCCGCAGGGCAAGGCCCACGCGACTCGAGCGTGTTCGAGATCTGCCCGCCGCCGAGCGGTTGCGAGCACGGCGACACGCTGTTTTCTGTCCTCACCATCCCGCCGTCACAGGGCGATGCCAAACTTGCGGCACTCGCGCAGACCGCCTGGGTGGCGCGCATCGCGATGGGCATGATGCTGCTCCTGCTCCTCGGCGCGGCAGCGCCCGGCGCCTGGCGCTGGGGGGTGTTGCTGGTCTCGGCGTGGGTCTTGCTCCGCGCGCCAGTCGGGCCTGCTTCCTTCTTCTCCCCCGCAACGTTCTACCGACCGCTGGCGGGAATCGGCACGTCGGCTGGTTCGCTCTTCGTCGTGGGCGTCGTATTGCTCGTGGCGGCAGCCTGGCTGCGGCGTCGGGGAATCGAGCGGCGCTGGTGGGGGATCGCCGCGGCGGCCGTGCTGCTCATCGCCGCGCCATACCTCGTCCGCTACTTCGGCCGGGGCATTGCGCCTCCGGCGAGCGGAGTGAGTATCGGCTTGTGGCTGTCGTGGCAGGTGGCGCTTGCCGTCACCGCCATGGCGCTGATCCTGCTCGCCGCGGCGCTGGTCCGCGGATCCAGCGAGCCGGAGCGGATCTCGTGGGTGCTGCCCGCGGCGTGTGCGTGGGGGGCGCTCGCCGCGATCGGTGGCCTCTGGCTGTGGAGTCCGAACGGCGCCTGGCCCGAATGGTACACCTTCCTGTGGCTGCCAGCGCTCGCGGGGGTGATTCTGCCCGCGCCGAGGCGCTGGGCACTGGTCAGCATGGCGATCGTCGCGGGTACGGCAGCGGCGCTCGTTGCGTGGGGTGCAGCGATCGAGGGACGATTGTCGCTGGCGAGCCGCGATGCCCTGCGGCTGGGAAAGGAAGGGGACCCCGTCGCGGTCGCGCTGCTCGAGCGGTTCAGCCAACAGGTGCTCGCTGCTTCGCAGCCACCACCCCGTAACGCCAGCGAGCTGTATGCCCTCTGGGTGGCTTCACCCCTCGTTGCCGAAGACTACCCGGCGATGCTCGGGCTCTGGAGCGGTGGGGACTTGATCGCGGAGCTTCGCCTGGCGCGTCTCGACCTCAGTCCCGGACTGCTCTCCAAGTTCGCGGAGACTGCGGTCACAGGACCGTGCATCGAGCGGTTGGAGAAGGTCCCCGGCGTTCACTACGTCCTCATCGCGCCGCTCCGCAACGGCACCGTTCTGACCGTCGGTGTCGGTCCGCGCACGCGCCTGCTCCCGCCGGATCGCGTTGCGCGCTTTCTGCGTGGTGATCCTGGCATCGAGCCTCCCTACACCATCTCCCTGTCATTACCCATTGCCGGCGTGACCGCGCCGCGTGCGGGCGGCGCACTCGAATGGCGGCGGCTGGGGTGGTCGGCGCGTGGCGAGCGACAAGTCGAGCTTCCGGACGGCGTGCGGCACGTCCACCTTCGCGTCTCACTGCGCGGTCCCTGGGCGTTGCTGGTGCGCGGCGTGCTGGTGGTGGGGCTCGACGTGGCCGTGCTCGCCGCGGTGTGGTTCTTCGGCCTCGTCATCGCGGCAGGGTGGCGCGCGCCGGTGCCGGCAATCGTCACCACAGTGCGCAGCAGTTATCGCGCGCAGCTGACGACGGTGCTCGCCGCCTTCTTTGTGTTGCCGATCCTCGGTTTTGCCGCGTGGAGCTTTGCGCGGCTCACCGATGAGGCACGACGGTCCGGCGATCTGCTCATTCGCCAGACGCTGCGCGACGCGGCCAGCGGCGCCGAGAACATCGCTCAGGGTCAGCCGGACGACGCGCGGCAATCAATGATCGAGTTGGGACGACGGCTCGACGCGGAGCTGTGGCTGTATCGGCGAGGCCTCCTGATCGCGACCAGCTCACCGGTGCTGGCGGAGCTCGGCCTCGTCGATCCGTTCCTGAATCCTGAAGCGTTCCGGGTGACGCTTGCGGACGAGCTCGAGATCACCATAGACGCGCGGACTGCCGGGCGACCCACGCGGGTGGGCTATCGCATCGTGGCCGCCGGGCCGCCCGGCGAGCAAACCGTCCTCGCGGTGCCGCAGCTGCTCGATGATGAAATGGTGCGGGAGCAGCAGGAGGACGTCGCGCTCGCGCTCGTCCTCGGCACGCTCGCGGGTCTCGCGGCCGCCATCTATCTCGCCGGGCTCGCAGCCCGGCGTCTCGCGGAACCAGTGGCCGCGTTACGGGCCGCCGCACTCGCGGTAGGGCGGGGCAGCGAGCCGCCGGCGTTCCCGGCCGGTGCGCCGCGCGAGTTCGAGCCGGTGCTGTCGGCCTTCGATCGCATGGTGACCGACGTGCGTCGCAGCCAGGGCGCGCTCGAAGAAGCGCGACTGCGCTCAGCCCGCGTGCTGGCCAACGTTGCGACAGGCGTCATCGCCGTCGACGACGGCCTGCGCGTGACGATGGCCAATCCGCGCGCAGCCGAGCTCGTGCTCGGTGGCAGTGAGACGTTAGCACCGGGCAATGTGCTCCCGCAGGCTTCCCCTCCCGGTTGGGCGCCGGTATGGCAGGCGGTCGCGCAGTTCATCGCGGAGCATCGCGATGTCATCAAGGAGCTCGAGTTCGAGATCGACGGCCGGCAGATTCGTGTGCAGCTGGCGCTGCTCGGCGCGGCGCCGGATGGTTGCGTCATCGCGCTCGACGACGCGACAGCGTTGACGCGCGCGGCGCGCGTCCTCGCCTGGGGCGAGATGGCGCGCCAGGTCGCGCATGAAATCAAGAATCCGCTCACGCCCATCCGGCTCGGCATTCAGCATCTGCAGCGCGTCCGCGGCAAGACGCACTCCGCGGCGTTCGAAGCAACGCTGGACGAAACGGCCGGCCGGATCCTGGCGGAGATCGACCGGCTGGACGGCATCGCGCGCGCGTTCTCCCGGTTCGGCGCGCCGCAGTCCGGCGCGCAGCTGCCGCTCGAACCCGTCGATCTTGCGGCGACGGCGCGGGAAGTGGTGCAGCTCTACGAGCTCGGCTCGCCGACGCGCTTCGAAGTCGTCGCCGCGAACGGCGTCCCCGCGCTCGCGCGGAAAGACGAAGTGAAAGAAGTGCTCGTGAACCTGCTCGAGAACGCACGGCATGCCGATGCGAAACGCGTGACGGTGCAGGTTGCCGCGAGCGGCCGGCAGCTGACGGTCTCCGATGACGGCCGAGGGATTTCGGCGGACGCCTTGCCGCGCGTCTTCGAGCCCACGTTCTCGACGACGTCGAGCGGTGCCGGCCTGGGACTCGCGATTGCGCGCCGCTTGGTCGAGAGCTGGGGAGGGGTGATCACCCTCGAAAGCGAGCCCGGCAAAGGGACACGGGTCACTCTGACGCTCCAAACGGCGGCCTAGAAACGACCTACCGTGACGTTCCTCACACCGCTGATTTGGAAAAACGACCACAATGTGCAAAGTTGTGGCGGCTTTTTTCCCTTTGTCCGAGGTGCTCCGTGCGAACCGCAGTTGTCGCAGTTACGCTGGCCGTCCTGGTGCTCGCTCCACGAGCGGCGCACGCGCAAATCTCGTTCGACGCGCGCCGCCTCGGGATGGGCGGAGTGTCGCTGGGTCGCGACGGCAACGCGAGTCGCTATAATCCCGCCTATCGGGCCGTAAAGAACCGCAGTGGCGGCGGTACCGGCGCGCCCAAAGTGACGATTCCGGTCCCGCTCGGTCTCTACGACTTCTTCAGACACCACCCGATCGGCAAGCTGACCAGTGATCCGACGTTCAATCCGGATTCGGCGGCATTCAATCCCGTCGAGCTCCTCAATCTGATTCTGAGCCCGCCGATCTTTCTCGACCTTCGCAAACCTCCGGCGCCGACGAATAACGTCGAGTTCACGATCGGCAAGAATCAACTGATCATGAATCTCGGCGCCACCAGTGTGCTCATCCCCGATCAGACATTCGGCCTCGGCACGAGCGGCCGGGTGCTCGACCTCGGAACCGGCGTCGGTCCGTTCCACATCAGCGTGATGGGGTTCGTCCACTACGACATCGGCTTCACGCTCGACTCGGCGTTGCGGAGTGTGCTCAAGGATACGGTTCCGGTTCGCCCGGACTCGAGCTACTTCATTATTACCGACGCGCTCGCCCAGACGGGATTCACGCCGACCGTCAGTTACGCGGCACGCGTCTGGCACCCGACCGTTCTGAGTGACAGCGGGGCGCCGGGAGGCCCGAACGCGAACGCCGACGATGGCGTCTACCTCGGCGCCTCGGCGCATTACTACTTCGGCGCCACGTACGCCCGGGGTGTCGGCCCCGCCGGCTTCACCGTCGGCAACCCGATCTTCGCCGTCGCGCCCACGGTCCTCTTCGACGGCATCGTGCACACGGCGAACCGGCCGAACGGCCACGGCGTCGGCGCTGACGTCGGCATCGCGTGGATTTCCGGCCCATTCGAAGTCGGCGTCGGCGCGAACGACCTTGGGGCGCAGCTGACCTGGTCCGATACAAAGGTCCAGCGCATTCAGTACGACCCGAACGGCGACTCGATCAGCACGACCCTGCTGGCGAACCACGTCCAGTCCACGACCAAACTGCCGATCAGCTACATCGCCAATGCGGCGCTCCGCATGGGCACCGGCACGACGGTGGGTGGCGACGTCTTCAATGCGGGACGCGGGACCGTCATCCACCTCGGCGCCGAGCAGCGGTACGGACCGTTTGCCGTGCGTGGCGGCGTGGCGCGCGACCAGCGGAAGAAGCTGCAATTCGGTTTTGGTGGCGGTCTCCGCATGGGGGCGTTCGGATTGGACCTCGGCGTCTGGACCCACAGCAACACGCTGGCTGACTCACGCGCCATGACGATGGCGACGTCCATCTCTGTCTATTAAGGGGCAACCCATGAAGGCTCTTACGACCGCCGGCTTGCTGGTGCTGGTCGCCGGCTGCGGACGAGGCAAAGCAATTTTCAATGTCGACGTCTACAGCTTCATGGCGGGTTCGGGACGGGACACGATCCCGTATGCTATTCCGCCGCTCTCGTCGGCGACGGCCTCGACATTTCAGATGGTTCAGCTGCCCCCGGGGTTCGGCAGCTCGGTCGTCGATTCCGTCCGCATCACGATCGGGAGCGCCAATCTGATCAACAACACGGGAACGGGCGCGCTCGGGTTTTCGTTCTTCTTCGCGACCGATTCGGCGGGAACGTTGAGCACGCCATCAGCGCTCGACGTTCCGGCGACGACGGTGAATGGCAGTGGCACTGTCCCGGTCACAATCTCGGGGGATTTGAGTCCCGCAATCCACAGTCTCTTTACAAACGATACGCTGTGGATGCGCATTGTCGCGACGGGGACAAACGCGGGTGCGACGCCGGTGACGGGCAAAGGCGCTCTGACGGCGCTCGTCATCCGCGTCGTATTACAAGACAAGATTCTCTGAGGCTCGCGCTTACTTGACCGTGTAGCCTCTGCCCTCGAGGCAGGCGGTCATCGCTTTCTTGAACTGCACGATCTTGTCGTTCGCCACCGCGACCGCTTGGTTGGCGCCGCCCTGCTCTGCCTGAGCCTCCGCTCTCCTCTTCGCGCGCCGTCCCCCCACCGCGCCAGCGGCTGCGCCAATCGCCGCTCCCTTGCCGGCGTCGCCCGCCGCCGCGCCAATCAGGGCACCGGCCGCCGCGCCGCGTGCCGCGCCGCCGACGGCCGCGCCCTGCGTGGCACTGGCGGCCTTGTCTCCCGCTGCCTTCGCCGCGGAGTCGGTATTCGCCGTCACCGTAGTGGGATCGACGCCCGTCTGCTGATGCGCCCAATCGTAGCATTGCTGCTCTTCGCTGAGCTGAACGCCCTTCGTCTGCCCGGCGCTGGGAAACACATAGAGTCCCACCTGCGAGGCCCGTGACGGCATAGTCGCGCAGGTGTACCCGGGCGGACACGACCCGTCAGCCGCTGGGGCAGCGGGGGGAGTCGCCTGTTGAGCGGCCAACGACCCGGCGGCAAGGAATACTGCGATCGCGCTGTAACTGATGATGCGCATTGCTCCTCCTCCTATCGAATGCGAAGATGGCGGACGGTGAACATCAGGCGGCGAGTGCCACCCCCGGCGCGGTGACCCTTCCCGTCGTGGTCAACCGCATCCTTCACCGTCCGCTACCTAGTCAGTCCTTCACGAACCTCCATCCAGCTCCACCAGCGCGGGCGACGTTGCGGCCCGGATACGGCAACGCTTGCCGCGAGGCGAGTATGCGGGCATTGCACCTTGGGTCAATGCCAGAAATGGCATGGGTAGAACGAACGTCGCATACCCCGTGAGCAGAGGCACGCGCATGCTTTCGCTCCCATGCGACGCAGCTCCGTCGGCTCGCCGCGCTGTGCCTGGCCAGCGGCGCGTCCGCGCAACGGTCGGCGAACATCTCGACGGTTATTCGGCACTGGTCCGAGAACTCATCGCGACCGGTAGTGTCGTGGCGTTCCTCGCCGCGTCTCCGCTCTCCGCTCAGAAGGTGGATACGCTCGTCATTCGCAACGGCGACCGTATCGTCGGGGAAATCAAGGCGCTCGATCGCGGGGCGCTGACCTACAAGACCGACGATGTGGGCATCCTCACGATCAAGTGGGACAAGATCGATCGCATCGTGAGCCCGCGGTACTTCGAAGTGGAGGACCAGTCAGGCCGGCGCTACTACGGCAACCTGCAAGCGTCGGGCGCGGATGGGCGCATGGTCGTCGCCGTCAGCTCGTTCGTCGATACCCTCGACATCGTGCGGGTCGTCCGGATCTACCCGATCGGTCGCAGCTTCCTCGAGCGGGTCGATGGGCACCTCAATCTGGCCGCGAGCTTCCAGCGCGCCAACAAGCTGCGGGATATCAGCGTGGATTTCGAAGCGGGGCATCGCACGCAGGTGCGGCTGACGAAGCTGCAGTCGAGCCTCTACTTCCAGGCGCAGGAAGGTGCCAACGCGACGAGCCGCAATTCGATTGCCTTGAGCCAGTTGCGGATGCTCAAACGCCGGTGGCTGCTGACGGCTGCCGGGCAACTCCAGCAGAACGAGGAGCTCGACCTCGCGCTGCGCGGCCTGCTCGCGGCCGGTGGGGGCCGATTCCTGAGTCAGAGCAACCGCTCGGAGGTTTTGGTCCTGAGCGGGCTCGCCTACACCAACGAGCGCTTCTACGGCAGCTCGGCCGCGTCGAACCTGGAGCTGCTGCTCACAGGCCAAGCGACCTACTATCGGCGCGATTCGCCCAAAACCACGCTGGAATCGACCCTGACGTTCTATCCGAGCATCACCGATTTCGGGCGCGTTCGCAGCGAACTGGACGCGAGCATCTCACACGAGTTCATCAAGGACTTCAACGTCGGTTTCACCGTGTTCGACAACTTCGACAGTCGCCCGCCCACGGCGACTGCGTCGAAAAACGACTTCGGCATAACCTTCATGATCGGGTGGACGTTCTAGGCGCACACCGAGATTACCACGGCCGCTGTCACCGGGTCGAGCTGTTGCTCGCCCCCCCGTCTGGAGTTCGCAAGACCGCGGCAGTTTTTGCGCCTGGTCTCGTGAGGACCCGGTTCACCTGGTAATAGAGCACGGGGCGGTCCGGCCGTGATTCGCCGGGAAGGGGCTCCGGGATCCGAATGTTCGGTCCGCTCGCTCCGAGGAGTGACGGCTCGTCGGGAGAAAACCAGAACACCGGCGCCAACAACAGCAGGCTCAACACGACGGTCCTACCAGGTGCCATAGGCACCCGGTAGGACCGGGACGGATGCGTCAACCTGCCGAGCGCAGCTCAAGTCTTCATTGGAGATCGGCCAGCAACTCGTTGACCGCCTTCGGCACGTTGTCCAGGTTGATCCGGTCCGCGTTTGAGACGTCCTTCTTGTACAACCCTTCCCACGCCAGCGCGCCGGTACCACGGTCGCGAACGATCACGAGGAGGCCACCGGTCGTATAGTCCACCGGTCTGATGTTCGTCGAGGAGTACGTGGGCGCGCCGTACACGCCCCAGCCGTAGCCACCCCACCAGCCGCCGCCCATGGTGGACGTCGTGCCCTGCAGCTCGGTGGTCCGCTTGATCCCGATGTGATACGTCACGATCACCTGAGCCTGGCCGGGATCGTCGACTTCTTTCCATCCTTTGCCGGTCAACGTGTGCTCGATGGATTCCCTGACTTTCGCGTGCAACGAGCCGTTCTGCGCGACGGGGTCGAGCTCGTAGCGGCTGACGGTGTCACGCGCGCCCCATGCCCACGTCGCCGGCTTCGGCAGCGGCACCTTTGTATCGCGTCTGATGGTGATGTCCGGTCCGCCGCAGGCGACTAAGAGCACGGCGGACAGCGCGGTGAGTTGGCGGATCACGGTGATGCCTCCTGTGGTAGTCGGATGGTGCACTCTGGACAACCTGCCCCGGGGACGCGACCTCGAGCCATGAGACTTTGGGGAATTGGCCCGGCGGGCTAGTGCACGACGATGCTTCCCGTCATCTCCGTGTGGATCGTGCAGTGGTAGTCGAACGTCCCGACCGACCCGAACACGAGGCTATGCGTGCCCCGGCTTTGCGTGGGACTGTTCTGCGAGGCGTCGGCAAAGGTGACGTTGTGCAGGCTGGCGCTGCTATCCCAGACCCACACCACGATTCCCCCGCTCTGCAGGTTCACGAGGTTGGGCTGATACGCGTTGTCGACAATCCGCACGGTGGCCGACGAGACGATCGTACCCCCCGTGACCGTGGTGTCGGTCATGGTCCCGATGATCGGAAAAGCCCGCCCCTCGCAGCCATACACCGCGAAGAGCAGGACGACGAGAACAGGGCCTGCCGCCTTCCTCATACTCCATACCTCTCCCCTTGCGGCAGGCCCGAGAATTGGCCTTTGGGGCAACACGTTCTATTTCGTACCCCCGAACGCCAACGAGAGCCCGAACAGCACATTCACTGTCTTTACCGTGAACCGCGTCTCGCCGACCGTGGGCCCGATCGCCTCCCGGGTGCCGCTCCCGAACGAGTAGCCGATGCCGAGGGATCCGGAGAGCCGCTCTCCTGTGAGGGAAAGGCCCGTGGTGAAGCGAGAGAGATCCACCTTGCGGAAGATCGACTCGTCCTGATTGTCCACGGGCGAGACGTCGCTCGCAAATCCCGCATGGGCACGGAGCGACGTCGACAGCCGATAATTGCCGCCGACGGCGACGTTCGTCACCGCGCGTGCGCTGTTGGCTGTCGGCGTGAATGGCGGTTGGGTAACCGTGGGCGTACCGCTGCTGTCGACCGTGGTCAGCGTCCCGGGGAGGTCGCTCGCGTACAACTCATAGGAGGCGAGCGCACCGTAATAATGGACGTCGAGCTCCAGCTCGACGCTGCCGGCGCGATAGGCCGCACCGGCAGACGCCTCGAGTGGGCGTTTGTAGTCGAAGGTGGCGGCGTCGTCGCGGAACACGAGGTCAGTGGACGTGGGCGACGTGAACTGCGACGTCTGGAGTGTGAGTCGGGTGCTGCCGAGGATCCGGATACCCGGCGCGATCACACGGGCGCCCAGAATGACGCGGGAGGTCGCATCCCACTGCACGCCGGCGGAAGGTTGCAGCTGCCAGGTCGAGCCCTCCGCGGAGAAACTCTGCTCGGCGACCGATGCGCTGGTCGTCGCGGTCACCCGGGACGAAATCGATTGATTCTGCGTGAGCGATGTGATCGCCATCCCCAGTCCGGCACCGATGCGGAGCCGGCCGGTGCCGACACCGCCCGGCGCATACGCAATCGCCACGCCGGGGATCATGACGTTGAAATCGACCGTGGACGCATACGCGACCACCTGGTTCGCGGCTGGTGAGAACGCGAAATCGAGACTGCTCGGCACCCACACGACCGGCCGTGCCAGGGAGAATCCGAGACGCCATTCGTCGGACTTGATCGTTCCTTTCCCGATCGCGACACTGAGCAGGGTGCCAACGGTGTTGATGCGCGACCGCCCCTCACTTGTCCCAAAGCCTTCGAGACCCATTTTCGTCCACTCGTACGCGTTGGCGCCCGCGTTCAACGAGGTCTCGACGCTGTTCCCCAGTCCGGCGGGGTTGTACCAGTTGGCGCCCGCATCGTTGGTGCGCGCCAGGAACGCGCCCGCCTCGATCCCTTCGCGCTGGCCTACGGGAAGGCGATCGTAATTCGGCAGGATCAGACTGGGCGGCACAGCGACCGTTTGCGCGACGATCGCAACGGGAAGTAGGAGCACGCTGCCACCCTACGGCCGGGGGTGAGGGGCGGGTATTGAGCCTTAGGACAATGTTACGGGGCGGCCACGCGGGCATTCTCATCCCATGACTCCTGCCCGCTCTGCCCGGACGTCCGCCACCCTCGTGATCCTAGGGGTGGTGGCTGTCTGGACCGCCCTGATCGTAGGCGGTGCCGCTCGCGGCATCATCCGGCCCGATCCGTTCGCCCGCCGGGTCGCCGCGACTCTGTCGGACCCGCGCGTCGCGGGGTATGTGGCATCCCGGATCACCGATGCCATCGTGGCCCAGCGTCCCAACCTCGTAAGTGTTCGTTCGCTCATCGAGCCGGCCATGACCGGCGTCGTATCATCGGCGCCGTTCCGCGCCGTCGTGCGCACCTCGGCGCGCGCCGCGCACCGCTCGCTGTTCGAGTCCGTGGGCAAGAACGTCGTGCTGTCGCTGCCCGATGTCTCGGTCCTCGTGCGCGGCGCGCTGCAAAACATCAATCCGGACCTCGCGGCGAAAATCCCCGCTGGCATCGAGGCGAACCTCGCTTCACCGCAGGCGGAGCGGGCGTTCACACGCTTCATCAATGCGTTTGCGCTCGTCGGGCGGATTCTCTGGGTCGCCTGGGCCCTGCTCGTGCTCGGGCTGGCTGCACTGATCGCGTCGATTTGGGTTGCGCCTGTCCGCCAGACCGCGCTGGTCCGCGCGGGTGGTGGGTTGTTCGTGGTCGCATTGGCGCTTATCGCCGTGCTCCCCGCCGGCCGCATCGTTGCCGCCGCGCTCACCCCCGACCCAACCCTGCGTGGTGTCATACACGGCGCCTGGGTGGCGTTTTTCATGCCGGTCAAACCGCTCGCGCTGATTGCGGGGTCCGCCGGCGTCGTATTCGCAGCGGCGGGTTCGACCATGCTCGAGGCAGTCGATCCATTCGCGCGCGCCAAGGTGTTCTGGCAATGGTTGGTGGCCCCGCTCCAGCCGCGCGCTCACGTCGCGCGAGCCGTGCTTCTGCTCGCGGCGGGTGCGTACGCGGCGGCAGCCCCCGGCAGATCCGCGACAGGGCTCGTCGTGATCGTAGGCTTGGTGCTCGTGTACGCGGGTCTGCGTGAGGTCTTTCGCCTCGTGCTCGCGAGCGCCGCCGGCCCGGTCGGGGCAACCGCGACGCGAACCGAAGCGCGCGCCTGGCGAGTGGTCGCCATTGCCGGCCTCGTCCTGGCGGTAGGGCTTGGTGGCGCGGCGGTGCTTGTGTTCCGAGGGCCACCGGAGGTTGCGGCCGCGGCTGGCATCGTGACCGTCTGCAACGGTTCTCCCAAGCTGTGCAACCGGCGCATCGATCAGGTCGTGTTCCCTGGCGCGCACAACGCGATGTCGAATGCCGAGATCCCGGGATGGTTATTCCCGCATCACAATCACGCCTTTCCACGCCAGCTCCAGGACGGCGTGCGCGCCCTGATGATCGACGTGCACTACGGCGTCCCGGCGGAAGAGCACGTGATCACCGATTTCGACCGGGAAGGGACTTCGCTGGACAAGATTCAGAGCGCGCTCGGCCCGGAAGCCACGCAGGCCGCCGTCCGGATCAGGAACAGGTTCCTGGGTCACGAGACGGGCCAGCCGGCGCTCTACTTCTGCCACGGGTTTTGCGAGCTCGGTGCCTATCCGGTTGTGCCGGCGCTGCAGGGCGTGCGCGACTGGATGGTCGCGAACCCGGGGGAAGTCGTGGTGATCGTGGTCGAGGACTACATCCCTCCGGTGGATCTCGCGCGCGCGTTTGAGGAGGCCGGGCTCGTGCCCCTCATCTATACCGGATCCGTCGCTCCGCCTCTTCCCACCCTGCGCGAGCTGATCGACTGGGGTCAGCGGCTCATGGTGTTCATCGAGTCCGGCAAGCCCGGCGTGCCGTGGCTCAAGCCGGCGTTCGAATCGATGCAGGAGACACCGTACTCATTTCACACTCCTGCCGACTTCTCCTGCAAACCGAATCGCGGGCCCGCCACAGCGCCGCTGTTTCAGATCAATCACTGGCTCGAGACCACACCCGCGCCCAAGCCGTCCAACGCCGCGATCGTGAACGCGTATGACGCCCTGCTCGCGCGCGCCCGCGCCTGCCGCCAGCAGCGTGGTCACCTCCCGAATATCGTGGCCGTCGACTTCTATGACGTGGGAGATCTGTTCCGGGTGGTGCGGACGCTGAACGGGCTGGAGGACACGATGCCGATCGCGCGCGCGGCGCAGTGAATTACCGTGACGCTCTGACGGCGGCGGTGCTCTCCGTGGATCTCAAGCCGCGCGACGAGGACCTCGACCTCTATGGTCTGACGCACCAGGGCTTGGTGCGCTCCGAAAACCAAGACCATTTTCTCATCGGCACACTGCACCGCGAGCTCGCGGTTCACGGAACGAGCCTTCCGGTGGCGCAGCTCCCGCTGCGCGGGGAGCGGTTCGCGACCTTCGCCGTCGTGGCGGACGGCGTGGGTGGCTCGGCCGGGGGGGCTGCCGCGAGCCGCCTCGCCGTGGAGACGATCGCACACTACGTCCAGTCCACACTGCGCTGCTTTACCGTCGCCGATCCAGCGCACGAGCCGGCGTTCGGCGAGGCGCTCCGCGGCGCGGCGCTCGAGGCGCACGACGCGGTGCGCGCGCTCAAGCGCGACGGTGCGGAGCTCGGGCCCGCGACCACGCTGACGTTGGCCATCGGCGCCTGGCCGCGCGCCTACGTGGTCCAGGTCGGTGACAGCCGCTGTTATCTGTACGGAGGGGGCACGCTCCGCCGGCTCACACGCGATCAGACGGTGGCGCAGGACTTCGTGGACAGCGGCGCGCTGAGCCCGGAGCAGGCTGCGCGCTCACCGTATCAGAGTGTGCTGGTGAGCGCGATCGGCGGGCGCACCGCCGCACCGGTTGTCACGGCGGTGAACCAGCAGCGCGACGCGATCTTCCTGCTGTGCTCGGATGGCCTCACAAAGCACGTCGCAGACGCCGAGCTTGCCACGTGCCTCGGCAGCCTCCGCTCCGCGGAGCAGGCATGTCAGGACCTTCTGCGGCTGGCGTTGGAGCGCGGCGGCACCGACAACATCACCATCATCGTCGGCCGCGCGCGGCACTAAGCCAGCGTCACTGGGCGCTTGCGGGGTGGGGGCGGGGGGGGGGGGGGGGCGGGGGCGTAACGTAATTCAACTGAATCTGTCGCTGGAGGTTGCGAATCCGCTCGGTCGGTCGCGAGTGATCGCCCGTGAAGAAGTTGGTGATTTTGTCGGTCTCGCCGTACTTCTGCTTGAACTTGTCCCACAGACCCGGCCCTTTCCTGGGGTCGAAGCCCGCCTCGTACACGTAGCGCAGCCCCACGCGATCCGCCTGATCCTCGTACTCCCGGCTGTAGCCCGTCATAAGTGCAGAGAGACCGAGTTGGCCACCGAATGCCGCCACCTGCTGTGCGGTCGGATTCTTGATTTGCGACATGGCGATCGCGGCCCCGGTCCCCAGAATCTGTCCGACCGTGCCCTTACTCATCTGACGCCGCACGTGCTCGTGGGTGTAGTGGGTGAGCTCGTGGCCCAGGACGATCGCGAGCTCGTCGTCGTCCATTGCGTCCATGAGGCCGGTGAACACCCAGATCGCGCCATTCGCCATCGCGGAGGCGTTCCATTGATCGGTCTTCACCACCCGCACGCGGAGCGCGCTGGCCGGAACGTAGGAGGGTCTGATCCGATCCATGATCCTGCGCGCGCGTGTAACGTATGGCCCCGATTCGAGTATGTCGCCGATCTTCGTGATCTTGCCGCTGTCACCGGGCTCGAACATCATCCCCTCTTTGACCCAGGTCTGCTCGGCGTCGTTGCTCCCGGCGATGACCTGCTGCTCTGTGCCGCTGGTGCCGTTCGCTTTCGCCTCGATCTGCTGGGCGATCAGAACCCCTGACGCGTTGCGCTGGCCGCTGGCCTTCACCTCGTAGCCCAACGGAATGTCGGCGATCCGTTTCGCGCCTTTCAGCTTCGTCGTCTGCGTGGCGAGGACGCGCTGACCTTCCACGATCAGGGTGTCGCCCCGTCTGAACTCGGCGTATCCGCTGAGCGTCTCGGTCTTGACGTTACCGTACAGCGCCAGCCCGACTGCCAGGCAGGCGCCCAGTGTTACGGTGTTCATGTCGTGATCGTATGCGCTCGTGGCGCGCCGCGAGTATTGAACCTTGGATCTACGGAGTCTCCAGGGTGACGTCGATCTTGCCCGTCGCGGCCTTGATCTCGAATCGCACTGTCCACGAGCCGGGCGCGCCCTTGTTGGTGAGTGTGTCAGTCTCGTACACGACCGACACCTCGTGCGAGTACACCTCCACGCCGTTGGCATCGAGCACGTGGAGATCCATGGCGCCATGCGTGATGAGGCTGTGGTGCAGAATTCGCGCCTGGCTGTCGGCCGTGACCCATGTGAAGCTCGTGTCATCGATGACGTTGTTCAGATCCTTCGCCTGAAACCGAAACAGCCCAGGCTGGTTCGTCACCGTCATCTGATTCCCGGGACCGAGCGGCACGACGGGGTCCGCGCACGCGACGACGAAACCCGCGGTGAGACCGGCGGCCAGGAAAAGCCAGATGCGCAGCGTCATGGGGTCAGGGACGGCATGGCTGTGCTCAGGAAGACGTTCAGCATCGGGCTCGTCTGCGTGACGCTGGCGAACCCGGTGTAATCCGTCTTGCGGTGGTAGTTGTAGTAGCTCGCGCCGAGACCAAACTTCGACGTAAGGAAGAAGCGAGCCTCGAAGAACCCACCCCCCTGATAGTGCGCCGACTGCGCCCCCTGCAAGGTGTGCAACCAGCGGCCCCCCCATCCCAGGCGTACCGCAGCGCGCTGCGGCTTGACGAACGTGGCTGCGAGCCGCATCCCCAGGCCCATACCGTAGTCGTAGTTCCGACCCTCGCCCGCGTAGTAGTGCTCCGACAAGGTGGCGCCGATGACGATCCCCTGGAGGAGCACCTCGGTCGTCGCCCGGACCTTCTTGTCGCCCTTGTCGTCGGCCTTGTGGAATTCGGAGATCAACCCGCCGTACACGCTTTGACCACCGTATTCGAAGGCTGGGTTGTTGTAATACTCGTAGGTCAGGAGGGCGCCGAGCGTATGGCGCGCCGTGGACCCGTGGTGCAGCTCGATGCCGCCGAGCGTTCCCCGTGCGGTCAAGAGCGACAGCCGCCCACGTTCACCCTGGCTCGCCTTGTCCGACAACTCGGCGTTGAATTCGAAGTGGGAAAACGGTTTGGAGCGCACGTCGGTCGCGAGGTCGCCATAGCCGAGGTGGAAGTGGGCGACGGCCTGATCCACGGCCTGCGAGCCGCTGAAGGAATTGTTCACGGCGATGCGCCGGTACCCGACATCGAGCAGTCCCTGATCACGGCTGGGCCGCCAATCCGGTGGGTTGGGCCCCACGTGGGAGACCTCACCGTCGAGGAGACGATTGAACCCGCGTACTGGGTTCAGGAGCGTTGCAAAAATTTCCCGCCACGTTCGCTCCGACCCGGTGGCGCGGTTGTCCAGCACGAGGGAGGAGAGCCGATAGAGCGACTCCCCCAGCGTAATGCCGCCGGTACCCGTGTTCAGCAGGTCATTGGCGGAGGGGGCGAACTGCTCGCCGAACAGCTCCCACATCGCGCTGCCGGCGTAGGCCCACGGGACCGAAGCCCAGAAGCCATAGCCGTTGGTCCGGGCGCTGTTGAAGTACAGATTGCCGTGATAGGGGTGGCCGAACTGGTTCGCGATGAAGTGATCGTTATCCCATTGCCACGGGTTCTCGAGGTTCTCCTCCCATGACTGCAGGCTGACGTGGGCCCACTCCTTGTCGCGAATCACGTAGTTGACGGAGAAGGGGATGAGCTGGACGATGAAGAGCTCGCCTAACGCGCGGACGGGGCGCGTGCGGATATGGAGCGTGTCGGCGGCGGTTCGACTGGGGAGCACGTCGGCCACGGACG
>DAIQBJ010000030.1:10269-17850 GCA_036781225.1 Gemmatimonadales bacterium | reverse complement strand
GGTAGGCGGCGTCGAGCAGGTCGAACGTCGGCGCGATGCCGTCGGTCATGTCGAGATCGAGCGTGGGGACGAGGGGGAAACGGGCGATCGTCTCACGGAAGCGCGGCAGCTCGTGCCCGCCCCCGATGGGGCTCTTCCCTTCCGCCGGCACGCGGAAGATATCGGTGATGAGGATGTAGCCCTCCGGGTTGAGCAGGGAGAGCGCCTTGGTGAACGCCGCTTCGAGCGGAATGAAGAGCAGGCTCTCGCTGAACAGCACGAGATCGTACCGCCGTTCGGTCTCGAGATCCTGGAACCGCGACTCGAAGATGTTGCCGCGCCCTTGCAGCACCTGCCTCGCCACGCCGGTCAGCACACCATTCGGTGAAACGCAGTCGACTGTGAGTCCGCGCTCGAGCAGCTTGCGTGCCGTGTTCCCCGCGCCGCAGCCTACGTCGAGCACCGACTTCACACCGGCCGGAATGTGTGACATCAGAAAGTCGGTGTAGTGCGCTTGCGCCAGCGCCAGGTTCTGGGGCACCGGGGCAAGTCCATCGGGCCAGTACCCGTAATGCAGGTCCTGCATATTGAGGAAGTGGTGCCCGATCACGAAGCCCAACGCGAGGCCGAATTCGCTCGACGGCAAATGGCCATTTGTGGGGATGAGGTTGGCTGATGATTGCTGTGAGGCGACGGCCGTATGTCCTCCTGGGTTGCCCCTAACCTAAGGCCTGCCGCAAGGCCTGAAGGTCAAGGGGATCACGGAAGGCCCACTCTGCCGAGCAGCGCGGCGAACCGCGCGTGTGAGCGCAGATCATCGAAGAACGGCCATGCCTTGGCGTAGACCAACCAATGGGCGCGGTCCTCGTAGGCCCGATCGAGCCAGTCCAGCGCCTGGTCCTCGTCGCTGAGGCCAACGTGGACCAGCGCCACCAAAAACGGCGACACGTACCCCGCAGTCGTTTGCTCCAGCAGATCGTGTAGGATCTGACTCGCTTCGCGCCGCTTCCCCCCTTTCGCATAGGCGTAGCCGAGCGCAGCGGTGGTGAACGACGCCCCCCCGGAGAAGCTGACGGCGCTTTGCAGCGCGCGAACGGCTTCGTCGTATCTGGACGTCGCCGCATAGACTTGACCGAGCACGGTGTACGTCATCAGGGCGTGGGTATCGAGGTCCAGTGCCTTCGTGCATTGCGTGATGGCCTCATCGTACCGCCGCGCGAAATAGAGCGCCCAACCCAGATTCGCGTTGACGACGGGCGAGAGCGGAGCCAGGGCCTGGGCGCGGTACGCCTGGTCCAAGCTTTCCCCGGTTCGTCCCATTGCCCACAGACAGCAGGCGTACCAGAAGTGCGCGGTCGAATAGCCATCCTTGAGCTCGATCGCTCGCAGGAATTCTTGCTCTGCGCCCGGCCAATCCCAGTCGTAGAGCAGACATACACACCCGCGCGACGTGTGCGCCTCGGCCAAGCGGTCGTCAGTCGCGACTGCCGAGTCCGCAGCCGCCTTCGCCCGCGGAAACACGTCCTTCGGAGAAAGGTAGTTCCAGTATCCGAGCGTGATGTACGAGTCGGCCAGCCCGGCATAGGCCAGCGAGTAGCATGGGTCAAGTGCAATCGCTTGTTCGAAGTACTCGATGCACTTCTTGAACGCGCCGGCCGATTTTCTCCTCCACATGTATCGCGCCTTCAGGTAGAGCGCGTACGCCTCGAGGTTGTCGGTGTGGGGCTCCACCAGCGCCACGCCGGGCTCGGTCCCCAGGTTCACCTTCAACGCATTCACGATCGCCCGAGCGATCTCGTCCTGGACCGCGAACACGTCCTTCATCTCCCGATCGTATGCATGGGACCAGAGGTGAAACCCATCGGCAGCGTTGATGAGCTGCGCGGTGACCCGAAGCTTGGTGTCCGCCCGGCGGACGCTACCCTCCAGGACCGCACGCACTCGCAGCTTCTCACCGATGGCCCGGATGTCCTGCGGCGAGCCTTTGAACGCGAACGAGGATGTCCGCGACGCCACGCGCAGCGAGGGAACGGCGCTCAAGGCGTTCAGGATCTCCTCCGTCATGCCGTCGCAGAAATACCCGTTCTCCGGATCGGCGCTGAGATTCACGAACGGCAACACAGCGATCGAGTGCTCAGGAGCTGGCGTCGCTTGAACGCGTGGCGGCGGTTCCGCTATCGTGACCGGGCTGGGGCTGGTCAGTGCGGCGATGAACTCCGCGACCCCGGCAAACCGATCCACCGGCGCGTTCGCGAGCGCGCGCGTCAGCGCCTGCTCGAGCCACTCGGGGACCGTGTCCCGGAATGTGCGGAGGTGTGGAAGGGGCTCGAGCACCTGCCGGGCCAGTATTGCCTGCACCGAGCCCGTGAAGAGCGGGTCTCCCGCGAGCATCTCGAACAGCACGCACCCGAGGCTGTAGAGATCGCTGCGGCCGTCCAGCTGGTCGACCCCCCCCGCCTGCTCCGGGCTCATGTATCCTGGGGTGCCGACCACGATGCCGGTTCCTGTCACCCTACCCTTGTCCGCCAGGCTAATTGCGCGGGCGATGCCGAAGTCGCTCACGACCGCATGACCCGTTTGGAAGAGAATGTTCTCCGGCTTGATGTCGCGATGCACCACGTCCCGGTTGTGAGCATAGTTCAGGGCATCCGCCACCTCGCGGGCAATGCTCAGCGCATCCTCCATCGGGAGTTGCGGCTCGCGGATCAAGCGACCGCGTAGCGACTCGCCCTCCACGTATGGCATCACGTAGTATGGCAGGCCATCGGCTTCCCCGGAGTCGTGCAGTGGCAGGATGTGCGGATGGGTGAGCCGGGCGGCGAAGTGGATCTCACGCAGGAACCGGTCCGTCCCCAGGGCTAAGGCCAGCTCCGGGCTGAGCACTTTGAGGGCGACGGGGCGGCGGTGTTTCAGGTCCTCCGCCAAATACACGGTCGCCATACCCCCGTGGCCGAGCTCTCGTTCGAATGTATAGCGCCCGGCAAGTGAATCTTGGAGACGGTCCATCAGACTCTGCATTGGAGCAACATACGGCGGGGGTACGCGACCGGCGAGTCTATAGCCGCGAACACGCGAGCGGCCGCCTAGGACCCCCTGTTCACTTGGAGAACGGTCGTCATGGCCGCCGCGAGAAGGAGTTTCGTCCTCGCATCGAGAGTCCGATCTAACCAAACGAATTGGGCAGGCCGCCACAACCCGCCGATGTATTGAATGGCACCAAGGGATCGCCCGTCTTCGAGAAATTCATATCCTAAGGCGGGCCATCCACTGAGATCCAGCGCATTCCGATTCGAGCTCGCCACAGCCACGGTGATGCGACGTTCGCCGTTGGTGAGATAGCCCGTGTAGCTGGGGCTTCCAGTCACCCCGACAATAAATGCCCAGGTGTCGGATGTATCGCGATTGATCGTAATGAACGCGGCGAGATTCTCGGATTCGCGCACGACCTCATCCGCACCGAGGGACCACCCATTCCCGAGCTGCAGACTCCTCAGTACCTGCGCCGAGCTGTTGCGCGCTGCATCCACCATCGCCGAATCCGATGTCTTGTTTGTCAAGACAAATGAGAACTTCTCACTCGTACTGCTGTCCATCTTCGAGCTGAAGAAGTGTTGTCTCGTGGTGGTCTTGACCGGTCCCTGTTTGCTCGTCGCAACGGCATAGTCCCCAAACCGCCAGCCCGCGATGCGGCCCATCCATTGCGCGGGGTTGTTGACCTTGAGCTTGTCGCCGTTGGCGACCAGGGTGTCGCTGATGAGAATGGTTTTCTGTGCTGCAGTTACGGGCGGGGCGGCCAGCAGCCCGAGGACCCATGCGGCGCGGAGCACGTTCATCGAGAACGCTTTCTCCTCGGCACACCGTTGGCCGGCGACCGAGGCGGTGGACAGGCCCGGCAGGAATCGAACCTGCAACCCCCGGTTTTGGAGACCGGTGCTCTACCAATTGAGCTACGGACCTAGGTGCCGAGACAGAGGCCGCCAAAATGTAACCACCCCGTGCCTCCAGGTCACCTGCTTTCCGCACGGGATCGGTCTCGTCGAGCCGCTCAATGCAGCACCGCGATGCCGATCAGGAAACTCGAGGCACCAATACTCTCTCCCTCGCCCGACGGATGCGTTACGCCCGTGCTTGGCTTCTCTTCGTGCTCCTCGGAGTCCGTAGAGCCCGCATAGAGCTCACCAGTAAACAACCGGCAGCCTATCCAAAGTGCCTCGCGAGGCGCACTTTGAAAGTCCGATGCTTTCCTTCAAGCCGTGGGGGTCGCGTGTCACGGTCGTGTTGTTGGCGGCCGCCTGCGGGGGCAACAACAGTGCCGGCCCGGGGGGATGTCTCGCGGGACAGCCTAACGTCGCGCTATACGTGTCGCCGAGCGGCACGAGGTCGGCGACGGGGACGATGGCAGATCCGTGGGATCTCACGACCGCGCTGACGTGCGCGCTACCGGGGGACACGGTCTGGCTTCGGGGGGGCGTGTATCGGGGGAGTTTCCGAGTCGTGCTCAGCGGCACGGCGGCGGCGCCGATCTTGTTCCGTCAGTATCCGGGAGAACGAGCGACGATAGACGGCACGCTGCGCGCGGACGGGGCGTACTTGGCGTTCTGGGGGTTCGAGATCATGCAGTCGGCCCCGAGCACCTACGGGCTGCAGGCCAACACGAATTTCGGTCGCTTCATCAACCTCATCGTGCACGATGCGGGGACTCAGGGGGTCAGCTTTTGGACCCCCGGACAAGACGCCGAGTTGTACGGCTGCATCATCTATAACAACGGCACGAACGACAACCTCGATCATGGAGTGTACGTGCATAACGAGGCCGGCACGAAACTGCTCGCCGACAACGTCGTGTTCGACAATTTTGCGCGTGGCATCCAGGTCTACGCGAGCTCCAGCAACCCCGCCATCCGCAACGTCCGGGTCGAGGGCAATGTGTCGTTCAACAACGGCGCGATCTCGCCCGACGCGTCGTCACGGCAGAACGTATTGATCAGCGCGCAGGTGCCCACGTCCGGGATCGTCGCGCGCAACAATCTGCTGTACTTCACGCCCGGCGAGGACGGCGTGCAGCTGCGCCTCGGCAACGTCGACACCGCCGACAACCTGGACGTCGTGGTCGACAGCAATTACGCCGTGGGCGGAGCGGTGGGTTTGCAGATGCGGCTGCCATGGGCCCACGCGGAGGTGCAGGGCAACGTATTCGTGGGCGGCGATTCGACCGACCTCGTGGCGACCGGTGGCGGTGCGGTGAACTACCAATGGGGCGACAACACGTACTACCGGGATTCTACAGCTCCCGCCTGGCGCCACGACGACGTGGAGTACGATTTCGCGGAATGGAAATCCTTGACCGGACTGGGAGGCTCGGACCAAGTCATCACGACCGGCCCAACCACCGCCAGGGTTGTCGTGCGGCCGAACAAGTACGAAGCGGGGCGTGCGTTCGTCGTGGTGTACAACTTCGCGCTGTTGCCGGCGGTGGACGTGGACCTCTCGCCAGTTCTGACGCCAGGGAAGACATTTGCGATCCGCAACGCGCAGGATGTGTTTGGCAGTCCAGTCGTGTCGGGGACATACGCGGGGGGAACCGTTGCGGTGCCCATGGGTGGCGTTCAACCGCCCGTGCCGCTCGGACGCCCCACTCGGTCGCCGCCGAAGACCGGGCCGGCCTTCGATGTCTTTCTGGTCACCAGTCCCTAATTCGCTTTCTCCGGTTTACTATGTCGTGGGTTCGAATCCCATCCGCTCCATCGCCGTAACTCGTTCGCCCGCCTACGCGTTTGCCCGGTGAGCCCATGCTCACCACCAGAGCCCTCCGCTACGTTCTCCGCTACACCCCGCGCGGTTCCTGCTGAGTATGTTCGGGTCATGCATAGGTCACTCGTGGTCGCTTTGGGGGAATTTTGCTCATCCGCCCTCGTCTGGGGGATAAATCGGGCCACGAGGACGCGCGCTTCGGGAGAAAATGCCCGTGTCCCTGTTTGTGGACGGCGGAACGCGGCTGGAAGGGCTCGTGCGCCACAATGGAAGACGTGGAGCGCTGAACGATGTCCTCTGAGTTTGTGAAGAAATGTTCGCGCAGCGTTGCTGAGCGGAGCCGCGCAAGAGGAAAGCGGACCCTCACTCAATGAAAATGCTCGCTCACTGAGGGAAAATGCTCGCTCACTGAGGGAAAATGCCCGCTCGCTGCGTGCAAATGCCCGCGGACTCTGTGAAAATGCTCGTGCGGGACCCGGGAAAGGACCCTAATTCGGGATCGAGGCACGCGCATCGGCCAACGAAGGACCCGCATCGGGCGTCGAAGCACCCGCATCGGGCGTCGAAGGACGCGCAACGTTCATCGAAGGACACGCATTGGCCGGCGAGAGAGGCGATTCGGCCGTTGAAACAAGCGCACTGCTAATGGAAGGGACCGCGCGGACACCACAACGACGCACGCCGGCTGTCGAAAGAGCCACAGCGCCTATCGAGAGAGGCGCTTTGGCTATTCAAGGAAGCGCGACCGTCACCGCCCACCGCTCACAATCCTTCTCCGCCTAACAGAACGAGCCGGGAATCAGCACCCGGCTCGCTCTTGGAGGCTCGAGGGTCCGCCGTTACTACTCAGTCTTCTCGGCGTGCGCCTGGTACTGGACGGTGACCGGCTGAGCCAGACGAATTCGCATCCGCTGGCCCGCGTCGAGCGTGAGCTGGTCGCCCTTCGTCGCCACGGCGACGCCCGTCCCGATTGCAGCTCCAACCACGGCCCCCTTCACGCCGCGAATGAGCCCGCCGGCGACCGCGCCACCACCGATCTCGAGGGCGCTTTCCTTGGCGTCACTCTTCCCCTTCACGTGGAACGCGTCCGCCTCAATTGGATAGGTCTGACCGTCGATCTCCAGCGCGGTGAACTTCAGCGCCAGCTCGGGCGCGCCGCTGATACGGCCGCCGCTCTTCACGCGCGTCACCGTGCCGCGCAGCGTCGCGCCTTCAGCAATCGAGGCGTCACCCTCCAGCCGGATGGGCTGCACCGTATGCAACTCCACCGCATCGCCGACGCTGGTCCGATCCGTCGCGAGCGAGCCGTCGAGCGACGCAACGATCTCCGTGCCTCTGGGAAGTGTCGCCGTGCGTTTGTCACCGCCGCGGCCGAGCATCACGGCCGCAACCACACCGACGCCGGCGAGCGCAGGCACAATGATGCGAAGCAACTTGGTTGTCGTTGTCATGGTCGTATCCTCCTCGCTCCGGCGTACCCGGCTGGCGGCCAGATGGGGCCGCCACGTTTCGGACCGAAACAGAACGACCTAGAGGACCCCTAGACTTCGATCTTCGAGAACCGCCAGGCGCCGGCGGTTACGAACAACACACCGACACCCAGCAGCACACCCACATCCAGCGCTACGCCAAAGTGCGAGGCGCCGATCATGGTCCCGCGCACGCCGTCGATCCCGTAGGTGAGAGGATCGACGCGCGTCAGCACAGCCAGCGCAGCCGAATAGTGCCCCCTTCCATATCTACTAACCACCCCGTGCCTCCAGGTCACCTGCTTTTCGCACAGGATCGCCGAGCCGGCCAATGCAGCACGGCGATGCCGATCAGGAAACTCGAGGCACCGATATTCTCTCC
>DAIQBJ010000030.1:0-10259 GCA_036781225.1 Gemmatimonadales bacterium | reverse complement strand
CGCCCGGCGTAAGGAAGGTTCGGTGGCTGTAGTCGAACCGGATGGCGAGCGGCGTATTAAGCCGCGCGACGACGCCGACTCCGTAGTTGATACCGGGTACGCCAGCACCACCCCCGCTGCCGACGGCGGCAACCATGCTGAAACCGGCGCGCGGCGTCGCGTCAATGTCCTTCCCCAACGGCAGCACGTACGCCGCGTCGATATCCGCGGCGAGCACGAGCGCACCCACCGTCAGTGCTTGAGGGGCCGTCGCGAGGCGCACGTCGGCATTGACGTGCTTCCGCGTGAGGGACCCGAACCGCAGGCCCACTTCGAACACCGAGACGGACTCGTATTCGTCGCTGAGCGTCGTGGCACCGGCGTCGACACCGACGACCGATTGGCCGTGCGCCCGGCTGGCGGCGAGGGCGCCGATGGCCAGAACGAGCGCAACGGCGGGAAAGCAGGAACGGCCGAACATGGTAGCCTCCGCGACTGGGACGCGGACAAGTTCGGCCGGCTACCTCAAGCAGTTTTCAAGAGCGGGCACAGAATGTCTTTGAATCGGGCCGGACTACCAGGTCAACATACCCGATCAGCGAATCGAAGCTGTCGCACGTGCGCCGCGCGAGCGCTGTGTCCCCATGCGCCACCGCAACGTGCGCCATGTCGAGCCGCAACCACCAGAGCGACGCCACGAGGCCGAAGGGCACGCGCAGCACGGCGTAGCGCTCTGTCGCCTGTTGCCACAGCTGCAGCGCGCGAACAGTGTCGCCGGCCGCAAGCGCGCGTCGCGCGTCGAGATCGAGCTTCAGGGACAGCGGCAGCGGTGAGCTGTCCGCCGCGAGCCGCTCGAGGACCGCCACGTGACTGGCACGATCGCGACCAAGTCGCGCCAGCATCCAGTGCCCCATTTCCCCGCTCCCCGGGCTGCGGCCAAGACGATCGGCGGCGTCGCGCCATCCGCCGAGCGAGTCTCGGCCGACCGCGGCGAGCAGCACGAGCCACCTGTCCCGCTCGCGCTCCGTGGCCGGTGTGTGAACGCGGGCGAGCCGGGCGCGCGCGCTGTCCGTCCACCCCTCGCCGAGGTCGGCCGCGACGCCGAGGCGCAGCGCCAGCACCCGCTGCGAGTCCGTGGTGGCGCGCCGCTCGAGCGCACGCAGGATCTGCCGCCCCGGTCCCGTCCGCTCGGCCCCTGTGCCGAACTCCTCTGCCTGGAACGCCAGGTATTCGAGCGCGGTGAAGCTGTGGTTGTCGAGCGTTTTCAGCAGGGCCGCGCGTGCCGGCAGTCCCCGCAACAGCAGCGTGTCGGCAATCCCGACCGCTTCCGCGACCACCGATTGCGTGTTGAACGCCTCGTATTCAGCGATCAGATGCGCCGTGGCCTGCTTGTCGCCTCGCAAGTGTGCGAGCGAAATCAGGTGCACAATCGCCGGTGCCGAGCTGGGCGTCAGGTCGCGCACTCGGTTGAACGCGTCCTCGGCAGCGCTGATCTGCTCATCGAACAAGGCGCCGTAGTGGTAGTAAAACTCTCCCAGCACGAACCACGTCTGCGGCTCATCCGGCGCCAGGTCCGCGGCCGCCTGGAAGCTCTGTAAAGCACGCCTTCCGTCACCACGATCGAGCAGCAGGCCGTACCCGTCGAGCAGGAGGCTGTCCGCGGGGGTGAGGCCCGACTGGTGGCGCTGGGCGCCCGCGATCGCTCCCCGTATGGTCTCCTCGCGCGGATCCACCTGGGCGAAGACGAGCGCCCGCCGAAAGTATGCGAGGGCGAACGTGGAGTCGGCGGCGATCACGTCGTTGTAGTCGTCGAGCGCGCGGGCGTAATCGCCACGGCGAAACGCTTCCTCGGCCCTCGCATACGCCAGTAATGCCACAAGACCCTGCGGCAACGTCACGCTCGAGACCGGCGCGAAGTTGCGACGTACGACGGCGGGAAGGACCTGCGCCCAGACGGCGTCCATCAGCTGGGAAAGCGAGTCGGTGGACCCCTCCTGGTGTCCCGTCGCCAGCAGTTTGTCACCTCGCGTGTCGTAGACTCGAGCACTCAACCGCGCCCGCTTGCCGTGCAACTCGAGGCTCGGCTGCACGAAGTAGGTGGCATTGAGCTGCGTCGCCACAGAGTCGGCCTCACTGATGACCAGCGCCTGAGTGCCAGTTGACGAAGTCACCCGGCTTTCGGGAACGATGCGCAGGCGGGGCACGGATCCGAGACGCTGCAGGAACCATGCAGGGAGCTGTGACGGCGGGAACTCCGCACTCGTTCCGAGCATCGTGAACGGCATCATGGCGAGGCTACTCTCAGTGGCCTCCCGCTTTTGGAGGCTCCTCACGGCAAACCCGACGACCGCCATCGTCAGCACGCCGACGGCCGTGGCCCAGATCGGACGCCGCCAGCGTCCCCGAACCGACTGTTCGACGTGCGCAAGCCACGCGGCAGCGGTCGCAGGTCGCTCGTTGGCCTGCTGGGCGAGCGGGGTGACGAGCGCCGTCGCCAGGGCAACAGGCACGTCGCGGCGCCGCTGGTGCAACGCGGCAGCAATGGCCGCGCGGTCGAGACCGGCGGCCGGCAACTCCCCCGCCAGGGCCTCGAACGCGACCAACGCGAGTGCGAAGAGATCGGTGCGGCCATCCAATCGTTCCGCTCCGATCAGCTGCTCAGGGGGACTGTAAGCAGGAGTCCCCACATACCCTCCGACGCCGGTGAGGGAGCCGGCTCCCGTGCCCGAGAGTGCCACTCCGAAATCAGCCAGCAAGGCGCGGCCGGTCTCGTCCTCGATGAGGATGTTTGCCGGCTTGACGTCGCGGTGAACGACGCCGCGCGGGTGAATAAAATCGAGCGCGGCTCCCACATCCTTCAGGATCCGCAGCAGGTCGGCGAGTGGCAGTCGCACTCCCGCGGCAAGCAACGTCGCGAGCGTACGGCCACGCACGAATGGCATGATGAGATAGGTGATCCCCTCGTGGGTCTCGAACTCGTAGACGGGGACGACGTTCGGATGGGAGAGATGCGCGGCGAGCTGTGCTTCACGCCGAAACCGCGCTTCGCGCACCTTGCTCGCCGCGATCTCGGGCGGGAGCACCTTGATCGCCACCACGTGGCCGAGCTCGCGGTGCCGCGCGCGGAACACCGCACCCATGCCGCCCGTTGCCACCAGGTCCAGCACCTCGTAGCGCGCGCCGGCGGCGCGCTGCACGTCGCTGATATCTGGCGTCATCATTGCGCGGTCAATCTATTATCCTCGCCGTATGTCCGCTGCCGTGTCCCTCCACGTCCTCGGCCCCGCACGGATTACCATCGACGGGTCCGCCGCGCCCGCAGAGCTCCTCTGGCGCAAACACCTCGCGCTGCTGGTGTACCTCGCGCGCAGCCCGCGCCGGGCGCGCACGCGCGAGCATCTGATCGGGTTGCTGTGGAGCGAGCGCGACGAGAAATCGGCGCGCCACTCCTTGAGTGAGGCGTTGCGGGTATTTCGCCGCGTCCTGGGTGACGCACAGGTACACGCCGACGTGGACCAGGTGTCGCTCGCGGACGGCGCCGTGTCGCTCGACTGTGATGAGCTCGCGGACCGTACGGCGGCCGGGGATTGGGCTGCCGCGGCGCGCTTGGTGAGCGGCGAATTCCTGGAAGGTCTCTCGGTTCCGGATGCCAACGAGTTCGAGACGTGGATGGCGGGCGAGCGGCTGCTGTGGCGCGCCCGCTCAGTCGAGGCGCTGACGAAATGGGCCGAGGGACAGCTCGCGGCAGCAGAGACCGCGGGAGCCAGGGGATCGGCGCTCAAGGCGCTCGAGCTGGAGCCCACGGCCGAGCCAGCGGCTCGGGCGGCGATCCGTGCGCTCGCGCTCGCCGGCGATCGCGCCGGAGCGCTCGCCATCGCTGATCGACTCACACGCGCATTGCGGGAACAGCTGAGTACCGAGCCGGCCCCCGAAACGCGCCGTCTTGTCGAGCGGGTTCGGGAAGCGCGAGTCGGCCAGCGGGTCCTTGCGACACCAAGTGGGGCGCCACCGCGCGCACCGTTGATCGGGCGCAGTGCCGAGTTGGCACGTCTCGTGACGGCGTGGGAGCGCGCGCGGGGCGGCCAAACCGGGATGGTGCTGATCGAGGGCGAGCCAGGCGAGGGAAAGACGCGGCTGCTCGAGGAGCTGCTGGACCGAGCCCGACTCGAAGATGCGGCCGTCGCATCGTGCCGCGCGGTTCCCTCCGACGCGCGTGTGGCGTGGGCCGGCTTCGGTGGACTCTTGAGCGGCGGCCTGGGTACGGCTCCGGGCATCGCGGGAGTTTCCGGAGCGGCACTCCAGACTTTGGGCACGCTATCACCGGCGCTCGAGGTGCAGTACCGGGCGCCGGACCGCGCGACTGGAATGGATCCGCAACAGGCGTTCTCTGCCGCGTTGAGATCTGTGTCCGACGAACAACCGGTCCTACTTGCGCTCGACGATGCGCAGGATCTCGACGCGGAAACAGCCGGTGCGCTTCCCCAGCTGGCACGGAATTGCGCCGGCCGTCGCGTGCTGATCGTCGTCGGCGTGGGAATGGGGGAGCTACGGCCGGCGTGGCTCGAGGGGATGCGCGCACAGATCGGGAGAGGGATCGCCGGGGACGTGATCCGGGTCGGCCGGCTGGACGCCGCGGCGATCGAGGCGGTGGCGCGGTGGTGGCTGCCACGCTACGCCGCGGACGAGATCGTGCGCGTGGTGCGGCGTGTGGAACGGGACAGCGCCGGCGTGGCCCTCCTCGTCACCGCAATGCTCGAGGCGGTAGCGCTCGGGTACCGCATGTCTCCCGACGCGCCGGCGTGGCCGGGGGTGCGCCAGACCCTCGTCGACACGCTCCCCGGCGATCTGCCGCCCGCAGTGGTCGGTGCGGTCTGTCTCAGGTTCCGGCAGGTCGCGGAACCGGCGCAGACCGTCCTGGCGGCAGCGGCGGCGCTCGGCGAGCGGTTCACCAGTGGCGACCTCGAGCGTGCGACGGGCCTCGCAGGTGGCGAGGTGGAGCGCGCGCTCGATCGCCTGGAATGGGATCGCTGGCTAACGGTCGATGCGCGCGGATACACGTTCACCGCACCGATCGAGCGCGCCATTCTGCTCCACGAGATGGTGACTCCAGGACAGGTGCGACGTTATCGCGAACGTGGAATCCCACCTAATTCCCCCCCCAGGTGAGGGGCACAAGCAGAGCTTGAAATCGGCTTGAGAGAGCCGAGCGAACCTCTGTCCCGAACGCACCACTCGGTGACACCGCTTTCGCGAGGTTCGTATGAGCTCTCTCACTGCTGTTCGTGTTTCTCACTCTCGCCGCCGCCTGCGGCAACGCGGCCAGCCACACACGAGCGATCCGCGCCGCGTCGTCTGCGTGCTCCTCGACGGCGTGCGGCACGACGTCTTGCAGGAGCTCCTGTTCCGTGGTGACCTCCCCAACCTGTCGCGCGGGGTGATCGAGCCGGGCGGCATGACGAGCGGCACCACCGTGTTTCCCTCGACCACCGGCGTTGCCTACATCCCATTCCTGTTCGGCCGCTACCCGGGCCCGGCAAACGTGCCCGGCATCCGCTGGTTCGGTCGGGCCGGGTTCGCCGGCGGTCTGATCGACCGGTGGCGCTCGGCACGCAGCTACTGCGGGCCCCAGGCGGCCTCGATCAACAGCGATATCGAAGCCGGTCCCTCGATCTTCGAGCTCGTCCCGGAGAGCCTCGCGATCTGCACGCCGATCACGCGCGGGCTGGCACGCGGCGCGCATCTGATGCCGCTGCGCCGCGCAGTCCTGGGCGCCGCAGCTCATTACTTCGGGAACTACCAGGCGCTCGACCGCGCCGTCGCGAACGCCTGGATTGCGGTCGCTCGACGTCCCTGGCGATTCCTGTTCGTGGTGTTCCCCGGGCCGGACGGCCTGACGCACCTGCTCGACCCCGCGCATCCCCAGGTCCTCGACAGCTGCCGCCAGATTGACCGTGCCCTGGGGGATTTCATGCGGCGCGCGAGCACGCGCGGGGAGCCACCGGCCCTGTTCGTGGTGGCCGATCATGGAGCGAGCCCGGTCCGCGAACATCGCGACATCGCTTTGGAGCTCGAGGCGATGGGCATTCCGACGATCCGCCACCCAATGCACCTGTGGCGCCGCAATGCGCGCGCCGCCGTCATGGTGTCAGGAAACGGCGCTGCGCATGTCTATGTCCTCGACTCGGAGCGGCGAGCCGAGCTCGTCGAGCGACTCATTCGGCTTCCCGGCGTAGCGCTGGCGGCATATCGCGACGCTCGCGACGGGGTGGTGGTGGCCCGCGGGCATCTGCGGGCACGCCTCACCGAAGACAATGGGCAGGTGACCTATGAGCCGCTGCTCGGCGACCCGCTCGGACTCGGTTGCCAGACGACGCAGGAGGACCGCGAGCTGCTCGTACGATCGCTCAATACCGAGTTTCCCGATGCACCGCGCCAGTTGCTCCAGCTGATGTCGTCGCCGCGCAGCGGGGACGTAGTCCTGGCCGCCGAGCGGGGAGTGGATTTCCGTGGACCGTGGGAATTGCCCGCGCATCGTTCGGGACACGGCAGCCTGATCGCCGATCACATGCTCATCCCGATCGCGTCGAGCCTCCCCCTTCCGGAAGCACCCGTTCGTTCCGTGGACCTCATGCCCACGATGCTCGAGGCATTGGGCGTCCCCGTTCCCGACGGGCTCGATGGCGTTCCGTTTTCTCGCCTTGGTACCCCGGCCGGAGCGATCCTATGAACTCCCTGCGTGCAGTCCTTCACAAACGCTACGGCACCGCCGAGTGGGACGCGGTGCTGCGGGCCAGTGCCATCGTCGCCGCGCTGGCGATTTATCCGACCTGGCGCTGGCCCGCCGTGGCGGGCCTCGTCGGCTTCTTCTGCGTGACGCTGTTCATGAGCGGGCCAATCACCGTCGTGGTGCCTGCGATGTTCGAGCCGCTGCTCATGCTGACGGGACGGATCTATCCGCCGCTGCTCGTGGCCCTGATCGGCGTCGCGGGAAATCTCTACATGGACAACATCAACTACCACCTCTTCGGCGCGGCGATCAACCATCCACGCCTCGAGAACGCCAGAAATTCCCGACTCGTTCGCTGGATGCTGGCTCTCTTTCAGCGCAGCCCGTTTTTTGCCGTCTGGCTGTGCTCGTGGAGCCCGATTCCGTACTGGATCGTCTCCACGCTCGCTCCATTGTCCCGGTATTCGAAGCGCAAATACCTCTTCGCCACCTTCCTGGGACGCTTTCCGCGCGTGTGGTTCTTCGCCGCGCTTGGGCTCATCGTGCCCGTCTCCTCCCAGGTGCTCGTGACCTACGTGGCCTGCGCCATCATCGTCGGAATCGCGGTCCTCGTGCTGCGCGCGCGTGCCCGCTCGAAAGGAGAACGCCCATGTGGTTCCTCGCCATTATCCTCTGCCTCGGTGACTCGACAGCTGCATTTCGAGTCCCGGTCGCTCGAGCTGAGTCATTGCAAGTCAGTGTAAGCGGAAACGGCCGGCCGGTCGTCCTGATCCCCGGCCTCTTCGGCTCGAGATTCGGATTTCGGAACGTCGTCCCCCGCCTCACGGAGGCGGGCTATCGGGTGATCGTGATCGAACCGCTCGGTATAGGGTCATCGGCGCGACCGGAGGACAGCGATTACTCACTCACGGCGCAAGCGGACCGGATAGCCGCCGTGCTCGATGCGCTCGGCGTGCGCGCTGCCGTCGTCGTCGCCCATTCCCTCGGCGCGTCGATGGCGTATCGCCTCGCGTATCGGCGGCCCGATCTTGTAGACGGGATCGTCTCGCTGGAGGGAGGCCCCGCCGAGGCAGCCGCGACGCCGAGCTTTCGGCGCGCGATGCGCTTCGCACCTTGGATCAAGTGGTTCGGCGGGATTGGCCGCATTCGCAACAAGATCCGGAGCAGTCTCGTGGCGGCATCGGGCGACACGAGCTGGGTCACGGATTCGGTGGTCGCGGCCTACACGGCGGGCGCCGCCGCAGATTTGGACGGGACCCTCAAGGCCTTCTTGCGAATGGCCAAGGCTCGGGAGCCCGAGCGCCTCGCGCCGCACCTCGGCGACATCCGCTGCCCGGTCCGGCTCCTGCTTGGGACGGCCCCTCACGAGGGAGGCGTGCCGGTTGGCGACCTGGATGAGCTGCGCGCCGGGCTGCAGTCGCTCTCGATTGGCACCGTCTCGGGAAGCGGCCTCTACATCTATGAGGAGCAGCCGCAGGCCGTTGTGGACGCCGTGAAGGGCATGGACCGATAGACTACCCGCAGCAAGAGATTACACCATGAGGAAGCTTCCCACTGCCTTCGGGCAGTGGCATCGTCCCGCGTGCAAGGTTTCCCGTCCCATCACGCTGGTGTGGAGGAGCATATGAACTTTCGGTTCACGGTGATCATCGTCAGCCTGCTGCTGGCGACGGCCACTAGCAGCTCGGCGCAGGTCGTCATGGGCCTTTCGGGCGGCGGCACCTACAGCGACTTCTCGCGCCCCGACACGCCATCCCGCTGGGGTTTCACGGGGGGCCTCTTCGCCGGTAAGCAAACCTATCGCAGCCTTAGCCTGTTGGAGGTGTCCTATACGCAGAAGGGCGGCGAGGGGACGCGGATCGATTACATCGAGACCGGGATCACCGTCGGCGGACTCGCCAGAGGGGGGAACGGCTCGCGCGCGAGACCTTACGGCGGCCTCACGGTCGCGTTCCCGGTGACGTGCGATGCCACGAACGCGCCGGTCAACGCGTTCTGCAACAATACGGAGACCGAGTGGGGAGTCCCGGTCGGGATCACCCTGGGCAAGTGGAAGAGTACCGGCGGATTCGTGGGCCTCGACGTGCGGTATACGATCCCGCTCACGGATGCGGGGCTGGGCGTGTTAAACAACTCGTGGATGTTTCAGATCATGATCGGGCGCTCAAAGTGATCCCCTGGCGGGTCTCGAACCTGTAGACGGGAGCCACGTTCGGATTGTTGCACGCGCGCAACAATGCACAGCATGACCGCATGCGTCTGTTGACACGTTGCAGGGTGTAAGGTGTACGATCCGGGGATCCCATGAGCGTCATGAGTTGGGCCCGGTTGCATACGCGCGCGATCTGCGGGCTGCGCTGGGGCGCGTGGTACCCGGTTACCGGGCTGACTGCGCGCGAAGCGCAGGTGCAGGTGCGTGGCCGGCTGGTTGTGGTGTCGCGGTCCCTCTTGGAGCTGCGTACCACGCCGCCTCGACATTGGACGGTGGTGCCGCCCGGCATAGATCCCAAACGACCGCTTGCTGGTGTTCGTGACGGCTATGTCGTCTGTCCGAGTTGCCGCCATCGCGAGACGACGCCGGCGCGCCACGTCCCCACCCTGCGCTGCGCGCGCTGCAATGAGGTATTCACCGTCGCGTGGCACGACCCGTATCCGAACGCCGCAGCCGGCGCGCGCAGGTCCTCTCCTCACTCCAGCACTCTTGCCTCGGACAATCGTATGACCCGAGGTCGTCGGCATGCTGACCGCCGCGTGCGCTTCGAGCGCCGCAGCACCGAACGCCGCACGTGGCCGACGGCCGTCACGTCGCCCGAACGGCGCCACGCCCAGAGCCGTACCCGTGCCCGCCGCAGCGGCTTGGAGCGCCGCAGCGGACTCGAGCGCCGACAAAAGGCCTCGCGCTGGTAGAGGGTCTCGAACGCGCTTGCAGTCGGGTGCTACACTTCGATTTTTGAGAACCGCCAGGCTCCGGCCGTCACGAAGAGCACTCCCACGGCCAGCAGCACGCCCACGTCGAACGGAATCCCGAAATGGCTCGCGCCGATCATCGTGCCGCGCACGCCGTCGATCCCGTAGGTGAGCGGGTCAACTCGCGTCAGCACCGCCAGGGCAGCGGGGAGGCCTTGTAACGGATACAGCGCCCCCGACAAGAACCAGAGCGGCATCACCAGAAAATTCATCACCATCTGAAAGCCCTGCATCTCTTTCAGACTCGATCCGATGGCAGTCGCGAGCGCCGAGAAGACGACGGCGATCAGCGCGATGATGAGAAACGCCGCCAAGACGGCGACCACACTCGCCGGGCGGAATCCCGCCACGAGGGTCACGGCGAAAATGATCGTCCCCTGCAGCATCGCGACCGTCGCTCCACCGAGGGTGCGGCCCATCATGATCTGCACGCGCGGCACGGGCGCCACCAGCGTCTCCTTCAGAAAGCCGAACTGGCGATCCCACAGCATCGCGATCCCGGAGAACATCGCGGTGAACAGCACCGTCATCCCGATGACGCCCGGCGCCATGAACTGCAGGTAGCTCCCCTCCCCCGCTCGGCGAA
>DAIQBJ010000029.1:0-17973 GCA_036781225.1 Gemmatimonadales bacterium | reverse complement strand
AAGAGAGGACGTGGAGATGAAGCGCCCCACTGCAGTGGCGCTGCTCGTCGCACTTTTGGTGATGGCCTCCGCGAAGTGGGCTGAGGCTGACACCGACAAAGCCGCGATCGCCCAGACGATGAACGACTACTTTGCGGCGTTCGCGGATCTCGGTCCGACATTCGACATGCGACGCGCGCTATCGTTCTTCCATGAACCGTCGATGCTGATCACTGCGACGCGAGCCAGCAGCTATCTCACTCGCGGCGACGCCGAGGCGGGGTGGGTCAACGCGTTCGTCGCCCGCCAACGTGAACGCGGCTACGCGCGACAGGATGTGCCGCAATTACACGTCAAGCAGATGAGCAACAGCGTGGCTCTCGCCAGTGTCGAGATCGTCCGATACAGAGCCGGCGGAGAGGTGCTGGAGCGTGTAGGTGCGAGCTACGTACTGCGCCGGACTAACGAGGGGTGGAAGATCAGCGCTGTGATTACCCATGACCCCGACAGCGTCTTGCGGCTGGATTGAGGCGATTGGCCAGAACTTTCGCGATAGACCCCACGCGTTCTACGGCATCCTCAGGACACCGCGAGGTTCACGGAGTACTGGCTCAAGTACGTGAAGAAGACCATCGCGGCGGCGAAGCGTCGCGAGGTTTCAGGATCACGCCGAAATCGGCGCACACCACGACATAGATTTTAAGCGACTACGCACCTCACTGTTGTCAGGACGTGCCGGGTCTCGAGCGGTCGCGAAAGCGGACGCGCCCCTCGAACAGCGCGTCCACAGTACGGTGAAGGGCGCTGTGGCTTCCATTTATTCGTCCATCGGCTCACGCCGCCCGCCGCAGGTATTCGTGATGGAGCCCACCGACGCGTGGCTCTTCCACCACCCTCCCCTGAATCGGTGGCTGCACACTCCGCCGCTCGGGCGCGTCCTTGCCCAGCGATAAGTGGGTCCGCGTCCCGTTGTAGTAGGCGAGGTACTTCGAGAGGATTCTCAGTAGATGCCTCTCGCCCATCACCACGACGTGGTCAAGGCATTCGCGTCGAATCGAGCCAATCACCCGCTCGGCATACGCGTTTTGCCACGGCGAGCGAGGTGCAATGACCACTTCCCGGATGTCCAACGTCTTGGCCTGACGACAAAATCGGTCTCCATAGACCTGGTCTCGGTCCCGAATCAGATAACTAGGCGCCTCTTCGTGCACGCACGCCTCCAGCAGTTGCCGCGCCGTCCATTCCGCCGTCGGATGCTCCGTCACATTGAAATGCACCAGCCGGCGCCGGCTGTGGGTCAGCATCACGAGCACGAACAGGACTCGAAACGTCGCCGTGGGCACCGTGAAGAAATCCAGCGCGATGAGATCCTTGGCGTGGTTCGTCAAAAACGTGCGCCACGCCTGCGACGGCGGCCGCCGCGGTCGGAGCATGTACTTCGAAACCGTCGCTTGGGATACCGTTATGCCGAGCTTCAGCAGCTCACCGTGGATTCTTGGCGCGCCCCACAGAGGATTGGCGGAGCTCATTCGCCGAATCAGGTGTCGGAGGTCCGCACTGATCGCGGGCCGACCGGATCGTCGCCGACTCTTCCACGCCCAATAGCGTCGAAATCCCTGCCGGTGCCAGCCAACCACGGTCTGCGGCCGGACCACCAGCAACGAATGCCGCCAGCTCGTCCACAGCCGCGACAGCAGAACCCAGAAGATCCGATCTATCTCCGTCAGCCGCGGCCGCGGCTGGCGCGCCTTGCACACGGCGAGTTGCTGCCGAAGCGCAAGGTTCTCCAGCGCCAACTCGCGGCGCGTGCGAACAGAGCTTCTCAGTGTCTCAAAGAGGATTCCAAGCCATCCGACCATGACCGGCCAAATAACGGATCACTCCGCAGAATGCAAATTAATCGCGACGAACGAGTTTTAGAAGGGACAACAAACTCCAGCCGCGTCGCTCGCTGTGGGCGGAGGATCGACGCGCGCGTGAAGCCTTAGCGCGGTTGGAAGCGACGCGCCCACGAGGCCGCGACCACGCGTGCTACGTGGAAGCGGATCAGGGCCACGGCGAACAGGACAAAGCCGACCATGAGCGCGATGTCGCCGAGATTGGCCAGGATGCCGTCGGTTCCCGGCACTGGGACATAGTCGACGACGCTCGCGAAGGCAAGCCGCTCGGTCGTGTTCGCTGCGGCCCCGCCGGTGAAAAGACCGAGCCCCACGGACGACACAGGACCGGCTCGATGCGTGAGGCAGAAGAGCGTGAGCAGCAACGAGATGCCGACCACGCTCGCGATGAGCGCCGGTGTGCCGCTCAGCTTCGTCCCAAGACCCAGCGCGACCTCTGGCTCGTGCGAGTTGACAGCAACCGGCAGATACATGAACGCCAACTGTCGCAGAGACAACCCGACCGCCCAGATGAACACGGCGACCATCAGGCCAAACGCCATGGCTTTCATCTTACATCTTATCGCACCGCTTCGTGCGTCCAGCGCCTGCGGCTGGATGGCGACGGCCTGGCCGCCTGAGACCAGGTCAAGCGCAGAGGTCGTCGGAAAGATGAGCCGAGCCGATGCGTCGAAGGCACCACGCGCAGCTGACTGAAGCTGAAGGTCCGACGCGAAGGACGCTTCGCCGTCGTCGGCCTCGACGTCCCGCTGGCGGGCAGCTGTTCCCTGCTGCTCGCGGCTCGCGTGGGCCGAAAACTCGTCAACGTCGGCCGCGTCGAGTGGGGCGTGTCGCGACGGCTGGTGGCCGAGCTGCGCGATCGCTGCACGGTGCTATCCGGCCCATATGCGAAGGCGCGGAACGGAGCCGCGGTGTCCTATGGATTCATCCGGAGTTTACGGCTGAGGTTCAATACAACGAGCTAATGCAGGGGCGGCTGCGCGATGCGGTGCTGCGCGGCGTTCGCGTAACCACGTAAGGCGGACGAACTACTGCCCACGCGGCCGGCGCCGCCACCGTCGCGACACTTCCCGTGACAGCGCCTCCAGATCGGGGTACATCTGCTAGAATTCTGACTGCGCACGCGCCCGACGTCTTCGGGAAGCAGTTAGACCGGTGCAGGCGTTATGGATGATTCGGCCGGTGCCGCATTCTTAGCTTTCCTTCTGTTTATCCTCGCGGAAAATCGAACGCCCGAGCGAGCCGTTAAGGCTGTCTTTTTGTTTGCGCGAGCCAGGTGGCTCCAGGCGCGTGGGCGGTGCGATTCGTGGATCTAAGAATTTTAGCGCATGCAGCGCAGGCAAGTAGCGGAGGCGCCTATGATTTTCGGGACGCTCCTCGTGACCGTGGTCGCGATGCTCGCCGAAATCCTCATGTTCGCGTTAATCGGGCTGGCCGCGCTGATCGTGGAAATGTTCGGCTATGCCGTAGTCGGCACGCTGCTGATCCCGGCGCGTAAACCGTCCACGGCGCGCGCGCGACCACGGCAGCCGCTGACCTGGAAAGACGCACTGGTCATCGGCGCCTTCGCGGCGCTCGCCCTATGGCGGCTCTGGTGCGACAGTCTGCGGGGCATGTGGTAATCGACGATCTGTCGGTTATCTGTTCGGCCGCATCGTAGGAGGGGGTGACATGTGCGGAGCCGATCTCTTCAACGCGCTGTCGGGGCTGTTCTGGCTTTGGGTCATTCTGCTCGGCGCGGTGCCACTGGCTGACCTAGACGTCCTGAAAAATCCGACCTAGCATCTGTCCAACGTGACGCGCTCCCATCTCCATCCCGCGTGGATCGTCGTGTTTGCCGTCGCGCTGACGATGATGACAGCGTCGGGGGTGCGCACCGCGTTCGGGGTCTACGTCAAGCCGATGGAAGTCGAGTTCGGATGGTCTCGCGCTGCCCTCTCTGAAGTCGCGGCGATGTCCCTGCTTCTGCTGGGTGTCGTGAGCCCGCTCGCTGGACGTCTCGCTGACCGATGGGGCGGGCGACGGGTGATGACGTTGTCGATCGTTCTCCTTGGCGCCGGAGCGATCTCTTCGGCATTCGTCAGTCGGCTCTGGCACGTCTACGTGACCGCAGGGATCCTGATGGCGCTCGGCTCAAGCGGCGCCGGTCTCGCGGCGGGCTCGGCAGTCATTGCGCGCTGGTTCGAGTCGCGGCGCGGCGTGGCCTTCGGACTCGCCAGCAGCGCCATCTCTCTCGGCCAGCTCGGGATCATCCCACTCGCCGCAGCGATCACGCTCTCGTACGGGTGGCGCACGAGCTATTTCGTCCTCGGCCTCGGGCTCCTCGCATTCGTGCTTCCCGTTGCCGCCGGATTCATCCGAAACGCTCCCGAGGAGCGCGGAATTCAGCCGTACGGCGCCACCGAACCGCTCCGGACATCCGCTGAGATCGGCGCGCTCCGACGGGCGGGGCGGATGTCGCTGCTGGACGCGGCGCAATTTCCACAACTCTGGCTGTTGATGGGGACGCAGTTCGCCTGTGGCTACACTTCTCTCGGCATGATCCTGACGCACTTCATGCCGCACACGCTCGAGCACGGCTTCACCGAGATTCAGGCGTCCGTGGCGCTAGGCGTGATGGGTGCCATGAACGTCGTCGGGACGATTGCTTCAGGCTGGATCTGCGACCGCTTCGGGCGCTGTGGACCCTTGGCGACCTTCTACGCGGTGCGCGGAGTGTCATTACTTCTTCTGCCCTACGTGTGGACGGTGCCAGCGCTCCACCTCTGGGCCGTCATCTTCGGGCTCAATTACTTCTCCACGGTCCCGCCGACGACGACCCTCACCGTGAACATCTTCGGCCGGCATTCGGTGGGCGAGCTCTCAGGATGGATTTTCTTCGCCCATCAGGTCGGCGCCGCGCTGGGCGCCGCCCTCGCCGGATGGGTGTTCGAGGCGACCGGCACCTACACGACGGCATTTGTCTCCGCCGCGGTCGTGGCGTTTATCGGAGGAGCTTTGACGCTGTTCATCCGCGAGGAACCGGTCGGCTCGCGGCCGACACCAACTCCCGTCGCAGCATAGCCGTGACGATCGGATCCTCGCCCGGTCCTCAACGCTATCCATCCAGACTTCGAGTGGCTGCCTCGCCGACGCGGGCCGCCCGATCTTTGACAAGCATTTGAAGCGAGTCCTGCTCCAGCGTCAGGCGGTTCCGCGACGGCGGGTTGGATTGAATGGGATCCTGCACTCTCGAGGTCGAAGCATGGGTTTGCTCCGGTCGGCTGTGGGCCCCACCGATGCGAGCGCAGATGAGTCAACCACTACGCCGGGCTGTCATGCGAGCCACCAGGCAGCGAGCGCAGCCAGCTCCTCATCCTGGAGCGTGTGGTCGGCCTGGAACACGCGCATCTCTACTTTGGGAAGTCGCGCATCGCGTAGTCGGTCCTGACCGATCCGACTTCTGCTGCGTTGAGGGTCCCGACTAAGCCGGTGCCACCACCACTGGTGATCGTGGTCGAGTGAGCCTTCGTACATTCATATAGATCGGAGTCCCAATTCGCGCTGCGATTGTTGTTGTACCAATATGTCCTCGTCGCACATGACGCTAGGCTGAGAATGCAGCAGACGCCTGCGACAAACCCGAGATAGTTCATTCGCTCCTACGCTCGCGCGATCCTAGCGCCGTGCGCACCGAAGGGCAGGGCGCCTCACTGCTACATTGGCCGACGGTCTCCAGCAAGATTCCGACTGTCTCACGGATGCACCCAACGCACGTCCGCGATCCCTTCCACCGTGCCGGCCGGGTGTACGAACGCAAAGAAGAGGGCTGGCGAATGCTGGGTACAAGCACGGCTCGCACGTCCGCCTCGTCAGCCGGAACGGCGTCGACCACACGCGGCGCTTTCACGCCATCGCGGCGGCGGTCGCGAAGCTATCGGCCCGCACGCTCGTGCTCGATGGCGAGGTGGCGATCTCGACGAGCAATTCCGCTCGCGTTTCGACTGGCTGCGCGAGCCCGACCCGGAGGCTGTCGCCACGCCGCCCATCTACATGGCGTTCGACGTCCTCTTCTGCAATGGCCGCGACGTGCGCGCGCGGCCGCTCCGCGCTCGCCGCGCCCGCATGGAAGATTTCGTGGCCGGGAGCGATCTCGTCTTCCCAGTGCGGCGGCTCGCGGCTGATGGCCTGGAGGCATGGCAGCAGGTGGTCGAGCGCGGCTATGAGGGCCTCGTGGCCAAAGACGAGACGAGCCCGTATGCCGGCGGCCCGACCAAGCGCTGGCTCAAGGTGAAGCAGAAGGGCTGGACCGTCGAGGACGACCGCTGGGGGCGGCGGATCAGTATGACGCCGTCACCGAGTCGCTGAAGACGCACCGCGCTCTGTGTCACAATCGACAGCATCACGAAGCTGCACACGCGCTGGGCGTGGCCATTCGCTCTGAGGAGACGTCTCCCATGCGCGCTTACGTTTTCAGCCTCGGGCGGGCGCAGTGAAGTACCTCCTGGCCGTTTCCTTCTTGTGGCCCGTGCTCATGGTCGTCGGTGGGCTTGGCGTCTATACGGTGTTCTGGTTGGCCGGCCTGCTCATGAAGTTGCTTCTGCCCGTCGCGTAGGCCGGGTGAGGCTGCCAGGAGCGTAGCGGCGCTGAGGGGTCGGCGTATCGTCATCTCGCCCGCTCCGAGCGCCACGGGCTCGGCGCCCAGCCAGCGCCACAGTCGCATTCCTCGCTTCGCAGATCATGCTCCTGGTGCTCGTGATCGAGCGCGCGTGGCGTCACCGACGATGATTCCCAGGCCCGACGTAGGCCGCCGCTGCTTCCGCGAGGATCTCGCTCGCGGCGACGACTGGGAACGACCACGCGTTGAATCGCACAGCGGCGGCGTCGAGCCTGGCCAAACGTCCAATAGTTAATCGCGCGCGAGTCGGGGAAGCTACTGCCGTAAAAGAGAACGGCCCCGCGACGACCGCCAGATCGACCGCGAGGCCAGTCACCCATTCGCGTGGAGACGATCATGGGCGACGACCGGAACATAGCACGCTCAGGGCATCACTGGTCGGATCGCGACGTCGCCGAACTCCTCGGCGCCGCGTTTGGTTGGCGGGACAGCTTCTACGGGATCGGCACGCGCGAGTCCGCCGCCTTGCAGAAGGCCTTCGCCGATTTCGTCGGCGCGGTGCTCGTCGAGGGCTACGCGGTCCCCCTCAGTGTGGCCCGGACACAGCTACAGCGCCGGGTGCAGCAATCGTCGTCGGCCGCCACGAGCTTCCGAAAGCGTGTCGATCAGGTCTGGCTGCAACGCCAGCTTGAAGGCGACCAGGAGGGTGCATGAGCCGTCACGCCCTCCGGCGGAGCGAGGCGGGATTACTTCGTGGCGTCGTCCAATAGCGGGGTAAGCCAGAATCTGAAGCAATCTGGATGATACTCGCCGTCGCCAATGCGGTATCGCCCAACGCCGGGCCTAATGACGCCGTGACAGACCCCGCACGTACGCTCGTCTCGGGAGTGCGCTAGGTTCACGACGCCAGTTTTGTTCGTGTCTACTAGCCGTGTTGACACGTTATCGGGTCTCGACGTCCTGATGGTGTCCTGGGCCGAGGACGGGCGACGTACACGTAGCCGGGCTGCACTCGGCGGAATCACCAACGGCGAAGGCCCGCCGCGCGCCAAACATCACGGCCACGAGTGCGGCGCATAGCATCAACGTTTTCAGCGTCACGTTTGTCTTCATCGCCTTACCTCCGGCGAGAGTTTTCGGAATCTGAATTTACACGACCCGTGCCAAACGGAAATGTTTGCGATTGTGGACCAACTGGGCTTGGCGCTGATGCGTTAGACGGGCAGGCTGCCCGGCCAGTCCGGGCGAGCTACCGCGGCGACTCGTCCGTCAGCGTCCAGTCGCGCGGCACGGGCTCGTCCTGATCCAGCTTGGCCAGCGCATCGCGCGCCGCCTGCTGCACGGCGGCCCACGGGCTCAGCGCCCAGCCGGCG
This sequence comes from Gemmatimonadales bacterium, assembly GCA_036781225.1. Classification (GTDB taxonomy): domain Bacteria; phylum Gemmatimonadota; class Gemmatimonadetes; order Gemmatimonadales; family GWC2-71-9; genus 20CM-2-65-7. Next base: position 10,126 of record DAIQBJ010000029.1, on the reverse strand, counting down.
CCAGCGTGCGCAGTGAGCGAGTGCTCGAAGCCGCTCTGGAAGAACACTGCGCGCCATCCCCGGCCGTCGTAACGCCGAAGCTCGAGGTCGTACTCCTGCCGCGCCATGCCGGCGACGATGTCGCCGATGCCGCGCCACGTATCGAAGCAACGGTGGAGAAGCTGAAGCTCCGGCTCGCTCGGCTCAAGGCTGAGAAAGCCGAGGGCGGCGCCCAGGCGGCGGGCACTGTAGTCGAGCGCAGTCGTCACCGGGTGCAGAGTCACTCCTCGGACGTCTCCACCGGCCGCTCGATCCGCGCTCCACATGCGACGCACGCCAACCACGCGTGCTCGTCGTTCGCGCCGCCGTCGAGATCACCGCAGAGCCGGTGTTCGAGGAAGAAAGCGTCGAAGTCCAGCAGAACCTGGGTCACGGCTGCGTCGCTGGCCGGTAGGCGAAGACCGCGCCACAGTTCTTGCATTCCCACGCCTGCGGAGCGGAAGGTGTTCGTATGCTCTGCGTGCCCCGAATCGCAACATCCTCGCTGGTACAGACGGGACATTTAGGACCGCCGCCTTCCGTATCTCCTTCGACATTCATCACGCGTCCCTACTCGATGACCTGATCCGCCCGCAGCAGCAGCGAGGGCGGGATGGTGAGGCCGAGCGCCTTGGCGGTTTTGAGGTTGATGACAAAATCAAATTTGATCGGCTGCTCAATCGGAAGGGACGAAGGTTTCGCGCCGCGGAGTATCTTGTCGACGTAGAGTGCCGATCGCGAGACGAGGTCGGCGAGATTCGGACCGTATGACGCTAGGCCGCCAACGCTCGCGAACTCGCGAAATAAATACGCTGTAGGCAGTTTTCGACGCAGCGCAAAGTCCGCTATCTTTGGCAATCCGACGTGGAACGCCGGGTCGGACATGACAAGCAACGCGCGGACCATCTCGGCGGAGATTTGTGTGAGGCTCCTCAACATTCCGTACATCGAACCGTCGCAACTCTAGTGAAAGCACGCGGGCGGCAGAGAGTAGCTCGGACCATACCGCATCGCGGAAGGCCGGATTCGACGGATTCCAAGCAATCCCCAATCGGGCCAGGGGCGGTACGAGCTCTTTCAGGATTTGCATCTGCTTCGTAGTCAATTCGGTTGTCTGTGTTGCGTTCCCAGTGATATTTCCGTCTGGCCGCGCAAGGCTGCTGACGATCCCGGTCTGAATGGGGTCCAAAGCGTAAACCATCACAATTGGAATCGTTGTCGTTGCTTGCTTTGCCGCTAGCGCGGCAGGCGTTGCGACGGTCACAATTACATGAACGCCGGTCTGTACGAGGTCGGCTGCCTCGCGGGTGAGCCGGTCCTGCCGGTCAGCGAGCCGCAAATCGATCGAAAGGTTTCGTCCCTCGATCCAACCCAACCCTTCTAGGCTCTGGCGAAAGACCGCCAGTGACGCTGATGCGACGTCCGGTGTGGCGTGCGCCAAGATGCCGACGCGGAAACCTTTCGAGGGCTGCTGCGCCTCGGCGCCGAGCGGCGCGGCGAGGAAGACCGCGGCATGGGCGATGAACCATCTTCGAGTTGTTGCAGTCATCTTAGCCGCGGGTCATTTAAGCATCCGCATCATCTTCCGGATGCACGCCCGTACGCACGAGCGTGGTGCTTAAAAGCTCGGTCTTACACGCTTCCTCAAAGCGCCTGAAATCCGCTGCGGAAGTCAGGTAGAACCGCACGCGTTTTCCATCCGCCACCTCCGCCACGTCCGATTGCGGCGATAGTGCCGATTTCCAGAATGCAAGGTCTCCCTGAAACCGTCCGGTCTGCCATACGTAGGCCCTGCTCCGACGTGCAGCTACGCGAAACCAGCCACGGCCGCCTACGGGAACCGTGATGAAACGCCGTGAGAGATTGTTCTGAACCCCGTTGGCTAACTGCCTATTGAAAAAGTCGACGAGAGCGGGATCGGTATCGGATAGCGCTTCGGTCCATCCGCTCCATCGGGGGAGCGTTCGCGTGCGGGGTACTCCGCGTCGAACGGCATGCTCGGTGATTTCCGGAGGCGGGAAAATAACCGAACAGGTGAGAAACTCGGTCGCGCCGTCCGTCGAAAGGGATAGTCTTGCGCAACGTACGTCAACGTTGAAACGCTCGTTAAGCCACTCGGCAGCCACGAGAACTTCATAGTCAAAGCTCTCAGCGAGCAACATAATCCGCTGCGAACGATTTAGGCTCGCCACATCTCCACCCACAAAATCTTCAAACTCGTCTTTGGTTGCATCCTCCGCTTGACCGGTGAGCCTGGCACGCTCGGCAATGAACCGTCCGCTGTCCCATTTTGCGACCATCCCGGCATACGCGATTGCTTGAAGAAGATGGAGTTTATGGCCTCCGCGTTTGAGGCTCGATAATGACCGCACAACCCGTCTCATCAACAGCGAGAAGATCGATGCGATCGTCAACAAACTCTGCGGGACGTAGCTCTTCGCCGATAAGGAGAACTCGCTCGCCGAGCTCTCGAAAAAAAGGCTCCGGACTCGCCTTGATCATCTGCTGAAGATCAGAGCGTTCTCGGATGCCAACGTCGGGGAGTAAGCGCTGATCCAACGCGTGAAAAGTCCTTGTTGCCCGGTCGATCCTCAGCATTGAGAACCCCCTGGGTCACGATCTCCCGCTTGAAGGCGTCAAAAATGCGGCCGACCTCAGGACTCGGCGGTGCCGGCCGGAGAAGTCCTACGCGGACCACATTGCCACCTTGGTGCGCCTCACCAGCGCGCGGCGCGGCGAGCACGGCTCCAAGGCCGGTCACGAACGCGCGCCGGTTCACGCTCCGTACCCCCACGGTGGCGGGATGGTAGGCCGGACCAGGGAGGTCAGCAAGGTGCGAGGGCAGCGTCGCCAGAAAAACAGAAACGGCCGGGAACTAATCCCGGCCGTCATTTGCGACGCGTTCTCTGAGACTCAGCGAGCGCGATCTCTTCTATATCTCAACAGGCCAAGGCCGGCGAGGCCGGAGCCGAGGAGAAGCAGCGTCGTCGGTTCCGGAACTCTGTCGGGCGTCTCGGGAGTATCAGAAAACGCATTGATGGTGAGCGGGATGTTAGTCGCTGTTCCAACGACTAGGCCGCTAAAAGTAATAAAGGGGTTGTTCGTAGCGGTTTCTGGGAGAGCATTAAAGGTCGTCGGCAGCGGAAGCCCGGCTTCCGTGTCCGAGGTAAATGAAACTCTGAAGCCTACCAGTTCGTCCTCGTCCTCGGCCGTGATCCGGGTGATCAGGAGGATATCGCTGGCTACGGTGGGGCCGCCGACCGGCGGCTCCGTTAGTACGAGCGGGACGAAGAGGGAGGTCGGTGCGTTGGCCGGGAAAGTGGCGCCGCGGATGGTCACGGTCGCGCTTTCTGGACCAAGTGAAGTCGAGGACGTCACGCCAGCCGGAAGATCAGTGACGGTGGCGGTGACTGTTTCTGTGAGGTCGTTGAAGGTGACGGTGATTGCGTCAGCTGGACCGCACGCCAACGCGAACGCACCAGCGGCGAACGCAACGACCGACAAAAGCCGTTTCATCGTGGGTCCCCCTCCAACGGATCGTTCATCTTTAGGGTGTATTGAGCGGTATCGCTGCAGCAGCTAAGTGGTCGCCTCGCGCTGCATCGCCATTGACAGTATGTTGACGCATCGACCATGCCATGCGTGTAAAGACGTGAATCCGAGGCGTTGTAAGGCTTACTCACGGACAAAGTGAGAAGTCTTCCGACACCCCATCGCGGCGAGCCCTATTTCGGCGCGGCTTCGGTTGATGACGGCCGCAGACAAGCACCCGTAGGTTAGTCAGGATTGTTTACGAAATCGCATGAAGAACGCCTAAGCAAATCTTGAGATTTCCTTCACGCTGTTTCGCTTCGAGTGGAGCGGCGGAGCTACGCGGTGCCTCTGTAGTCGCTGAGAAACGGCCGGGGCGCGATGCTAGCGCCCGACGACCGAGGCGGCAAGGCTCGTGTTGGTAGAGTCGCGTGCCTGTTCGTTGTGCACTCGATTTTTTCGTACCGCTAGTTGGCTCGGCAGTCGATACCATAACCGTGAGTCCAGCGGAGGCGGCTGACACGATACGGCGAGATCCGAGGTGTCGCTTGGCCAACAACCGGATCACGACGAGATCGCGCGTTGCGCTTATGAACTCTACGTCTCGCGCGGCGCAGAAGACGGCCGCGCCCTTCAGGACTGGTTGGAGGCGGAACGTCAGTTGACCAAAGCGCCAAAACGTCGAGCAAGAAAGCCGGCTGCCCCCTCCCCGAGGCGCCGCTCGGTCCAGCCCTAACGGCTGCGCTGATCGCCAAAGCCTGACCCGAACGGTCTTGTCGCCAGAGTCGGAGGCGACGCCGTGGGGCGCGGCGAGCGACAGCGCACTGAATCGTCTCCCCGGCACCCCGGATGATACTCGCTCGCGGGGCCGTCATTGACACGCATCATAGGTGGCGGTACAGTCGGCCGCCAGCCTACCCATCGCGTCGGGTTCCGGTTCGGCCAAGGGAACCCGACCATGAGCGAACGCGCGGTGCGACACGTGAGGAAATTTTTGGGGCAGCGCGTGCGGGCCCTGCGCAAGCAGCGCGGTCTCAGCCAGGAGCGGCTGGGTGACCGCTCCGGCCTCTCAGGAAAGTTCATCGGTGAGGTCGAGCGCGGGGAGAAGTCGATCTCCATCGACAGCCTGTACCGGGTGTCCGTCGCGCTCGAGATCCCGCTACGTGAACTGACGGCCGTGCGGGCCGACAAGCCGTCCGCGGTGCCGAGCGAGGAGGCGGAGAAGATCTTCGCGCTCGTCTCCGGCCGGCGGCGGCCCGAAGACATCCGGAAAGCATACCGGGTCCTCCAGGAGATCTTCGGTAAGACGTCCTGAGCGGCCTCGCGCCGAGCAGTGGCGCGCGCCAGAGCTCCGCGTCGTATTCGGTAAGCTGCAGGTCCCAACCCTGCGCGCCATGCCGCGCACGACGTCGCCAATGCCGCGCCAGCAATCGAGCCAGCGGTGAAGCAGGCGTAGCTCGGGCTCGTCGGGCGGCACGAGCCGAAGCCGACAGCGGTGCGGAGGAGGCGGGCGCGCCGGTCCGTCATGTTCGACGCTTGCATGGCGGCAGCTCCCGCACACCCAGACCAGGGATACGACCGCGCCGACGCACGAGGCCGACGAAGCGATTCGACGTGGCAGAGGCACGGGCACCTACACAGCGTTCGGCGTCACATCGCTCGACATCGTTGAACCGATAGCGGCTCATCACACGGAAGCGTCGATATACGCGCGCGCCGCGACCATCGCCAACGCAATAACCGCATGCTCGTCGGCGGCAGCCCTCAAGAACGGGACGACAGTGGCGGCGTATGTGCCGGGTGCGCGGTCTGGGCGCCAGATTTCCACGAGCGCACGCCACTTGCGATCAATGCCGCTGCGACGAGGCGACACGCGGATCGTCCACTGATTGTGCTCGCCCATCGTCGAGGCCATCAATTCCACCAGCCCTGCCGTGCCAACCGAGCGCCGACCCGCGCCGCCCGGCGTAGCTCATCGGTAGCGACTACACGCGCCGCCGGATCGGTCAGTCTCGCTGCGAGCTTCTTGACGTAAATCCCAAGACGGAGCGGTGGGAGGGCGACACGACGCAGAATGCCTTCGAGTTGATCGTCTGACATGGTGTTCGCGAATCTAGGCGTGACCCAGGCGAGTGTCAATGTCATCAGTGCAGCAGAAAAATGACGGGGCCGAGCGGGCAAGCGTCATAGCGGGCGGTGATCGAGAAACGCGCAGAAAACCCGATTGCATGATTGCGATGCTTCGGCAAACGATCGAGGATGAGGCGCGCGAACTGATGAACGTCTCAGACGGACTTAGCGCCGCCGCCGCCATGCGAGGCGCGCCGGTCCAGTGTGCGAATCGAGGTGGCTGGCGGCGGCAGACCCGCTGCCGCACGGTACAACGGCCCGGCGGCGTCGACAATCGCGTTCGACTTACTCCGGGCTGGCGCCCGCGATCTTCGCAACCGACCGCTGCGTGACCGGCGTCCGGCGCTTGAGGACGCGATCGCCGGGACCCGGTTCATGCTGCCTGCGCTGCGCCTTGAGTCTGACGGCTCCGCTGCGTGGGAACAGGTCAAACGTGGCGGCTGGGAGGGCCTCGTCGCCAAAGACGACGCGAGTCGTTACGTCGGCGGCGCAACCCGGAGCTGGCTTAAAGTCAAAGCCCGCCCCGAGGGGCGATTCGCCGTCATCGGACTCATGTGCCGCTTGCTGGGTCATGTTCGCTACTTCTGGCCGCACGCATGGGCGCAAACTTGTCTACGTCGGGCGGTGCGAGTTGGGCGTCAGCCGGCGAGTCATTGCCGAGCTGCGCGAGCGGTGTACGGTGCTATCTGGACCGGTGTACGAGGGCGCGGAGCGACTATCACGATACGTTCGACGGAGAGAGGCTTGCCAGCTTGTTTACCCCGGATGGGATCTTCGAGGACGTGTACGACAACTACGGAACGCTTGAACCCACCTTCGGGATTGGTGGCCTTGGGTGCGTGTTGCGAGGCCGCGACCAGATCGCGAAGTTCATCAGCGATGAGGTAATAGGAAATGCGAGGTTTCCTTCACCATTCCCCGGCCACAGCCATCACATCGTTACCAGTAAATTGATCAAGGTGGATGGTGATACCGCGACGATGACCGCTGCATGGCTCGGTGTGTCGACCAATGACGCCACTGGCGCTGCATCCGTAACGATCACAGGCGAGTATCTGACGGATTTCAAGCGTACGAATGAGGGCTGGAAGATCTCACATAACCGGCCGATCGTTGATCGGCGTGGTGTGACTGGTGTGTGCGATCTCAACGGGCCCATCCCGCGCTGAGCAACCGTAGCGAACCGTACCGACGCAGGTTGGCGACAGCATGTCGGCCGGGCGGACTCCGTATCGATTAGGAGCGCCCGGCCGGCACTGCCCAAGTCAGATCATCGTACCAAGCACTTGGCGATAGGCCGTTAGCAGGCTGCAACAGCGCGCACTCACCGCGCTGTCACGCTGATCCGTCGGGTCCTCCGCGCGGTCGCCGCGATCGCCGTAGCCGGACCGAACCTTGCGCTTCGCCTTGCGCCGGCGGTCGGCCTTGAGTGAGCGGCCCTTCTCGTCCGTCTCCTTGAATTGGCCCGCGCGCGGTCCGCCTCACATACAGCGCAGCAGTCTTTGATCGGATTCTCTCTCGCCTGTCCGAAGCCCGCGTCTTTTCGGCCATGTTAGAGGCTTTCGGCAACTCGACTGCCGCCGACTTCTGGACCGAGGCGGCCTGCGGCCCGGCCGGCGGCTGAGCTTAATCAGGGCTCTGCGTACTTTCTAGTTGCGCTCGGCCTTCCGGCTATCCATTATTTGCCCCTGCCGAACTGATCAGAGGAGGTAACGTCGATGATTCGTCCTCGGGAGACCTTGTTCGAGCGCTTAGCAGAAGCAGAAGCACAAAGGGCTAGCAATGACTTCGCCCGCGTTTCCGGCGGTGTGTCGCGCCAAGAGGACAACTGGGCAATGAATCCGGAAGATATTAGGTCACGGCGTTTTCGTGTTCGGCTGGTGCGTGGTCTCGATCCTGAAGAGGTAGCCGCATTTTTGGATGAGGTCGCGTACACCTTGGAGCGGGCTCAGGCAGAGAACATCGAAATGGGAACGCAGGTGAGCTTACTCGAAGATAAGGTCGAGCGGCTCACAGCGAGGAATGAATCAGGCCCACCCGTCGGCGCGAGCGAGAGCGCGGAAGCACAAGCGACGGCGACGGCCTCAGAGGATGTAACCCAGGGGGCTATCGCCGCGGATCGTCTCGGCGCGTTGCGTAGTGCGGCGTTGCACGAAATTGAAGCCTTGCTCCACGACGCGCAGGCACGAGCACAGATGGTGACCGACGCGGCCCACGAGCATGCCGCTGTCATCGTGCGGGAAGCCGAAGCGCTGACGGCACAACGGCAACAAGAAGCGGAGGAGCTGGTGACGCAGGCGACCGCCACCGCCGATTCGATCGTGATAAGTGCGCGCGATCAAGAGGCAGCGGTGCGCCGCGAGATCGAAAGGCTGAGCGAGACCCGTCTTCGATTGTTCGATGATGTACGAGCGACGCTGGACATCTGTCACGAGTGGTTGACGACAGTGGATCCACGCGAGCGAAACGGCGGCGAGCGGGAGGTGTTGTCCGGATCTGTCACGAACGGCGTTGTCGTCGCGACACCTGAACGATAGCCCGGTGGGATGATCAAAGATCTCTCTCGGCCGAGCCCGCAGACGACGGATCTTTTCTCAGCGCTTTCCGCGTGTCAGCCTGGTTCGACGCGTGCGACACGGGCGCCAGCCCCCGGTCACCGTCGGCAGAGATCGACACTAGGTAGTTCTCCGCACTGGTGTCGACAGCGGCTATTCCACTAGGATGACTGTTCGTCGGGGGGACTGAGAATGTATTTCGCTCGGGAACGTCAGCTCAGCGTTGAAGTGCGGTTGATGAGCGAGCCTTGTCTGTGGCGCTGGGACATCCGTGACGGCGAGCGCAGCGAGATCATCGACAGCAGCTGGACGCGCGAATGGACGGCGTACGACTCTCCCGACGAGGCTCTGCGCGCGGGACGCCAGCGCCTGACCTCGCTCACCCGTCGCGATAATTACGTCGCGTCGCGGGCGTCGCGATGGAGGCGCTGGTGCGACGTTGTCGGAAGCCGCCACCACGACCGATTCCTTCCTCCGGGCCAATCCGGACGTCGCCACTTGCGAGCAGTACGTGGCTACGTACCTCGGCATCGGCCGGCACGACGTGCTGAAGAGCATCGCGAGAATTGATCCACGCCGGCCGTGCCCTGTGCACCTATGGCGAGTGCACGATGTGCCACGAGCGGAGGCTCCTCGCGAAAGTGCGCGCCGCACGCCTTTAATCTTCCGGCAAGTATCCGCGCCGGCGCCGCTCCGCCTCCCACACGCGGTGGCATCCGCCGTGGAATCGGATAGCCGCGCGGTTGTCGTTGTACAGGGGCTCGTACTCGGTAAAAAGGATGGACTGTCCACATACCGCGCACGGGCGGCCGCTTCCAAGGCAGATCCAAATCTTCGCGGGGGCTTCGAGAGGAAGCACACCTGCATCGACCTTCTCTCGCACGAGGTCGGCCAGCGATTTCGCCACTGGGTCCTCCCCGGAGGGCATGAAAGTAGTCCCAGCCGACCGAGGCCGCAATGTTCTTCGTTGCTACACGGCGACGCCGCATCGTGACGAGCTTCCCTCGGTGACCGACCGGGCGTGCGCACTCGACGTCAGCATCCGTCCGCCTGCGAAGTACGCCGCGTGCCCCCAGCGGGGCGTCAGAGGCGCTCCGACCAACTTGATCTGCCCAGTCGCTACAAGACTGAAAAGCAGCACGACGGCGGCGTCTTCGCTCGGCAGCGAGCCTTGCGTCTTCACGCGGCGGCGAAATTCCTCGTGGAGCCTCTCAATCGTGTTCGTCGTTCGCAGTGTTTTCCACTGCGCCTTGGGGAAGGTAAAGAAGATAAGCAGCTCGTCGCCGCCCTCGGCGAGGCTCCGCACCACGCCCGGGCAGCGTTTGGCCCACGTGCGCTCGAAGGCCGCGTAGGCAGCACGGGCGGCGTCGGCACTCGCGGCGTAAACGATGCGATGGAAGTCATCGCGGATCTCGGCGAGCGCGTGCTTGGGCGCCTTGCGCTCGAGGTTGCGCAGCTTGTGTACGCAGCACCGCTGCACTGCAGCGTGGGGCCAAACGCGCTCGACCGCCCGCCGCAACCCCGCGTTGCCGTCGCTCACAGTGCCGGCGGCGCGTACCGGCCATCGCCTCGCAGGTCGTGCTGCTTCGGCGACGCTCGCCTGATGACGACGCGGACGCGAGCACATCATCGCGTTCGATTAAGGGGTTTCCCATCAAAAACAGACGGTAATACGGCAGGGCGAGACCGACTAAATTTTGTCGCGATGAAGCGATTTTCGTGGCCCGCCACGAATCCGTCGGCTGGATTCTCAGGCGGGCCCGTGTCGTCTTCGAACGTCAAATTAACGTACAACGGCGCCGACGACCACGACATCTACGCCGCCGACGTTTCGGCTTTCGAGCACGCGCCAGCCGGCCTTTGCGCCTGCGGCCTGTGCTGCCGCCGTCCAT
>DAIQBJ010000028.1:0-18016 GCA_036781225.1 Gemmatimonadales bacterium | reverse complement strand
CAGCCGCTCGCCGACCTTCGCCTGGAAGATCGATCCGGTGCCCTGCAGATCCGCCCCGAAGAAGAACGGCGGCACGTCGAGCGCCGTCACGATCGACCGGTTGCGGTCGTAGATGAAGCGGGCCGACCACTGCATGTCGCGGCGCTGCAAGAGCGGGATGTTGAGCGACATTTCCCACGTCTTGTTCGTCAGCTCGCCGGCATTTTGCCACTGCCGTTGGAAGCCGGTCGAGGCCGAGACCGGCACGGGCAGGATCTGATCCTCGATCTTCGCGTGCGAATACGTGACGTTGAACGCGTAGCGACTCATCAGCTCGAGGTCGGCGCCGACCTCGGTCTCTTTGTGCAGCTCGGGCCGCAGCTTGCTGTTGCCGAGCGTCACCAGGGAGAGCAGGCCGCCGGTGCCGACGCTGAACGTCTCGTACTGCGCGTCGAAGCGCGGCGAGCCGCCCGCGGTACCGTACGATCCGTGCAGCTTCAACTCGGTAATTTCCGGAACCGACCACCACGGCTCCTGGGCGACACGCCATGCCGCTGAAACGCGGCCGAACGTGGCCCAGCGGTTGTCCGGACCGAACAGTGAGCTGCCGTCGCGGCGGATCAGCGCGTCGACGATGTAGCGGCTCTTGTAGTCGAGCCCCGTCCCCGCAAAAATGCCGATCTGGCGGATGCGCTGTCGATTCTCGATCGTCGAGCGGGTGCTCTGCAGCGTGTTGCCGAGATCCGTCACGCCCTGCACGGACAGCTGCCCACCGTTCGCGTTCAGCGTGTCGTAATCCCGCTGCTCGAACAGATAGCGCAGGCTGTAGCGCGTATGCAGGTCAGGACCGAAATCCTTCCGGAACGCCGCGTTCACGCTGCCGTTGATCGCTTCACGGTTCGCCGTGCCGTACAGGATCGAGCCGAGATTCGCTGTGCTCGACGACGTGGTGCGGAATCCCTTGTCGTTGATCTGCGAGCCGGCGCCGCGGCGCAAGTCGTAGCTGAAGTTCGCGTCGAGATTGAACCAGTTCACGGGCGCGAAGGTCGCGGTCACGCCGGCGATGAAGCGGTTGGTGACATCGAGACGCTTCGTCTGATACAGCGTGGACAGCGGATTCTGGTTCTGCGAGCCGCCGCCCTGCAGGTTCGGACGGATATACAGCCGGCCCAGCGTGTCGGTCTGCAGGATGTTCGAGATCGCCGGCACGCGCGTGAGCCGGAAGAACGCGTTGCCGCCTTCTTCCTGGTTGATGCCGTCCTGCTCGCTGCGCGTGTACGCGGTGCGGAACGCGAGGTTCCAGTTCGTGCCGATGCCTTGATCGATGTTGATGCGGAAGGCATTCCGCGTGAACCCGTTGAGGTAGCGGATCGCGCCTTCTTCATGCCGGTTGGACGCGCTGGCGAAGAACCGCGTCTGGCTCCCGAACCGGCCCGTCATGTCGACGGTGTTTTCGAGGAACGGCTTCGGCGTGACGAGCTGATTGACCGCGTTGTATCCCGTCGTCGGCCACGGCTGCACCTGGAACCGCTGGCGCAGCGGCTGTCCTGAAATGGTCGAACCCGGATCGATCGGGAAGCCCTTCGGATTGAGCGAGAAGTCGCCCGGCGCGTCGTTGATGCGGGCGGCTTCCGTGGCCCAATCGAACGTGCGCGCGCAGAACGGAAGTCCCGTGATCGCCTCGCAGAACTGCGTGCCCGTCTCATCCGTCGCCAGTGCGGTGTAGCGGGCGAGACCGAAGTCGCGCTCGATGTCGCTCACACCCGCTTCACTCCGCAGACCGAACTTCACACCCTCGAGGCTGCGGCGCGCCGATTTCGTGGTGATGTTGATGACGCCGTTGCCGGCGCGCGCGCCGTACAGCGATGCGCCCGCCGCGCCCTTCACGACTTCCACGCTCTCGATATCCTGAGGATTCAGATCGGGCAGGCCACCGTTGATGATCACCCCGTCGACGATGTAGAGCGGATCCTGACCACGACCCGACGCGTTGATCGACGTGGGCCCGCGCAGCAACACCGCGGGCTGCGCGCCCGGACGCCCGCTCGCGCTCACGATGTTGGCGCCGGGGACTTTCCCTTGCAGCTGCGTCAGTGGATTCGACGCAGGCACCGGCAGCTGCGACGCGTCAACGCGCGACACCGTAAACGGCACCTTCACCGCTTCGGTCGCTTCCTGCGTGCCGGTCACGACGACCGCTTCGAGCAGGTTGACGTCGTAGGAGAGCACGAGGTCCACGGCTTGCTCGCCCGACGTCAGCGTGATCGCCTTGCTGTTGGGCTTGAAGCCGATGGCCCGCACGCGCAGCACGACCTGTTGCCCGCGCACGCGCGCGCCGGGGACGAGCACCGTGTACTGACCGGTTGCGTTGGTCAGTACGCCCATCCGCAGCTCTTCGACGAGGACATTCGCACCGGCTACCGGCTCACCTCGGTCGGAGGTGATGGTGCCGCGAATCACCGCATCTTGCGCCAGAGCCGTACGCGGGCTGGCCACGAGCAGCGCCAGCAGCGCAGTCCCGGCGAAGAAAACGCCACGACAATTCTGGAGCATGGAGACACCCTCACGTGAAACGGGAATAGGAGTGGCAACACACAAAAAGCGCGCGGTTTCCCTGACGGGAAACCGCCCGATGAAGGCGGGGCGGTTCGTACTGACGAGCGTGACGGGTCATGCCGCTCGGGCTCAGGTGACGGCCTGGGGGACCCAGGAGGCCTGTTGGGGCCTCCTTCGGTTATACGATTCGACGCATAATCCTGTCAAGGTCTATTTGTCCGGGTTGCATACCGGCTGAGGGGGCCTATCATCCATTAACCCGGGTTCTGGGACCGGCTCGTGGCTCGTGTACCTTACATTCTTCCCGCAGCGGTGGTGGTTGGCCTGGGGGCCGCCGTGGCTTCCCCCATGTCGGCTCAGTCCCGCACCCTGGTTCCCAGCGGTGGGATCATCGGCAGGGTCATCGACCAGCACTCCCAGCTGCCCCTCGGCGGGGCGACCGTCAGCTTCCTCGGCACGCCGCTCCTGACGGCGACCGACAGCGGCGGCCGGTTCACCCAGGCAGGCCTCGGCCCCGGGACCTATCTGCTCGAGGTTCGGGCTATCGGCTATGGTGTGAGCTCATGGATCCTGAAGCTCAAAGACGGTGAAGTGGTCGATTACACATTTGAGATTGCGCCGCTCGGCGTCGCCCTCGATCCGGTGACCGTCGAGGGTCGTCCCGCATACGCGGAGCGCCGCCTGCGGGAATTCGAGGAACGGCGTCGCGGCGGGAGAGGCGTGTTCATTACCGAAGAGCAGATCAAGACCAGCCATGCCGCGACGATGGCCGACCTGCTGCGGGCCGTCCCGGGCGTGCGTTTGAATTGTCGCTCGGGCAACTGCACGGCGCAGATGACGCGCGGTGCGCGCGGCGTCTGCGCCGCCGACTGGGTGATGGACGGCCTGCCCGCGACGATGTCGTCGACCCCGGCCCTTCCGGTTGTCGGCATCGTTGCCATCGAGATCTACCGCAGTCCCGGTGAAGCGCCCGCCGAGCTCCTCAAGGCGGACTCCCAATGTGGAGTCATCGCCATCTGGACCAAGTCGGGCCTCTGACCCTCGACCGTTCCACGTCGCGACTCGCGCGCATCGCGATCATTGTCCCGGGCGTCCTGCTCGGGACGGGCCTCGCGGCGCCATCGGCGACGCAGACTCCGGACGCGCTCGCGGCGCGATCCAAGGGGGCTGCGACGGCGCCCGTCACCGTGTACGAAATGGCGGACTTCCAGTGCCCCGCGTGCCGCGGTTTCACCATGAACGTCATGCCGGCGATCGACAAGCGATTCATCCAGAGCGGCAAGGTGCGCTGGGTGTTCATCAATCTGCCGCTCGTCAGTATTCATCCCAACGCGATCGCAGCCGCCGAAGTCGCGATGTGCGCGTCGCGTCAGGGACGTTTCTGGGAGACACATGACGCGCTCTACCTATTGCAAGACGACTGGGCCGGTCTGCCGCAGCCGCGGGCGAAGCTCATCGCGCTCGCCGAGCGCGCCGGCGTCGACCGGAAGAAGTTGATCGCCTGTATCGACAGCGGGACCGCGCGCACGGAGGTGCAGCAAGACGCTCAGCGCGCCACCCTCTCGGGCGCCCACGCGACCCCTTCCTTTTATATCGAGGGCGGGCTGATGCAGGGCGCACCGCCGACACCCGATCCCATGGTCAAGGTTCTCGACTCGATCTATACGGCACGTACCCGCGCGAATCAGTGAGCGCATCCCGGCCCTCGTTGCTGTATCGCTTGAGCGTGCATATGGCGAGCCGCGCGGCGCCGCTGATCGCACGATTCGACAAGAAGGTGGCGCGCGGGCTCGACGGGCGGCGGGGGTTGGCCGCCCGTCTCACGGCCTGGGCCGCATCGCAGCGCGATGTGAAACGCCCGCTGGTGTGGATGCACGCGCCTTCCGTCGGGGAGGGACTGCAGGCGAAGCCGGTCCTGGAGACGCTGCGCGCGGAGCGTCCTGACTGGCAGCTCGCCTTCACCTTTTTTTCGCCCTCGGCGGAACGCCTCGCGAAGAACCTGCCGGTCGACGTCGCCGACTATCTCCCGCTCGACCGTCCGTCGGAGGTGAACGCCGTGCTCGATGCGCTGCAGCCGACGGCGCTCGTCTTCAGCAAGCTCGACGTCTGGCCGGAGCTGACGCTCGCCGCGTCGCGCCGCGGCGTGAAGCTCGGTCTGATCTCCGCGACGGTCTCACTCGAGAGCTCGCGGTTGCGCTGGCCGGCCCGCAAGTGGGGCGCGAGCGCGTACGCCGCGCTCGATCGGATCGGCACGATCAGCGAAGAGGATGGGCGCCGGCTCGAGCTGCTCGGCGCGCGCCCCGAGGCGATCGCCGTCACCGGCGACACCCGCTACGACAGCGTGGCGGAGCGCGCCGCGCGCCTCGATCGTTTACGCGAGCCGCTCGCGCGCCTCGCCCACACGGGGAAGGCGCCCGACACGTTTACGATTGTGGCGGGCTCCACGTGGCCCTCGGATGAAGCCGTCATTCTGCCGGCCTTCGCCGATTTGCTGGTACAGCTTCCCACCGCCCGCCTGTTGCTCGCGCCGCACGAGCCGAATCCCGATCACCTGGCAGGAATCGCCGAGCGGCTGCGGCATCTCAAACTGCCCCGCCCTGTCCGCCTGTCGCAGCTCGAGCACGCGAAGCCCGGACCGGTGATCGTGGTGGACCGCGTGGGGATTCTCGCGGATCTCTATGCGCTCGGAGAGACGGCATTCGTCGGCGGCGGGTATCACCGCGCCGGGCTCCATTCCGTCCTGGAGCCGGCCGTGTTCGGAGTCCCGATCATGTTCGGCCCGCACTGGCGGATGAGCCGCGACGCCGCGCTGCTGCTCGATCACGGGGGGGCCGTCGCGTTGCCATCCGACGGGCGTCACCCGCTGCACTCGCAGTGGCTGGTCTGGCATCACGATCCCGCCGCGCGGCGCAAAGCCGGAACGGCGGCACTGGAAATGATCGAGGCAGGGCGCGGGGCGTCCGAGCGGACAACGGCGCTGGTGCGGGGCCTGGTCGAGAGTTGAGGCGTTTTCTTCTCGTGCTGTTCGTCGCGGCCGCCGGCTGCCGGGCCCCGGCACCTCCCGATTTGACATGGCATGAGGCCCACGGTTACCGCTGGCGCACGCTTCCTGTTTCCGGCACGGGCGCCACGGCCGGATTCACTCTGCTCGAGCCCTCGCGCACCGGCATCACGTTCACCAATACCGTCAGCGACTCGCTCCTGGTCCATAATCGCCAGCTCGCCCAGGGCGCCGGCGTCTGCCTCGCCGATGTCGATGGAGATGGGCGTCCCGACATCTTCTTCGCCCGCACTCAGGGGCCGAACGCGCTGTATCGCAACCTCGGCGACTGGAAGTTCGAGGATGTGACAACGGCTGCCGGTGTCGGCGCGCCGGATCGCGTCTCCACCGGGTGCGCGTTCGCCGATGTCGACGGCGATGGTGACGCCGACCTGATCCTCACGTCACTCGGCGGACCCAACGCCATCTTTGTCAACGACGGGAAGGGACATTTCAGCGAGCAGCAGCGAGGATTGACCGACGTCGCCGGGAGCATGTCGATCGCCGTCGCCGATGTGGATGGCGACGGGGACCTCGATCTCTACATCGTGAACAACAAGGCCTTTACCGCGCTCGACCGCATGGCGCCGTCGGAGCGGGCTTTCAGTCACGTGACCCGCCAGCTGGGACCGGACCGCTACGAAGTGCTGCCGGCCTACCGCCCCTACTACAAACTGGTCGATCGCGCCGACCTGGGCGGCATCAGCCTCGTGCAGCGCGCCGACCCCGACTTCTTCTATCTGAACGACGGCACCGGCCACTTCACCCGCGAGCGGATGGCCCGGAACCCGCGCTTCCTGGACGAACATGGGGCGCCGTTGCGCGAAGAACGTGAGGATTTCGGACTCGCCGCGCTGCTCGCCGACCTCAATGGGGACGGCGCGCCGGACCTGTACGTGGCCAACGACTTCGAGGATCCCGATCAGTTTTGGCTGAACGACGGGCACGGCCGGTTTCGCCTCGCGCGCTGGTATGCGTTGCGGGCGACGAGCAACTCCGGCATGGCGGTCGCCGTCGGCGACGTCAACCGGGACGGGTATCCCGACCTGTTCGAGGTGGACATGCTGAGCCTGGATACCCGTCGCCTCAAGACCCAGGTGCCCACCCACACCGCCGTCCCGAAGCGGCCCGGTATCGGCGACGACCGCCCGCAAATGCAGCGGAACACCCTCCAGCTGAACCGCGGAGACGGCACGTTCGCCGAGGTCGCGCGCTTTGCGGGTGTGGGTCGCTCGGGTTGGTCGTGGTCCACCGCGTTTCTCGACGTGGACCTCGACGGGTGGGAAGACATTCTCATCGGCACCGGGCATGTGTGGGATGTGATGGACGGCGACGCGCAGGATCGGCTCCGGAGCCGGATCGGCCTCATCGACTGGCGGCGGATGTTGTTCGAGTTCCCGCCGCTGCCGTTGCCGAACATCGCGTTCAGAAACCGCGGTGATCTCACGTTCGAGGACGCCAGCAAGCTCTGGCACTTCGACATCGGGAACGACATTTCGCACGGGATGGCCTTGGCGGACCTCGATGGCGACGGCGATCTCGATGTCGTGATCAACCGTTTGAACAGCCCCGCGGCGGTGCTGCGCAATGACGCGACGCGCCCGCGCGTCGCGATTCGCCTGCGCGGCGCCGCTCCGAATACCGCCGGGCTCGGCAGCCGAGTGACCGTGCGAGGAGGCGCCGTGCCGCTGCAGGAGCGTGAGATGGTCGGCGGCGGCCTCTATCTCTCGAGCTCCGACGCAGAGCTGACGTTCGCGACGGGCTCGTCAAAAACCGTGACGATCGAGGTCGATTGGCGCGACGGCCGGAGGACGGTCATCGACAGTGCTCTACCAAGTCGCGAATACGAGATCAGCGAGCCGTCCTCACCCCCTGGCCCCCTCTCCCCTGCGGGGAGAGGGGGGACGCTTTTCGAGGACGTGTCCGCGCAGCTCGGCGGCCATACCCACGTGGATCCCTATTTCGACGATTACGCGCGCCAGCCACTGCTGCCGAACTCCTTCGCCCAGCTCGGGCCCGGCGTCGCGTGGGAAGATGTTGACGGCGATGGTCGCGAAGATCTGTTCGTGGGAGCAGGACGTACGGGCAAGCTCGCGTACTTCCACAACGAGGGCGGTCGGTTGCGGCCGGGTACGGCGGCGTTCTCTGCGGCTGCGGGTGACCTCACCACGCTGCTCGGTTGGCCCAATGGCCGTGGTGGGCACGACATATTGGCCGGTGTCGCCGCCTACGAGGCGACCACGGGCCGAGCGGCGCGGGCGATGGCGAGCGTCGTTGCGTACGACCCGGGCACCGGCGGGATGACGCCGCTGGTCGGGGGTGACACGGCGAGCGTCGGGCCGCTGGCGCTCGCAGACTACGACGGCGATGGCGACCTCGACCTCTTCGTCGGTGCGCGCATCTATCCCGCCGGTTACCCGCTCTCCCCGTCTTCACACCTCTACCGCAACGACGGTGGCCGGCTCACGCTCGACTCCGCGAATAGCCAGGTGTTTTCGAAGCTGGGGATGGTGTCGGCCGCGGTGTTTTCCGACATCGACGGCGACGGCGACCCCGACTTGCTGGTCGCCGTGGAATGGGGCGCGATTCGCGTGTTTCGCAACGATGGTGGACGCTTCACCCCCATCGCGGTGCCTGGCCTCTCGGAGTGGTACAGCCGCTGGAATGGCCTCGCCACCGGCGACCTCGACGGTGACGGCCGGCTCGACATCGTGGCGACGAGCTGGGGCCGCAACAGCGACTATCGCGCGACGCCGGACAATCCGTTACTGCTCTACGTCGGCTTTTTCAGGGGCGCCGGGCGGCCGGATTTTCTCCTGGCGCAGAACGATCCGCGTATTCGCGCAGTCGCGCCCCTCACGACGTTCGACCGCCTCACCACGGCGGTCCCGGGCGTCACCACGCGAATCGGATCATACGCCGCGTACGCAGACGCCACCATCGACCAGGTGCTCGGCCCGCTTGCTTCGAGTGCGACCAAGCTCGGCGCCACGACGCTGGACCACATGGTGTTCTTGAACCGGGGCGACCGGTTCGAAGCGCACCCCCTTCCGGTCGAAGCACAGCTCGCGCCAGCGTTTTACGCAGGAGTCGCCGATTTCAACGGCGACGGCAAGGAAGACCTTTTCCTGACGCAGAACTTCTTCCCGACCGACATCACGACGCCGCGTTACGATGCCGGCCGGGGCCTGCTGCTGCTCGGCGATGGCAAGGGCGGCTTCGAACCGATGGCTGGGCAAAGCGACGGCGTCATGATTTATGGCGAGCAGCGCGGCGCGGCGTACGCCGATTTCGATGGTGACGGGCGGGTGGACCTGGCGGTCAGCGAAAACGGCGCGCCAACCCGCCTGTTTCACAACGTCGGCGCTGCGCCAGGATTGCGGGTACGGGTCGCCGGGCCCGCCGGAAACCCGACGGGGATAGGGACTCAGATGCGACTGCGCTTTGATAAGGCCGCCGGTCCCGTGCGCGAGGTCCAGGCGGGGTCCGGTTACTGGTCTCAGAACGGCGCCGTTCAGGTGCTCGGCGGCGCCGATCGCGCAACGGCGTTGTGGGTCCGCTGGCCAGGTGGACGGCAGCAGCTCGTGCCGCTTCGCGCCGGACAGCGCGACATAACGATTCGTCCATAAAAAGCAGAGGGGGCGGGATTGCTCCCGCCCTCTCGAGCATCTGCAACCGGCAAGTCTACCGACGTAGTTTGCCGAGCTGGCGCTGCAACTGCAGATAATCGTTCCAAATCTCTCCCACCGAGCGCACGCGCGCGCTGCCTCCGGTCGATGCGACCATGTCCGGGTGACTCGGCCCGCCGAACGTATAGATCTCCTTCAGCAAGACGTCCAGCTCTTTGGCCGGCACGGGCATCTGGCGCGGCGTGTTCACGACCAGGCCATCCGTGTACTGCGGCCTGCCGCCCGCTGCCGCCGCATTGTAGCCCGAGCGGCGCCGGTTGAAGAATGGGTCGGTGCCTTGACCCATGAACTCGATCTCCTGCTCGTACTGCAGCGCCTTAATGAGGGAGTCCGTGCCTTCTGCGCCGGTGAGCGCTGACAACCCGCCCCGCGTCACGCGGCTGTTGTTGATCAACCCTGCGGCGGTCGCAGCGCTGCCGCCACTCCGAATCAACCCTTCCGCCCACAACAGGTCATTCATCTGCCTCGTGTACAGCGGATCCTGACCTGATCCGTCGCATGGCGCCGCCAATGGACACTTGGGATCCCCCGCCGGCAGCCGCTCGCCCGTGCCGGCGAGATGGTTGTAGCGGATATGCGCCAGGTTGCTTTGATGATACGACCCGCGGGCGGGCGGGAAGATCGCGACGCCGGAACAGGCGTAATCCGTTCCCGCATTGGCCGTCGCGGCCTTGGTTGCATACCCGTCGAAATTGTCCGTCGGACCCCACGAGCCGTCGCCGACACGTTTATCGGGTGAAATCGTCGGGCATGGATTCCCGCCTGGCGAGGGCCACGGGTCCACGTGGTTCGTGGTAACCAGCGCGGCCACCCGCGTATCCACCCGTTCCGTGCCGATCGAGTTGCCCCATGTTTTGATGCAGAAATCCCCGCATTCGGTGGCATTGATATCGACGTAGTACGACCAGTCGAACGCGGTGCCCGAACTGACTCCCTGTGATGCGTAGGTTGCGACGCTCGCCCAATCGGCTGCCGTATTCTCGGCGCTGTTGCGAGGCCAGAGGGCAACGAGCTCGGCCTGCATGGTGCGAATCAGCTGCTGGATCTGGACGTTCGAGTACGTCTTGCCGGAGCCCAGCCCGAACCAGTTTTGGCCCGTCGTCCAGGTCCCGACGCCCGCGAGTGTGTAGGCCTCATTGAACTTGGTCAGGGCGAAATCCCGCATCTGAGTACGGTTCGAGAACTGCAAGTCGCGCGGGTTCGTGAGATCGGTGGTTTCGTCCACCGTGAAGCCCGAGTCGTACAGCATCGCGATGCCGGCGATCGCCATGCCTTGGAGCATTTTCCCGACAGCCTTGTTCCGCGTGGTGAGCGTGCTGTCGGTCTTGCAATCGTCGTCGAAGCACGTGCCGGCGGCGATGCCGCGCAGCACGTCGGTCGATGAGGACAGCACGGTGTGGTACCCATACCACGCGGCTTCCACCGTCGGACCACCGGCTGCCTCCGGCGCCGTCGAGCTGTTGGTCCAGCCGCAGCGGATCGGGCAGTCCGACCCCACCGAGCTGTAAAAGCGCATCGCCGCGTTGTTCCATGACGCCGTGTAGTTATCCGCCTGGGCGTCCAGCGGCATGATGAAGTAGTTCTCGCGCGTCTGCGCCCAGGTCCGGATCGCGCCGCTCAGCAATTGCTCGAGCCCGGCGGGGTCGCTGAATGCCCGTTTGGCGTCCGGCGCATTCGGATTCCCGACATTCAGGTCGCACGCTCCCATGGCAATGACGACCACGAGGGCGGCGCACGATGACAACCGCGACATTGGAGTCTCCCGATAGAGGTTCATGGCGCGCCCCCTTAGAAGCCGAGCTCGATGCTGCCCGTGAACGTCCGGAACTGGGGATACTGGAACCAATCCATCCGCACCTGGAATGGATCACCCGCCAGCCCTGAGACTTCGGGATCGAGACCGGAGTAGTTGGTGATCGTAAAGAGGTTGCGGGCGATGAACGACAGTCGCATCTCCCGAAGGGTGTGGAGGAAGCCGATCCCCCGCAGCTGGTCCTGAGCCAGGGTATAACTGATCGCCAGCTCTTTCAGCTTGGCGTATGACCCCTTCTCGACGAAGAAGTCGTTGGCATCGAGGCCGTTGTAGAAGCCGACCCCGTAGTAGCCCAACGTCTTCTGCGGGCAGGACGGCATCGGGTCTGAGACGACACCGCAGGTCGCCGCGTTCGCGGGCTTGCCGGCCTGATCCTGCACCCGATCACGCGTCGCCTGGAAGGCCCACTGACGCGTACCGTTGTAGAGATCCCCGCCGTAGGACCAATCGAGCAGCGCATTCACTGCGAGGCGGTGGTAGTTGAAGTTCAAACCGAAGCTCAGGTTGAAGTCGGGATTCGCATTCCCGATCTGGACGACGTTATCGGTTTGCAGGCAGCTCGTGGCCCCCTGCTTCTTGCAGTACACGTACTTGATGGCGCGTTCGTTCGGTGTCCCATAGGCGCTCTTGCGAACGACGTAGCCGTCTTCGTTGACCATGACGCTGTCACGGCTCCAGGTCTGCCCCGGTCCGCTGAGCGCTGCCTTCGCGGGATCGGCATAGAGCTCGTCGATGTTGCGGATCCAGTGGTTGCCATAAAGGACACCGAGGTCCCGGCCCCGCCCCAGGAAGAACGCCGCCGGCATCTGCCCGTAGGCGTAGAGCCGCTCCGGCAGATCCCACTGGGTGATGACCTGACGGGTCCGATCCCCAACGATGTTGAGCGTGAGACCGGTGCGCGGCGTGTTGATCAACCGCGCCGCGAACGTCAGCTCATGCGTCTTCGATTGGAGTGAGCCCGCATTCTGCCACTGGCCCAGCCGGAAGCCGGTCACGGCGGGGAGGTCTACCAGCAGAATCTGATCCTTGGTGTCCTTGCGGGCGTAGGTGTACTCGAGCGTGAATCGCCCATGGCCGAAGTCGAGGTTCGTTCCAGCTTCCAGCTCGGATGCGTTGGCCGGCTTGAGGAACGGATTGCCCAGCACGAGCTTGTCGAACCCCGTCGACGTGACCGCGAGGATTTCGTATTGGTTGTCGTAGCCGGGCCGCAACCCTGCCGTCCCGTACGATGCGCGGAGCCGCCACTCCTCCACGCCGGGTAGATGCATGTCTTCGGTCACCCGCCAGGCTCCGGACACGCGGTAGTAGGTCGCCCAGCGGTTTTCCGCGCCGAACAGCGACGAGCCGTCGCGCCGGATCAGCGCGTCGACGGTGTACCGATCCTTGATGTCGAAGGTCGTGACGCCGAAGTAGTTGACGTTCTTGATCACGGTATCGGCCGACTGCGGAGTCACGCTGCTCACGTCCACGCCGCCGAATTCCGGCACGCCGCCGACTCGGAACGAGCTGGCGGACGTCACCAGACCACGATCGCGCTGGTACTCGTACAGCGTACCCAGCTTGGTCGTGTTGGTGATCGAGCTGCCCAGGCGCCGAATGCCGGTGAGCGTCAGGCCTGTATTGTACTGGTATCCATCGAGCGTGCGCTCATACAGCGATCCGGGATCAGGTGGTCCGCCCGACGACGTGTAGAAGGGACGCGGGAAGACATCCTTGTAGATCGTCCCTTCCTGATCGTAGCCGAATGTGCCCTCGGCGGCGAGCCAGTCGAGCATGCGCCAGCGCAACTTCCCCGCGCCGGTGAATCGACTGCGGTCCTCTGTGATCTTGCGGTTCGCCAGCTCGTACATCGGGTTCGCGTCGTTCGCGACGTCGCCGCTCAACGGCACCTTCGCGACGTACGGGGACCCGTCCGGATTGCAGCACGCGGTGATGTTCACGTCCGGCTGAACGAACATCAGCTGGTAGAACGGGGAGCCTGTCCCTTCGGAAGCACGTCCGTTGTCCGAGCTGCCGTAGAACGTGCTGAGCGAGACATCGACGTTCGAGCGGATTTGATGGTCCAGGTTCAACCGCAGGTTGCGGCGCGTATAGCCGCCGAGTCCGAAGATCACGCCCTGGTTGCGCGTGTTCTCGATCGAGGCGTTGAAATTCGTCGGCCCGCGCCGCTGGCCCAGCGAGATGTATTCCGTCGCGAACGGTCCCTGCTTGACCATCGCGTCCCAGTGGTCGTAGTAGACGGTGAACGGGTTGTTCGCGATGCCGTCGGCTTTCGTGACCCGCCCGCCCTGCGTCGTGAGGCAGTAGTTATTGACGGGATCGACGGTGAATGTCGCATTGATCGACGCACAGTGGCCCGCACTCGACTCGATTTCCCACGCGTGGTGCCGTGAGAACTGCATGCGCGTGGGCATTTCGCTCGCGCCGGCTTCCGCTCGCATCGTGATCTGCAGCGCCCCTTCGGGCATCGTGCTGCCGCGCTTGGTGAAGATCTGCACCACGCCATTGGCGCCGTTCGAGCCGTACATCGAGGACGCCGCCGCGCCTTTGATGATCTCGATGCGCTCCACGTCCTCCGGCGCGATGTCGGCGATGCCGTAACGCGCGATCACCCCGTCGACGATGTACAGTGGATCAGACCGGCCCGAGATGCTGGTGGCGCCGCGCAACCGGATTGCGGGTTCACTGCCCGGCGCTGCGGATTGCGGCACGAAGCGCACACCCGAGACTTTCCCCTGGATTCCCTCCAACGCGTTGGCGCCAGGGACCGCCTTCAACTGGTCTTCGTTCACGGTGCCGACCGTGAAGCCGAGCTTGCGCCGATCAGTCGCGTCCGCCACGCCCGTCACGACGACTTCCTCGAGGCGCAACGGATCGGCTTCGAGCGAAAAGTCCTGCACCAGCTCGCCGGGCGAGAGGGTGATCGTGGTCGACTGGGGCTTGTGCCCGATGTAGCGCGCCGTCAGGATCACCGGCTGCCCGTGCACGGCTGCGGCCCCGACGGTTAGTGAGTAGGTCCCGTTCGCGTCGGTGACTGCGCCCAAGTTCGTGTTGGACACGATCACGTTGGCGCCGCCGAGCGGTTCGCCAGTACGGGCCGTGACGTGACCCTTGATCACGGCATCCTGGGCCGCGAGAGGGCTGACGATGAAGCAGGCGATTGCTGCCAACCTCAGAGCGCGCATAGGCTGCCTCTTGTGTGGAGAGGAGAAACGGTAGGGACGGCGCTTCGCGGACGACGGCACTGCAACGTAAGCGACCCCCTTGGTCCACGTCCGGTGGCCGGACGTGACGGCACTGCAGACTTCGGGAGTTCAGCCATGGCGGCATACTAGCGCCGCTACTGCATTCTACCTTCTATTAGAAACCTCGCTAGAGGGTACGACCCGGCATGATTGGCTTGCGCCAGACCCAGTTTGAAACAGTCGTTGCCGCCATGCTTGCTCTCGCTCTACCGAGCGCGGCCGGGGGACAATCTCGGCTTCAGGGGCACGTGATCGACAGCGAGATGGGAAACTCGGTTGCCTCCGCCACCGTGCGCATCGGGCGGGATACCGCCGTCGCAGCAGCGGCGGACTCCCAGGGCTTCTTCCTTATTAATGGGTTGCGGCGGGGCGAGATCACGATCGTGATCCGGGCCCCAGGATATGAAGACGGCGTCTTCAAGCTCTTCATGCCCGATTCCGGCGAGATCGTGCGCCAGTTCGCGCTCGACTTCACCGGCTACATGTTGCCCGCAGTGCAGGTGCAAGCACGCGCCGAAGTACTGCAGCCACGCTACATCGACTTCGAGCGCCGGCGCCTGCGCGGGCTCGGGGCCTATCTCCGCTGGGACGACATCAAGCAGAAGGGATACAGCACGGTGGGGGACGCGCTCAGAACGGTGCGGGGCGTGCGGATCCAGTGCGATCAAGCCCGGTTCGAATGCTCTGCGGTCATGGCGCGCTCACCCAACTGCCATCCGACGTGGTACATCGACGGCATTGAAGTGCATTCCTTCCAGGAGAACACGCCAATCCGCGACGTCTACGGCATCGAGGTGTACCGGGGAACGGGAGAGATTCCGGCGGAGTTCGGAGGATCCACCGCGGGCTGCGGCGTCATCGTGATGTGGACGAAGTCACGGCCTTATAGATGAAGGCACGACGATTCCCTCGAGAGTCACCGAGCGCGGGGCGATCACGCCGAACGTGAGTACGGTGATCAGCAGATCCGGCACGCGGGTGCGAACCTTGACGCGCAGGTTTGCGATTCGGGCCCCGGTTCCCGCCTGGCCGGCCAGGATGTCCTCGGCATTGGGTTGCGAGACTCCGGCGAGCCCCCACAGCAAATAGACCGGGTGCTTGGTCACCTTGAATGGCGTACCCTGCGGTGGGGCCTGAGCCGATTCCGCCAGGGACGTGGGGACCCCCAGCTCGGTCGCGTCGATAGTCAGGGCGCAGCCACACACCGTGAGGGCCAGCCCTGCCAGGCCCGCGCGCGCAACAAGGTGAATCAGAGAATCTCCTGGGAAGACAAGAGGCGCGCCGCCTGATACGGCGCGCCCCAAAGCTACAACCACTCCTTACATACCGGGAGCGTTCAGAGCGAAATGGGCACCGATGCCGAAGACCCCGGCAGTTATGCCGTTATCGAGCTTCTCTGAGTCATAAGCGACATGGACGCCGAACATGCCGAAGCCGACGTTGGCTCCCAACACCCAGCCGATATTGGACTGCGTGGAGCCTCCCGACGGGGTATGCCAGCGGTTCGAGACCGACAGGTACGGCTCGATCGTGATCCCCGGAGTCGGCACGTTCACGCTGACTCCCGCACCCAGGAACAAGTTGCTCGTCTTGGGCATGATGAAGCTGCCCGTCGGGATCTCACTCGCGGTACCGGCGCCGGCCTGGATGTTCAGCGCGACCGGCATCAGGCTCCCCCCGATGACGCGGAGTTGCCCGACGCCGGCCCACGTCGTCGTGCTGGAGCTGGCACCGTCCGGCTTCCAGCTGGAGACGCCGGCCGTGAACGAGAGATTGGTCAGACCGAGCTCGGCCCGCGCGCCGAACGCGGTGCCCTTTCCAACATCCGAGTTGGGGAATCCGCCGTCGCCACTGATCGTCACGCCGGTCCCGCCTTTCGGATTGTTCCAGATCGGCATCCCCTGCCATTGCGCGGCTGCCGGGATCGTGAAGACCGTTCCGAGCAGCACCATGATCAGCGACGTCCGCTTCATTCGTATCCTCCACCGACATAAGGAGCGGGGCGCGGGGGCCCGGCAAATCCGGTCCCGGCAAACCAGCGCCTACGCTAGGAAATCAGTTTCGCGAAGTCAATCTGTGTCACGCTAATGCAGCCACACGGCGCTAATTGACACACCCTCCAGGTCACCGAGTCCCGCGCTGATCCGCGCGTCGAACTTGGGCGACAGCCGGAAATCCGCACCCAGTCCCAGCGAGAAGAAGAAGTCGGAGCTCCCGTTCCCCGCAATAAAGAAACCGGTCGGCTGGACATAGGGCACGATACTGATCTTCGAGTCTTTCGGATCCACGCGCCGGCCCAACGAGAGCCCAACCGGAACGATGAGCGCGTTGGCCCCGCTCGCGAACTGCCCGCCGATGCCGAGAACCAGGGCTCCATCGAGCGGAAAGTCCTCGGTGTGCGTGACGATGCGACTCCGGCCCTCGGCACCGATTAGCAGCTCGGCGTTGCCGGAACCGCCGGGATCGAACAGCCCGCCGCGAAAGCCCAAGTCGAACTTTCCGCTCGCGATCCGATAGACGCCCTCGAATGCCGTGCCGCCGCCCTCTGGGAAACTGAGCGAGACGCCGATCTCAGACCGTTTGAACGCACGATACGGCGCGTTGTAGCTGGGCATTCCGGTCGCCTGTGCGGCGGCCGTGGTTACCAGGCCGATGCTGGCCAGCACCCATAGGGCCCCAGCGAGGTTCGGGCGCATGCGATCTCCGAAGATTGGTTGGCGAAGGGTACCCGACGGACAGCGCGGCGTTCCGATGTTCCGGAACGCCGCGCCACTTGCGAAGGGTGATGCGGCTCACGCCGCGACGGTTTTACCTCCAGAACGACATGCCGATGCGGGCACCGAGGTTCCACGCGCTGGCCAAGTTGCCGGCCTCGAAGTTGTACTTGAAGAATCCTTCTAATCTCCAAGCCGTGGTTTCAATCGGTATGCGTTTGCCCACACCAGCATTCAGAGAGAACTGGTTTTCCGAAGAAAGGCCTGAGCCGCTGATCATATTGATTCCAAGACCGCCGGTAAGGTAGAGCCCTTTGCGAGCCGTACTCTGCCCCATCGGTTTCAACAGGTTGACGTCAGGGTTGAAAATCAGTATGTGGCCACCACCCTGACTTAGATACGAGAGGCTCACACGTGGCTCAACCGACATTTTTCCAGCGGGGAAACCGAGCCGGAGATCAACCGGCGTGCCGAATGAAAACGTGCCGCAATCGGTGGTACAGCCGCTGCCCTCTTGACCGAACGCGGCACCCAGGTCAACGCCCCACTCGTTCTGGGCAGGACCGGCCGCATGAGACGTCGCATGAGCGCGCTGCGCCACGAGGACGTGCGGAAGCGCGAGCAGCGCGGCGGCCGCTATGACACAACCCATGAGTTTGCGCATTACCGAACCCTCCAATAAGGGTGGTGAAAACCGCCACATCGTTAAGAACCACCGGTTTTTCTGTCAAGCATGAGTTGTCGCTAGACACCAATGGCCCGCCAGCTATAGGACTGACGGGCCATGGTTTACGCGCAATCTGGTGACCGGGCTCACAGGGAGCCGGGCCGGTTACGTTAGTGCTTGGCGGTGCTGCTGCCGCCACCGAGCGGGAACGTCAGTCCGACGGTGATCGGCACCTGCGAGAAGTTGACGCTGCCGCCGCCGAAGTCGGCCTTGTGCGTGAGATAGCGCCCCTCGACGTAAAGGTTCGCAGAGC
>DAIQBJ010000027.1:0-18026 GCA_036781225.1 Gemmatimonadales bacterium | reverse complement strand
CTCAACAATGTTCGGGCGGACCCTGGAGTGGGATCCGATCTGGCGCCGCCTCGACTTCACAGCGCGCGCCGGCGCGCCGAGCAATGCGATCAGACTGATGCTCTATAAGAATGACGCGACGGGAGTGCCGGTGGTGCCGAAGGAGGAGGTCGGCTATGCCGACTTCGTGCCGCTGAACTTACACACCGGTGGCAAGCCCGACAGCGTCTCGTTGCGTATTGCCGTGTTCAATAACGCGACACCGAACCCCGGCTCCGTTGCCGACATCCTGGCTTGGCGCCGTCCCTCCGATGTGTCGTGCGGCCAATGCGCGAGCTTCAGTGCGTCGGCGGGACCTGTCACTATCGGCAACCGCACGATCCACCTCGACGTGCCGTTCCAGATCCCGGTTGATGGCGACGGACAGTATGCCGCGACGTCGTCGGGTGGCGGGCTCAATTTCAATCATACCGCGACCCTTCCGGGCCCGTCGTCGACCGCGGCGACGGCGAATCTCGGATTTCGCTTCGGCAGTGATTCGATCATCGCAACCTCCGGCCCGCTCCATCCCAACTCCGGCAGGTTGATCGGGCAATTGAATGTGACGGTCAACGGCACGCCGTTCGCGACGGTCACGCGCGCCGCGAACGGGGGGGGGACCACGGCAAGTCGGCCAGGCGGGCAAGCGATTGGGGGCACCGATCTACGCGTGCTCGAGGGAGTCTTCGCGGTGCCGGCCGATATCGCGTATTACATCGAGTGGCCGATGTTCGTGGTGTTCTACTGCGGGTGCTAACGCACGATGACATCGTAGCCACCGGGTAGATCGCTCTCCACCACAGCAGTCCACGGCCCAATGCGCCGTGCGCGATAAATTTCTAGCATGCTCCTCCAATCTTTGGTGGAAGTCTCGAGGCAGGTCGCCGGCACTTCCGGCCGCCTCGCCAAGATCAAGCTGCTCGCCGATCTCCTCAAGCAGGCGAGCCCGGACGAGATCGAGATCGTCATCGCCTACCTCTCGGGGACGATTCGCCAGGCCAAGGTGGGGGTGGGGTGGGCGACTCTTCAGAAAGCCAAGGCTCGCGCTGGCACGTCGGCAAGCCTGCAGATCCGCGATGTTGATGACACGCTTGAGAAGATCTCCAGGATGTCAGGGAAGGGTTCGGCGGGCGAGAAGCAGCGGCTGCTTAGCGATCTGTTCTCGCGGGCGACGGCTGAGGAGCAGGACTTTCTGTTTCGACTCCTGAGCGGCGAACTGCGTCAGGGTGCGCTGGAAGGCATCATGGTCGAAGCGCTTGCCAAGGCGCGCGATCTCCCGGCCAACGAAGTCCGGCGTGCCATGATGCTTGCCGGGGATCTTACCGCCGTCGCCAAAGGCGAGCTCTCGAGCTTCAAAGTCCAGCTGTTTCGCCCCATCAAGCCGATGCTTGCGAAGACTGCAACCGATGTGGAGGAGGCGCTCGCGGAGCTGGGACCGGCGTCGTTCGAGTACAAGCTCGATGGCATTCGGATTCAGGTACATAAAAAAGCGAGCGAGGTACGGATTTACTCACGCACGCTCAACGACATCACGGCCGAGCTCCCTACGGTCGTCGACAATTCAAGAATTCTTGAAATGACCGAGGCTATACTGGATGGCGAGGCGATCGTCCTCAGCGCCGAAAAACGCCCCGTGCGCTTTCAGGAAACCATGAAGGGACTGGGCGGCGGCATCCCCTTCTTCTTTGATATCCTCTATCTCGATGGGACGTCGCTCCTCGACCAGCCGTACTCTACGCGCGCAAAGGTCCTCGCCGAGCACGTGCCGGAATCGCAGCGCCCGCCTCGCATCGTCACCGCCGACGCCAGGCAAGCCCAGGACTTCTTCGATGCCGCCATTGCCGCCGGTCAGGAAGGGCTCATGGCCAAAGGTCTGGAGTCCACATACGAGGCAGGCCGGCGGGGCGGCGCGTGGTTCAAGGTCAAGAAAGCCAACACACTGGACCTCGTCGTGCTGGCCGCCGAGTGGGGCCACGGCCGCCGCCACGGCAAACTTTCCAACCTCCACCTCGGCGCCCGCGATCCCGCCACCGGCGGCTTCGTGATGCTCGGCAAGACGTTCAAGGGCATGACCGACGATCTGCTCGACTGGCAGACCAAGCGGCTACAAGAGATCGAAACCCACCGCGACGG
Organism: Gemmatimonadales bacterium; assembly: GCA_036781225.1. Classification (GTDB taxonomy): domain Bacteria; phylum Gemmatimonadota; class Gemmatimonadetes; order Gemmatimonadales; family GWC2-71-9; genus 20CM-2-65-7. The sequence continues at coordinate 15,875 of DAIQBJ010000027.1, read as the reverse complement.
TGTCGTCGTCTACGTGCGCCCGGAGCTGGTCGTCGAGATCGCGTTCAATGGGCTGCAAGACAGCCCGCATTATCCCGGCGGCCTGGCCCTGCGCTTTGCGCGGGTGATTCGTTATCGTGACGATAAGCAACCGGAAGAGGCGGACACCATCGAGACCGTCAGAAAGCTCCACGGCACATGACCCTCTTGATCCTCGCCGTTCTGCTGCAGTATCCACGCAGCCAGCACGGGAGCGTGGGCCAGCATATCCAGGGCACCGAGGTGACGATTTCCTACAACCGCCCGGTGGCGCGCGGGCGTGCGCTGTTCGGGAGCCTCGTTGCCTGGAACCGCATCTGGCATCCCGGCGCCGATTCCGCCACGACGATCTCCTTCACGAAGGATGTCACCATCAACGGCCAACCACTCAAGGCTGGGCGGTACTCGCTGTGGACCATTCCCGCGGAGTCGATGCCTTGGACCATCATCTTCAATCGCGGCGTCGGCGGCTGGCACACGAACTACCCGGGCGAGTCGCAGGACGTGCTGCGGCTCAACGTGAGTCCCGACAGCGGCGCCTACATGGAAACGCTGACGTATTACTTCCCGGTGGTGGACGCAGACTCGGCGCTACTGCGGATCCATTGGGGGACGACGATGGTCCCGCTGATGATACGGACGGCGAAGTGAGATCGACCAGGATCGCTTGGCGCATCCCCGTCATTCCGGCCGGCCAATCGGACGAGAGTAACAGCCGAGTCCCCTCGGGCAACGCCGTCGCGCGGGAGAGAAACAAGCCCGACGGGATTCGTACGCGCTCGACCACGGTGCCGGCGGGCAACGCAACCTTGTCGTAGCCGTAGTACCTCGGCAGATATGCCACCGACCCGTCGGGGGCCAGTCCCGGCAATCTTGCTCCCGGAGGTTGCTCGTTGCCGTCGAGAATGAAGGCTGTCGTAACTACGTTGAGGGCGCTGTCGAGCAACAAATCTCCCCACAGCCACTTGCTGCCATCCGTCGTCGCGGTCGCCGCCGTGGGCCAGCTGAAGTTGAGGGTGGCGCATGCAGAGAAGGCGTCCGTGGCAACGTCGTACACGTAGGCACACGCCGGCGCGCCGTTCGAATAGATGAACACCCTCGACTGATCGGGCGAGCGATACAGCTGCGCCGTAGCATTGAGGTGACCGTTCAGACCGATGTCTCGGCGCATCGTGTCGGCGCCGGTCGTGAAATCGTGGTCCCAAATCCCGAAGTACGTGTATCCTGACGAGTCTCGCGACCCGAACACCAGCGCGTGCCGATGTGACGTGACCACGACGTTGCTTGTGCCTGTGACGCCCGCGATTGGCACGGTCGTCACCGCCCCCGATAGGCGGTTGAGGATTGCCAGCCCCGAATCCGGCGTCGCGACGATGACGCTGTCACCGCCCGGGATAATATCGATCCCGAACGAGCCATAGTCGGCGCGAGTCATTGGCAAATGGGTCCTCGGCCCCAGCGTCATCGAGGTGAGCGAAAGCACGCCAACCTGTGCGCTCTCCGGTTGCGCGAGATAGAGGACGTTACGCGCCGAGTCGTACGCGGTACCGGCGGCGCGGGCGATAAGCCAGCGCGTTTGGAATGGCCGGCGGATGCCGTTCAGCACGCGAAGCGTCCCTGCGTTTCCGAAGCTTGCTCCACCAGCCGCATCGCGGACCCGTACGAATACATCCGCGGTACCGTCCCAGGTGCCCGGTATCACGTAGTCCACAGTATCGACAAATGTCGTGTCCGTGGTGGGTATCGAATCGTACAGGTTCATCGGCGCGCCAACGCTGTAGACGACGGAATGCAGCTTGTGGTCGTCAGAGGCGCGGACAATGAGACGAAATGTCTCGCCGGTGACGAAAAAGCTACTGTCGACAGCCGGTCGGACGATCTCGGCCGTGAAGCTCGGCGGTGCGCGCTCGATTCCCTTGATTGCCGACCATGTCCCCGTGAACGCGACGCGCCCGTACGGTATGCCGAAATTGATGTGGCACTCGACGGTACCGCCCGCGCTGTCGCGCGGCATGTTGAACAAGTCACCGCGGTACGAGCAATCGCCGAAATCGAATCGCACCGTCGCGGCGCCGACGTTTCCCGCAATCGTCGTCGTACCGGAATTGTCCGCGTAACCGGGACCGATGGTACACTCACCGGTCTGTGTGACGGACCCTGTCAAGTCAGCGTTGTGTTGCGCGATGGCGATCACGCCTTGATCGCGACACTCGAATTGGTGCTGTGTGCTGACGAGTGTCTCTCTAAACGACCAGGTGCCCGCCACGTCGGCGGGTGGGCCGGGTTCGTCAGGAAGTGGAGCACTCGAGTCTTTGCCGCAGGTGAGACACGCGACGATCCAGAGGGGGATGTATCGGCGGGGCGGGCGGCTCATGAAAGTCGCCTATGTTAGCTCAAATCGGCTCTGTCCTCCACGGGCGTCACTGAGGAATTGTCCGAATGTAGTATTTACGCTCTCCATAGCGGTCCGTAACTTGGCCCACCTATGGAGCACAAGCTCGCGGAGGCTCTCGCCGACCGATACACGATCGAGCGGGAAATCGGCGCTGGCGGGATGGGCACCGTCTATCTCGCGCGCGAGCTGAAGCACGACCGCCAGGTCGCGCTCAAGGTCTTGCGCCCCGAGATCGCGTCGCACCTCGGTGTGGCGCGGTTTCTCAATGAGGTGAAGATCACCGCTCGACTCGATCATCCGCACATCCTCACGTTGATCGACTCGGGCGAATCCGATGAATTCCTCTGGTACGTCCAACCCTTCGTACGGGGCGAATCGCTCCGGGCAAAGCTCGATCGCGAGAAGCAGCTCAGCATCGAGGAAGCGGTGGCCATCACGCGGCAAGTCGCCAGCGCCCTCGAGCACGCCCACCAGCGCGGCGTGATTCATCGCGACATCAAGCCGGCGAACATTCTGATTCACGAGGGTGAAGCGATGGTCGCCGACTTCGGCATCGCGCTCGCGGTCACCGAAGCCGCCGACTCGCGCATGACGGCCACCGGGATCGCCATCGGCACGCCACAGTACATGAGTCCCGAGCAGGCGACGGGCGAGCGCCACATCGACGGTCGCAGCGATCAGTATTCGCTCGCCGCGGTGCTGTATGAGATGCTGTCCGGCGTCACGCCCCATACGGCCCCGACGACGCAAGCGCTCATCGCGAAGCTGCTGACGGAGCGACCCACCCGCGTGCGCGCCATTCGGAGCAACGTGCCACCGAACATCGACGCCGCCGTGGCGAAGGCGCTCGAGATGACGCCCGCCGACCGCTTCGCCAGCGCCGCGGAATTTGGCGCGGCGCTGCAGTACACGCCGTCGGGGGGATTTCCCGCGGCTGAGGCGCCGCGTCGGAGCCGGGTCGTCTGGTTCGCCGCGATCGCCGGTGTCGTTGTCCTCGCCGGCGCGGGGGCGGCGGTGATACTGCGCCGGTCCGCTCCGGCGCTTACCGTGGGCCGCTCCGAGCAAGTCACCGCCGACCCCGGACTCGAGATTCAGCCCGCGCTGTCGCCCGACGGCAGGCTGGTCGCGTACGCCGCGGGCAGCGCGAGTCAGATGCGGATTTTCATCCGCCCAGTGGGAGGCGTAGGCGGGGGGGGGCGCACGATTGCACTCTCGGACGATTCTACCGCGGTCGAAACGCAGCCTCGCTGGTCTCCCGATGGCACGAGCATCCTCTTCCTGACGCGCGGCGGCGCATCCGTAGGTGCTGCATTTGGCGGCGGGTCGCGCCCCCTTGTCGCGCCCAGTGCCGGCGCCATTGTCACATCCGCGGCATGGTCACCGGACGGGACGGAAATCGCATTCGTGCGGGGCGACACACTGTCCGCCATGCTCATCGGCGGCGGTCATGTGCGGATGATCGCGACCGGTTCCGATCTCCATTCCTGTGCATGGGCGCCGCAGAGCCGGGTGATTGCGTGCGTGTCGTTCAACAGCCCGTCCGTGCTCCCCGGTCCACTCTTCGGAAACCTCGCCCCGACCGGCATTGTCCTGTTCCCCGTCGCCGGCGGCGATCCGGTGCGCATCGCCGAGCCGACCGCGTACAATCAGAGTCCCGTGTTCTCGGGTGACGGCCGCAGGCTCTTCTTCGTGTCGAGTCGGGACGGCCCGCGCGATGTCTATGTTGTGAGTCTCTCGGCGGCGGGCCGGCCGCGCGGGGCGCCCGTACGTCTGACCACGGGCCTCGGCGCGAAGACGATTTCGCTCTCCGCCGACGCGAAGCGGATGGCGTACGCCGTGTACACGGCGCGGGCCAACATCTGGTCTTTGCCAATCCCGGCGAATCCACCCGCCGGAGGCCTCTCCGTGAGCGCGGCCAATGCCACCGCGGTGACGCGCGGGAGCCAGGTCATTCAGGGGATACGCGTGAGTCCGGACGGCCGCTGGCTGCTCTACGACTCCGATCTGCGTGGACATTCCGACTTGTATCGGATGCCGATCGACGGGGGGGCGGCCGAGGTCCTGCTCTCGGATTCCGTGGACGAGTTCGCACCCGATCTGTCGCCCGACGGCACCGCGATCGTTTTCCACTCCTTCCGCTCGGGCACGCGCGACATCGAGCTGAAGCCGCTCAACGGCGGACCCATCGAGCGAGTCACGAATACGCCGGGCCAGGAGAGTTACCCGAAGTGGTCACCGGATGGCAAATCAATACTGTTCTACGATCAGCGGACTCCGCGTAACGCGCTCGTGACTCGGCGGGGACCGGACGGCAAGTGGTCGGTGCCCGAGATACTCGCAAGCGGGACTTATCGGCCGCAGTGGTCGCCCGACGGGAAAGCGATTTCCTACGTCGCGGCGCCCGCGGACGGCGAGCCCGGGGTGGTGATGGTGATGCCTGCGGCCGGCGGCCCCGCGCGACAGGTGTTCACGCCGGGCAACGGCGCGCCGCTCGTCTCACACGCCATCTGGGCACCAGACGGGCGCACGCTGTACCTCAAGGTTCATGATGCGCGCGGGCTGACATCATTCTGGAGTGTCGATGCTCACGGCGGCCGCCCGCGTGAGCTGCTGCGCTTGGCAGATCCCGACTGGCAGTCGGTGCGCAACGACTTCGCGACCAACGGGAAGCGGCTATTCTTTGACGTTGAAGACCGGCAGAGCGACGTCTTTGTCGCTGATTTGACCCCGCGTTAGCAGCCCCATCTCCTCGAGCAACGTGCTTCCGCCCGTTTCGCGCCCAAACCGCTGCGCGACGCGCGTGAGCGTCAGCCGCTGGCGCGCCCGCGTCATACCCACGTAGAGCAACCGGCGCGCCTCTTCGATTTCGTCCTGAATGTTGTTCGTGGCCGCCTGATATCCGGGGATCTCGAAGTCTTCAACACCGACGATGTACACGCGCGAGAATTCGAGGCCCTTCGTCGAGTGCAGCGTGAGGAGATTGATGCGGGTATGCGCGGGTTCGGCGCCGTCAGACTTGGATAATGCGACGCGCTCCAGCAATGCATCGATACTGTCGGCCAGGGACGCCTTGTCATCGACCAGCGCGCGCAAGCGCGCAACAGCCGACGCATACCGTTGCGCCGGGTCCCGTTGCGCCCGGAGGCGAGCCAGGAGCTTGTGCCCGCCCAGCCGCTCGATCACCTGATCGAGCGTCGGCATATCGGGCGTGCGGAAGGCTCCGTAAAACTCGAGTGCGTCACTGTAGGGCCCGAGCGCGCGGAAGCGGCCGATGTCGAACAGGAGCTGTGCTTCGGGCGTGCGGTTCCGGCCTTCGAGCGCAAGCCCCACCGCGAGATAATCGAGCAGGTCTGCCAGCACAGCCTTTCGCGCGCGCGCCGTGCGCTGCTTCTCCAGCTCGCGGTACACCTGGGCCAGTGTCACCGCGTCGTCGAGCGCGTGATGCGCACGGCCGCAATCAATGCCGAAGCGGTGCGCGATGTCTTCCTGCGTGGCCCGATCGCGCGACAACGACTTGGCGAGTAACAGGGTGTCGTAGAACGCGAGCCCTTTGACGCCGTCCGCGCCCGCCAAACGCTGCATCACCGGAATGTCGAAGTGCTGGCCGTTGTGCGCGATCAAGACATCGTTGCCGATGAAAGCCCGGAACTGGGGGAAAACCTCGGCAAACGGCGGGGCGGTTGCGACATCGGCGTCGGTGTAGCCGTGGACGTCCGTCGCCCGTGCGCTGATCGGCTTGTAAGGGTTCACCATCGTGTGGAAACGATCGACGATCTGACCGTCGATCACGCGCGCGGCGCCGATCTCCACGACACCGCAGGTCTCGACGTCGTTGTCCGTCGTCTCGAAGTCGAACGTGACGTAGCGCGCGAGGGCGGTGTCGAGATCACGCGCGTGGGCGCGCTGCAGCGCTTTGAAGACGGTCAGGGCGTCGGTACCGTGGATGCCGGCTTTGATGAGCAACGCACCAGGAGGGGCGTCGCCGATCTCCACCTCGGGCCAGTCGGCTGGGTCGCTCAGCTCGTCGTGGCGTTCCTCGAGCTTGTTGCGATAGGGCCCCACCGCCTGCGACAGGATTTCGTCGATCACCGCCGGCAGCGTGCCGTGCGCGCGGGGCAACGCGCGCAGGTTCTCCACCTGGTAGATGAGGCGCCAGAGCTTCTTGGTGTCGGGATGCTGCCCCGGCCGGCGCTGCGCGAGTTCCCGAATCGAGCTGAGGAAGGGGCTCGTCTCATCGATGGCCGCCTCGACCTCCTGCAGGAAATGCGCGGACAGTACGATGCGGGCGAATGCCTGCAGCGCGCCGGGATCATCCGGCATGCGCACGACGCGGAGCGCGGCGATGACGTACCCGATCACCGTGTCCTCGATCAGCGAGCGGCCGCGGGCGAGGCGGCAGGGGATGCCGGCGCGCAGCAGCCGGCCTTCCAGGTACTCGCCGAGGCGATGCTTGCGATAGAGAATCGCCGCGTCAGGGTCGGGATCGGTGCGCAGGTCGGCGATCAGCCAGGTGGCTTCGTCGTGCTCAGTGCGGAAGCTCTGCACGGCCACTTCATGCGGCGATTCCGTATCGGCGGTGAGCTGCTTCTGAAACAGCCGTGGATTGTGCGCCAGCACGCGGCGGGCGGTCTCGAAGATCTGTCGGGAGCAGCGGCAGTTCTTGTCGAGGATGATCGGCTCGACGTCGTAATCGCGGCGGAAGCGCTCGAGCACGTAGGGGTCGGCGCCGGTCCAGGCGAAGATCGACTGTTCGTCGTCGCCGACGGCGAAGAAATTCCCATGCGGCGCCGCCAGCCGTTTCAACAGATCGTACTGCACCGCGTTCACGTCTTGGAATTCGTCCACGAGCAGGTAATCCCAGCGCTCGGCGACTCGATCGGCGAGTTTCTCGGCCTTGACGATCAGGTCGTCGAAATCCACCATGTTGCGGTGCGCGAGCCAGGCGGTGTATTCGCGATAAATCCGCGCCTCGTCTGGTGTTAGCGGGTGCTGCTGGAACCGGTGCCGGCCGAAGCGATTGAGCATCCCGCCGCGCCGCTCCGCCGGGACGCGCAGCCGGTGCAGGATGACGTCCTGATACTGCTCATCGGCGACGCCGAATCCTCGCTGCAAGCCGGCGGCCTCCGGGAATTCGCGCAACAGCGCGAGACAGAAGGCGTGGATCGTTCCCCGGCGGACATCGTGCCGCAAGCGCGACGCGATCTCCTCGGCGGCGCGGTTGGTGAACGTGACAGCGCAGATGCGGTGCGGATCGAACCCCTGATCGACGACATGCTGGATTCGCGAGATGAGGCAGAACGTCTTGCCGGCTCCCGGCCCGGCAACGACCAGTACCGGACCGAGTGGCGCTTCGATGGCGCGCCGTTGCTGAGGAAGGGGGATTAGCTCCACGCCACCCTATGATAACGCGGGCAGGCCCGATTGGAACACTCCGGGGCCGTTTGGAGTTCTCACACTCAATACGTGTATATACACGTATTGACCCCCGCAACCAGGAGAGGGTATGACCGCCGGACTCGCCACCGCCCCGTCGCGCACCGTTCCTATCGGGTTGTTCGTTTGGTTCGTCGTCGCGCTGCTCCTCGGGCCCTGGCTCTTTGCAGCCGTGCCATTTCCCGGACCCCAGCTCACAGTAATCGCACTCGCCGTGCTTGCAGTCGTTGCCGTCAGTCCGTGGTTCGAGACGCTGCCATGGCGAGCGCTCGTCGGGATGCACGCCGTGCGGCTGGTCGGAATCGCGTTCCTCATCTTGAGCGCGAACGGCGTTCTCGCTCCAGTGTTCGCCGACCGAGCCGGGTGGGGCGATATCATCGCGGCGTCCGGTGCGATCGGCCTCGTATTCGCCGGCCCCCGGCCCAAATGGTTGGCGTACACGTGGAACTCGTTCGGACTGCTCGATCTGATCGTTGCCGTCGGCACAGCAACGCTGGTCGTTCGCAGCGGCACGATCCCGGGCATGGAGCCGTTGACGCACTTGCCCCTCAACCTCGTTCCAACGTTCTTCGTCCCACTCCTCGTCGCGAGTCACATCGCGATTTTCCGGAGAGTTCGTGGAGCTTGACGTTCTGCCGCAGCTGGCCTGCATCTGCGCCAGCCTCAACCGCGCGTCCCGCTCGGTCAGCCGCCTCTACGAGCGGGCGCTCGACGCGAGCGTTCCCCAATTCACGCTGCTCTACGTCCTCGGCAGGCAGCCTTTGGTGCAGGCGCAGATCGCCGAGCTTCTCACCATAGACAGAACCACGCTGACCCGAACGCTGGCGTCGCTCGAGCGCCAGGGGCTGATTCGTGCCAAAGCGGGCAAAGACAAGCGGGAGCGGCGTTGGTCCCTCACCACCGCCGGCGAGAAAGAGTTGGCGCACCTGCGGCCGCGGTGGGAACGGGCGCAGGAACGACTCCGTAAACGCCTCGGGACCGAGCGCTGGGAGGTGCTGATCACCGAGCTCACGACCGTGGCGGCAGCGGCTCGCATGCGGGCGCTGGATGGCGTCGACCGGTTCAGGCCACGAAAAACAACACCGCCACGGCTATGAACAGCGGCAACAGTATTCCGATGCTGTACGCCATGTAGCCGAAGAACGACGGCATCCTCACACCGTTTTCTTCTGCAATGGCCCGCACCATGAAATTCGGCGCATTCCCTATGTAGGTGTTGGCGCCCATGAATACCGATCCCGTCGAGACGGCGGCGAGCACGCTCGGGTCGATCATGCCGATGTAGTTCCCATGCGGCGCGAGTCCCTGCAATCCTGCCGCCGCCGCAGCGAACGCGAGATACGTCGGCGCGTTGTCGAGCACACTCGACAGCGCCCCAGATGCCCAGAAGAACTGCGCCGGCGTTCGCACCGCGAAATCGGATCGCTGGGCCCACGCGTTCAGCATCTCCAACACGGGCGCCATCGTGGCGAACAACCCGGCGAACAGCACAACCACCTCGATCAGCGGACCAAACGTGAACACGTTCTGCGTGCGCCGCTCCCGCGAGCCGGCGAAGTAGCCGATGAGCGCGAGCGCCACGATGATCGCGCTCCGTCCCGGAGGTGCTGCCAGAATGGTGACAATCACGCCGGCCAGCACGAGCATCTCGACCAAGCCCTCGATCCGCAGCGGCTCGTGGACGCGGGCCTCCTCCTTCTCCTCCCGACCAAACGCCCTCTGGTCCCAGAAGTAGAAGATCGCGAGCAGGATCCCGTTCACCACGAGCCATTGCGGCCACAGTCTGAGCGTCCATCCGAACGGCACGCCTCTCAGGAAGCCGAGCAGGAGTGGAGGATCGCCGATGGGCGTGAGCAGCCCGGCGCAGTTTGCGACAATGAAAATGAAGAAGATGACGATATGCGCGACGCGTTGCCGGCGTTTGTTGGCCCGGAGCAGGGGCCGGATCAACAGGACCGAAGCGCCGGTCGTGCCGAGCACGTTGGCGAGCACGGCACCGATGCCCAGCACACCGGTGTTAACGACGGGCGTTCCGGCCAGGGATCCGCGAATGTGAATCCCTCCCGTAATGACAAACAGTGCCGCAATCACGACGATGAACCGGAAGTATTCCTGCCCCTTCTCGACCAGGAGCTGGGGGGCGTGCATGCCGAGATAGACGAGCGTCGGCGCGGAAACCAGCGCAGCGAGGATCGCCTTGTTGCGGTTCCGCTCCCACCAGCGCGGCGCCGCCAGCGGCATGAGTGCGATCGCCAGGAGCAGCGCGACGAAGGGGACTACGGTGGCGGGCGGGAACACGCTATATGCTAATGCCGAGTGCGATGCTTGCCTCTTGAACCGCCGCGTGCCCGATCGTGAGGGGTTCGGGCTCGCCATAGTCGATTGCGCCTTCGAACACGACGATCGTGTGCCAATCGCCCGACAGTGCCGACCACCACCGCAGCGCCGCGAACCCTTCCTGCAGCAGCGCCGCCGCCACCGCTTGAGTCTTGGCCAGATCCCGACTCGCCAGCACGTCCGGCCGGATGCCGTACGTCACGAGCACGCTTGCGTCACAGAGATCGGCGAGCCTGAGTTTTCCCAACCGGCATTCCACGAGCGCCAGGGCTTTGCCGGACTCGATCAGGTCCTTGCGGTCGATCCGCTGGCCGCGAAAGCGCTGTAGCTTCTCCGCGACGGCGTGGACGGCGGTCTCGGCGAGATAGACGACCAGCTTGCCGGGGATATCGAACCGTCCGGAGCCCTGGCTGGGGTGGATGTAGCTGGAGGAGAACGGTTCGCCGGGCTGCGCGGCGGGGTCCCACGGAAAGACCCGCCACGGCATCAGGCGAAGGCGCCGGCCTTTTCCGCTTCGATCGCGGCGACCACTTCGGAGAGACGCCCCTGGCGAATTACGTCGATGGGGCGCCGATCGCCGAGGTGGGCGTTGATGCCCCGCAGCCACTTCGGAATGCTGGAGAGGTCGAGAAAGCCCTCGAGCAGCGAGACGACGGTGTCGAGCCCCACCAGCTGCTCCCAGTTCCGCGCCGCGGGCGCTTCGCCCCGCTTCCAGCGGACCACGGCGCTCCGGTGGACGCCCAGACTGCGCGCCAGGTCGGCGTCGTCGGGGAAGGCGACCTTGGCGACGTGGTAGCGCTGCTTGATCAGATTCTTGTTGGCTCGACCGCGTCTGGCCATGCGCAACAATATTGTTGCGAGGAAGCGGAGCGTCAAGGTAGATTCCGCCCCCATGCCGCACGAAGCCGCCATCATCGTCGGCGCCGGACCGATCGGTCTCGCCTGCGCCATCTCGGCGAAGCGGCGGGGGATCGACCCGCTCGTCATCGACGCCGGCGCGCTCGCCAACTCCATCGTCCGCTATCCCATCGGGATGACGTTCTTCACCACGCCCGAACGGCTGGAAATCGGCGGGCATCCGCTCGTGTGCGCAGGCGCCAAGGCCACGCGCGAAGAAGCGCTGAAGTACTATCGCGGCGTGGCGCGCGCTGAGGGGTTGCGGGTCCGGACGTACACCACCCTGATCGATGCCCAACACGTGCAAACGAGGTTCGGCATCGAGCCGATTACGTGTGACAGGCTGGTTCTCGCAACCGGCTACTTCGATCACCCGAATCGTCTCGGCGTGCCGGGAGAGAACCTGCCTCATGTGCATCACTACTTCGACGAAGCGCACCTGTCCAACGGTCGCGACGTCGTCGTGATCGGAGGCAAGAACTCCGCGGTCGAAGCGGCGTTGCAACTGTTTCGCGCCGGCGCCCGTACTACGACCATCGTTTATCGCGGCAAAACCTGGCCCAAGAGCGTGAAGTACTGGCTGCGCCCCGATCTCGAGAACCGCATCACGGCGGGTGAAATCCAGGCGCGGCTCGGCAGCCAGGTGATCGAGATCACGGAGCGCGATGTGCTGGTGCGAGGGGCGCTGGGAAACGAAGAGCGCGTTCCCGCCGATCGCGTCTATCCGCTGATCGGTTTCCGGCCCGATTTCGAGCTGTTCAAACGCATCGGCATCACCTTCGACCCGGAATCGGGACGACCCGAGATCGACGCCGACACGCTGGAGACCACGGTCGCGGGTGTCTATGTCGCAGGGAGCGTGACCGCGGGCCTCAAGATCTCGGAGATCTTCATCGAGAACGGGCGCTTCGATGGGGACAAGATTTTCGGTTCGTCTTCGGAGCGACGGCGTGCTCAGGCCCTCTACCAGGGGATTAGACGGGAAACAGGGGAGTAGTCCCTTCCCATTCGAGGTCCCGGAGCTAATTTGCGAATCATGTCCGAACTCCGCGCCGCCTTAGCGGAAGCGCTCGGCCCCCTGTATCGGATCGAGCGCGAAGTCAGGCCGGTAGGAGAATACCGGCTGTTCGTAGCAACCCAATCCGAGAACGGCACGCAGCTCCTCGTCAAGATTCTGCCGGCCGCTCTGTCGCTGGGCATCAACGATCTCCAGTTCGAGCGCGCCGTGCTGCTGCTGGCCGAGAAGCTGCAGCACCCTCATCTCGTGCCGCCACGCGGGGCGGGGCGGGCGGGCTCCTTCGTTTACCACGCGCGGCCCTTTGTCCCCGGGACGACGTTGCGCGCCTGGATCGGCAACAACGGTCCCACGCCCCTCGCGCGGGCAGTCGAGATTCTGCGCGGCGTCCTCGCCGGCCTCGAGCACGCCCACACCGCGGAGATCGCTCACGGTGAGCTGAAAGCCGAAAATGTGTTGCTCGCCGACCAGGGTGTACTCGTGGCCGACACCGGCATCGCGAGCGCGCTCGGCAAACCGGCGACGGCGCGTAACGACATGGCCGCGGTGCAGTCGCTCGCGCGCGAGATGCTGACGGGCAGGAAGCCAACGATTGGGGAGGAGCCGCTCGAGCACACCCGCGCGCTGCCGCTCTGGCTCACGGAGTGGCTGCGCTCGCGCTGGGCGGACGCGGGCCGCGCTCTGGCGGCCATGCGACCGCCGCCGCCCTCCAGCTCCCAATCTTCGCAGCTCTTCGCCTGATCGCTCGCAGCCACATCCTGTAGCCGTCGATCTATCTCCTGTGGAGACCTCATTCGTGTCGCCTCGAAGCCTGTTTATCATCGCCCTGGCCGTCGTTCTCACTCCTGTCACCCTGCTCGCACAAGGCGGGTTCGGCTCCTCACTTGCCGTGAGCGGACAGGACGTGTACGTCGCCCAGCCCGATAACGCGTACGGCCCGGGCCTGGTGTATGTCTTCCGCGCCGACACGAAGGGCGTCTGGCGTCCGATCAAGAAGATCACGCAATCGGCTGCATCCAACGGCGACGGCTTCGGCTCGGCGATTGCGATCGACGGCACCACGATGCTCGTCGGCCAGTCAAAGGCCGATTCGGCGAGTGGCGTGGTCTACGTGTTCACCCGCGATGCGAGCGGTTCCTGGCGTGAGAGCGGAAGCATCAAGGCTCCGGAACGGCACCCTGGCGACGCCTTCGGTGCCGGAATCGTCATCGCGGACAGCCGTGCTTACATCTCGACCGGCGTGAGTGGATTCGGATCAATGGTATTCACGCGCCGGAGCGGGTCCGTCTACGTCTTCCGCAATGCCGGCGGCACATGGACGGCCGAGACGACGCTGGCTTCGAGCGACACGTCGGGGGGCGCGACGTTCGGCAGCGTCGTCGCGAGCTCAGGCTCGCGCGTCATGGTAGGCAATTTCCGCGCCGACTCGGGAAACGGTGCCGTCTATGTGTTCAATCGCAGCAGCTCGGGCGCGTGGAAGCTCGAGAACAAGATCTCGCCCCCCGGGCCGATCACGGGACGCAGCAGCGGCTTTGGCGCGGCGATCATTCTCCGTGGTGACACCGCGATCGTCGGTGCTGTGAACGATCGCGGCGCGGGTGCCGTCTGGCTGTTCGGCCGCGACAGCGCGAGCGGGCAGTGGAGTCCCGTGACGCGCGTGTTGCCGTTCGACGGCTCGTTCGGGGCACGGTTCGGATCGTCCATCGCCGAGCTGGGCAAAGAACTGTGGGTCGGGTCCGTGGGCGCGAATCAATTCCAAGGCCGCATTTATCGCTTCACACGCGACTCGACGGGCTTCCCGACGTCCACTAAGGTGGGCCCTGCCACGCTGGTCGATGGCGATCGCTTCGGCACCAGGATCGCGGCGAGCGGCTCCCTTGTCGCCGTGTCGATCGGCAACGAGGACTACGGTGAGGGTGGCGTCGCGGTCTACTCGCGTCGCGCCAACGGAACGTGGCAGCAGGCCGGGCATCTGGTTGGCGAGGTGACGAGCCTCGCGGCGATCACCGGCGCGCAGCGCGAGTGCACGAGCGGCAAGGTGCAAATCTTCGACTGTAGCCAGGTCGATCTGATGTCATTCCTGCCGGTCTCGGCGATCGGCGGCAAGCGCGGCGTTCAGCTGAGCGACATCTGGGGCTACACCGATCCGCAAACCGGCAAGGAGTACGCATTGGTGGGGCGGGTCGACGGCACCGCGTTCGTGGATATCAGCGATCCGACGAAACCCGTGTACCTCGGCGATCTGCCGAAGACCGAGGGCTCGCCAGGCACGTTCTGGCGCGAGATCAAGACCTACAAGCATTACGCCTACATCGTGTCCGATGCCTCGCGCAATCACGGCATGCAGATTTTCGATCTCGACCGGCTGCGCGGCGTGAAGACGCCGCAGAAGTTCACGGAAGACGCGCACTACGGCGTGGCGCACAGCGTGCACGACATCGTGGCAGACACGGCGAGTGGCTTCATCTATCTGACCGGCTCGAATGCCGGCGGTGAGATGTGCGGCGGCGGGCTCCACATGGTGGACGTCCACGACCCGGTGAAGCCCAAGTTCGCGGGCTGCTTCGCCGATCCGCAGACGGGCCGCCAGGGCACGGGTTACACGCACGACGCGCAGTGTGTGGTCTACCATGGTCCCACCACGAAGTATCAGGGCCGGCAGATTTGCTTTGGCTGGAACGAGACGCACCTGTCGATCGCGGATGTGACGGACAAGGCGCATCCGGTCGCGATCTCGCGCGCGACGTACCCGAACGTCGGCTATGCGCACCAGGGCTGGCTCACGGACGACCAACGCTACGCGTATGAGGACGACGAGCTGGACGAGATCGAAGGCCTGGTCGATGGCACCCGCACGCTGATCTGGGACGTGAGCGATCTCGAGAATCCAATGCTCGCGGGCCAGTACATCTCCAAGAACAAAGCCACCGACCACAATCTCTGGCTGGTCGGCAACACGATGTATCAATCGAACTATGTGAGCGGGTTGCGCGTGCTCGATATCACCGATCGCCTGCATCCGAAGGAGATCGGGTTCTTCGACACCCATCCCGTGGGCCCGGATGAGCCCGGCTTCGAGGGCACGTGGGGCAACTATCCGTTCTTCAAGAGCGGCGTTGTCGCGGTGTCGAGCATGACCGAGGGCCTGTTCATTCTCAAGGCGCGCCCGACGGCGCCGGTGCCATGAACATTCTGCTCGCGCTGCTCTTGCTGGGACGGCCGAACCCGGTGCTGGTGTATGTGGCCAATCAGGCGTCGGGGAAGGTCACGGTCATCAATGCGGCAACAGATTCGGTTGTCGCGACCGTGGACTTCACGGCGATGGGGTTTTCGGCGCATCCCAAGCCGCATCACATCGTGGTCGAACCCGACGGCTCGTACTGGTACGTCTCGCTGGTCGGCGACAACGCGGTGGTCAAGCTCGATCGGTCCAATCACGTCGTTGCCAAAGCGGAAACGGTGACGCCGGGATTGTTGGCGCTCGATCCCAAGAGCACCATGTTGTACGCGACGCGCTCGATGTCGGCCGTCAACGCGCCGGCGCGGATCGCCGTGATCAATCGGAAGACGATGACGCCGGAAGAAGTCGAAGTGCTGGTGCCGCGGCCGCACGGTCTCGCCGTCGCGCCCGATGGCAAGCACGCCTACATCGCGAGTCTCGGCGCAAACCAGATCGCCGTCTACGATGCCAAGCGCGAGCACGTCGACATTGTGGAGGTGCCGGGCGGCGACACGAGCCAGGTACTGGTGCAGCTCGCGGTCGCTCCCGATGGCCATACG
>DAIQBJ010000026.1:0-18036 GCA_036781225.1 Gemmatimonadales bacterium | reverse complement strand
CGCCGAGCTGGACTGGTGGCAGGAGCACGCGGTCGATTCCCTGCGCATCGCGGCCACGCCGGCGATGCATTTCAGCAGCCGCAGCATTGGAGACCGCGGCGACACGCTGTGGTGCGGCTTTACGCTCACAGCGGCGAATGGGCGGCGCGTATTCTTCGCCGGCGACACCGGGTTTCATCCGGACTTCGCCACCATCGGCGAGCGCTACGGCCCGTTCGACGTCGCGCTCTTGCCGATCGGTGCGTACGAGCCGCGCTGGTTCATGCGCTACGTCCACATGAATCCCGAGGAAGCGGTAGCAGCGTTCGTGGCACTGAACGCCCGGCTGATGGTGCCCATTCACTGGGGCACATTCAAGCTGACCGACGAAGCGATGGATGAGCCGCCAATCCGCGCGCGCGTCGCCTTGCGGGCGGCCGGCCTGCCGCAAGAGAGCTACCGCCAGCTCGCGCACGGCGAGACGCTGAGTCTTTAGGAAGGGACGGTGGAGGATGGTGCAGCCTGGTAGAGGATGGTGTAGGGCAGGCCTGTTCCTGCTGCTGTTCACCTCATGCGCTCGCAATCCTGCGCCGCCGCTCGCCGGCCCATCGCACGCGCCCGTGTTGGAGACGCCCGAGCGAGTCGCGCTGATCGCGGCGCCGGTCGAATCCGACTGGAACGCGCTGGGCGACGAAGCGGCGGCCCTGCTCTCGCGCTACATCCGCATCAACACGACCAATCCGCCCGGCAATGAGATCGTCGCGGCGCGGTGGCTGGCAGCGGTCTTGCAGCGCGACGGGATCGAGGCGCGGATCTTCGAACCAGCGCCGGGCAAAGCCAATCTGTACGCCCGACTCGCCGGTGACGGCGGCGCGCGACCGCTGATCCTGCTCAATCACATGGACGTTGTGTTGGCGTCGCCGGAATACTGGACCGTCGATCCGTTCAGCGGCGTGATCAAGGACGGCTACGTGTGGGGCCGCGGCGCGCTGGATATGAAAGGCGAAGCGGTCGCGCAGCTGATGACCATGCTGATTCTCAAGCGCGCGCACGTGCCGCTGAAGCGCGACGTCATCTTTCTCGCTACGGCCGACGAGGAGATCGGCGCCGGAGTGGGCGCCGGATGGTTTGTCGAGCACCAGCGCGATCTGCTGCGCGACGCCGAGTTCCTGTTGAATGAAGGCGGCTTGACGCGCTCCGACGGCCGCGGCGGCGTGCAGTTCTTCGGCGTCGGCACGACGGAAAAGTCACCGTACTGGCTCGATGTCACGGCCCGGGGTACCGCCGGACACGGCTCGCGTCCCACTCCCGACAATCCCGTCAATCGCCTGGTTCGCGCGCTGCACAAGATCGCGGACTGGCAGACGCCGTTGCTCGTGACGCCCACGGTAGCGCGCTCGTTCCGCGATCTCGCCACAATCGAGCGCGACACGACCGTGCGCCGCTGGCTGGCCGACATCCAGACGGCGCTGCGCGATTCGCTGGCCGTCCGTACCCTGACGTCGGACCTCACCTACAACGCGCTGCTCCGCAATACGATCTCGATCACGGGCCTGAAAGGCAGCGACAAGACCAACGTGATTCCGCCGATCGCGACCGCGGCCCTCGACGTGCGGCTGCTGCCCGGCCAGGAACCGGCGGCGTTTCTCGCCGATCTCGTGCGCGTGGTGGGTGACACGGCGGTGACGTTCAAGCCGCAAGGGCCGAACTGGCCGGCCACCGAGAGCTCCGCGGAGACGGACATGTTTCGCGCGATCACGGCGGTGGCCCGGGCGCGCCAGGCCAACGCGCTCGTCACCACGCTGATGCTGCCGGGCTTCACCGACAGCCATTACTTCCGCCGCCTGGGGATCCAGAGCTACGGTCTGAGCCCATTCCCGTTGTCGGAGACTGACTCGCGCGGTGTGCACGGCAACGACGAGCGCGTGAGCCTGGACGCACTCCGCTTTGGCGTGCGCTTCTACTACGACGTCGTGTCTCGCGTCGCCGGAAAGTAGGCTATTTCAGCGGGACGACGAACCGCACAATGAGGCGTTCGGCCGACTGGGGACTGACGCTGCAGAAACACTCCTGACCGATGACGCGCTTGACGCCCAGCACTTCAGCGTCGGCAATGCCCGCCACGTCGCGAAATGTGATCTCGAGTGTCCGCCCATCGATGATGCGATAGCTGACGGGACGCCCTAGCAGGCGGTGATGCGGATCGATAGCCGCCAGGCCGTCGGCGAGTTTTCGCTGCAGATCCGAGATGAGCTCGGCCGACGTCATCGCGCGCGCACCGCCGCGGCGTTGCGCCGCATGCCGGCGGGCCCGGGCCGCGAGAATGGCGTCGCGGCGTACTGGAACGCGAAGGCCTCGTCGCTCAGCGCGACGATTGCATCAGGATCGGGTGCGGCGACGTCGGCGCGCGGCGCAAATGCGGCGTCGCTCGTGGGGTGCGCGAAGCTGACATTCCAGGGACAGACGTCCTGACAGACATCGCATCCAAACAGCCAGTCGCCCACCTGCTCGCGCTGGGCGCCGGTGAACTCGCCGCGATGCTCGATCGTCAGATACGAGATGCACGCGCGCGCGTCGAGATTGCGCGGTCCGACGAACGCCTGGGTAGGGCACGCCTCGAGACAGCGCTGGCAGCTGCCGCAGCGGTCCGCCTCGAACGGCAAATCCGGCTCGAGGTCGGCGTCCGTCAGCACGACGCCGATGAACGTGAACGAGCCGATCTCCGGATTGATCAGCATCATGTTCTTGCCGATCCATCCGAGGCCGGCGAGCTGCGCCAGCTCGCGCTCGGGCACCGGTCCGGCGTCCACATAGCAGCGGGCCTGGGAGCCGGGACTCAGGATCCGGATCGCGGCAGCGAGCCGCTCGAGCCGCTCCCCGAGGACTTCGTGATAGTCTGAGGACCACGCATACTGCGCGACCTTGCTGGTCGCCGCTTTACTGACCCCGGGCGCAAGCCCGGGGTTGATAGAAATCCCAGGCGTTGGATTTTTGTTTTCCCCGGGCTGCCGCCCGGGGTTAGCCGATCCATGGAAATAGTTGGTCAGTGTCACAACGGCCGACTTGGCCGCCGGCATGATCCTGCGGGGATCCTTCCGCCGCTCCGCCTGCCGGTGGAGATACGTCATCGTGCCGGCATGCCCGGCAGCGAGCCAGGCATCGAGCGCTGCGGCGTGTGGATTGCGATCCAGCCGCGTGACACCGGTCAGGGTGAATCCCAGCGCGGTGGCTCGACGCTTGACCTCGACGCTTCGCTCGGCGGGGTTCATACGAGGAGGTTCAGAGCCCCATCGTTTCGCGCCGCCAGCGCGCGAAGTTCACCACGTCATCGACCGGGGGCACGGCCTGCTCGTCGCCATATGCGGTGAACATCCGCCATTGCATGTACTCGCGGGGGGGAATGGGAAGAAAGGGCGGCCGGCGCCACCAGTCGCGCGCGCGAAAACTCCACGTGAGTCGCAGCAAATCGATGGCGAGTCGCGGCCGCACCAGCGCGCGCGCTGCCAAACGAACGTAGAGTCCCGACCAACTCGCGATACGCTGCATTCCTTCTGTATATTCACGACCTATGACGCTCGCAAGCAGCGTACAACCACGCGCGCTTGGACTCGCCACGTATCGCGGCGAGTTTCCCATCTTTAGGGACAGCGTCTACCTCAACACCTGCTCGCTGGGCGCGTTGGGCGAGCGGTCTCGCCGCAAGGTAGCCGAATTCCTCGACATCTGGCAGAGTCGCGGTGCCGCCGCGTGGTACGACGTCTGGTGGGAGGCGCTGACCGACCTGCGCACGCGTTACGGCCGGATCGTCAACGCGGCGCCGGGGGAAATCGCCCTCGCGCCGAGCATCTCGGTCGCCCTCAGCGCGATCGCCGAGTCGCTCGATTACCGCCGTCGCCCGAAAGTGGTGATCACGTCGCTCGATTTTCCCACGGTCGCGTACCAGTGGCTCGCCAAAGCGCGCGAGGGTGTGGAGCTCGTGATCGTCGAGAGCCCGGACGGCATCAGCGTACCCGTCGAAGCGATTGCGCGAGCCGTCGACGACCGCACGGCATTGGTCGTGACCTCGCATGTGTACTTCACGAGCGGCGCCGTCCAGGACATCAAGCGCGTAGCCGCCACCGCGCACCAGTACGGCGCGCTCTGCCTGATCGATGCGTACCAGTCGGTCGGCCAGATCCCCGTCGACGTGCGCGACGCCGGAGTCGACGCGCTCGTCGCCGGCGGCCTCAAGTGGCTGCTCGGCGGGCCAGGGATCGTGTTCCTCTACATGCGTGAAGCGGTGGCCCGCCGGCTCGAGCCAAGGGTCTCCGGCTGGTTCGGTCAGCGCGATCAGTTCGCGTTCGACCCCCGCAGTTTGACGTTCCACGACGACACGCGCCGTTTCGAGCTCGGCACGCCGTCGCTCGCGGCCGTCTACGCGCAGCTGGGCGGGCTCGAGTACATCGAAGCGCTCGGCATTTCCGCCATTCGGGAAGCGACCGCCGCGCTGACCGAAGACCTGATCGCGCGCGCGCGCGCGGCGGGATTCCACCCCAAGGTCGCCGCCGATCCCCAGCAGCGCTCGGCGATCGTCATGATTCCGATGCCGGATCCTGCGGGATCCGTACGACACCTGGCCGCGGGCGGCATCATTGCCGACAGCCGGCCGGGCCACGTCCGGCTCTCGCCTTTCTTTTATAACTCGCAGGATGACAATGTCAGAGCAACCGAGCGCCTCGCCGCGCAGCCCACTCACTGAAGACGAACAACTTCTCATACCGCCGCAGGTCGTGTCGATCGAGCGGCGGGCGTCGTTCACGAGCACGGACCCGTGGCGCGTGCTGCGCATCATGGGCGAGTTCGTCGAAGGATTCGACACCCTGTCTGACGTGCGCAACGCCGTGACCGTCTTCGGTTCGGCCCGCACGCTGGAGGGCGATCCGTACTACACGGCGGCCTACGAGACCTCCCGTATGCTCGCCAAGGAAGGCTTCGCGATCATCACGGGCGGTGGGCCCGGGATCATGGCGGCGGCCAATCGCGGGGCGAAAGAAGGCGGCGGGCTCTCGATCGGCTGCAACATCGAGCTGCCGTTTGAACAGGGCACGAACCAATGGGTGGAGCGCTCGATCAACTTCCGCTACTTCTTCGTGCGGAAGACGATGTTCGTGAAGTATTCCACGGCATTCATCGCCTTCCCCGGAGGCTACGGGACGATGGACGAGCTGTTCGAGGCGCTGACGCTCGTGCAGACGGGCAAGGTGAAGCAGTTCCCCGTCGTGCTGTTCGGCCGAAAGTACTGGGGCGGCTTGGCCGATTGGCTCAAGGACCGGGTGGCCGCCGAAGGAAAGATTTCGCCGGAAGATCTGAACCTGTTTCTCGTCACCGACGATCCCAAGGAAACGCTCGGGTGGATCGTGGCAGCCCGTGAGCGACGCACGCGCGCCTTCCGCGCCATGCAACCGATCAGCCAGTCCACGCGATGACCCAGAACGAATTCCTGCGCGGCCAGCGCATCAGCCCCAAGCCGGTCAGCGGCAAGGAGACGATTGCCGACCTTGTCGACAACGCGTTCCTCGCCTACAACGCAGGCCGCCTCGCGGAAGGCTGCCGGCTGTTTGCCGAACGCATGCTCGACGACGATGTCACGGTCGGCATGAGTCTCACCGGCGCGATGACCCCGGCGGGGCTCGGCATGTCCACGATCATTCCGCTGATTGAAGCGGGATTCATCGACTGGATCGTATCGACCGGGGCGAATCTCTACCACGATGCGCACTTCGGCCTCGGCATGGCGATGCATCGCGGCACACCCTTCGCGGACGATGTCGTGCTGCGGGAAGAAGGCGTCGTGCGGATCTACGACATCTTCTTCGAGTACGACGTGCTGCTCTCCACCGACCGCTTCGTGCGCGAGGTCTCAGCCCGGCAGGAGTTCCAGCGGCCGATGAGCACCGCCGAATACCACTACCTGCTGGGCGGCTATGTGTTGGAGCGCGAGCGGGCGCTCGGCCTCTCACGCAAGTCGGTTTTGGGCGCGGCGCATACGGCCGCCGTTCCGATTTATACCTCGTCGCCTGGCGACTCCTCGATCGGGATGAACGTCGCCGAGCAGGCCCTTTCGGGAAGCAAGCTGCGCTTCGACGTCAGCGCCGACGTGAACGAGACTTCGTCGATCGTGTTCTCGGCCAAAATTCGCGGCGGGAAGAGCGGGGTCCTGATCATCGGCGGCGGAAGCCCCAAGAACTTCGTGCTCCAGACCGAGCCACAGATCCAGGAGGTGCTGGGGATCAGCGAGAAGGGGCACGACTACTACCTGCAGATCACGGACGCACGGCCCGACACCGGTGGGCTCTCCGGCGCGACGCCATCGGAGGCCGTCAGTTGGGGCAAAGTCGATCCCGATAAGCTGCCCGGGACCGTGGTCGCGTACCTGGACAACACCGTGGCGTTCCCTATTCTGGCGGCGTACGCGCTCGCCCGTCGCAAGCCCCGGCAGCTGAAACGCCTCTACGACCGGCGCGAGGAGATGATGCGCGAGTTGACCGAGTCCTATCTGGAAGCGAAGTCCGATCGCGACGCGCGCGCCGAGGCAGCCACTGGCGGGGGTAGCGGCGCCAGCTGAAACCCCGAAGTCCGACCGTCCAACCCGGGCGTATGCCGTCTACGTCCTGGGTCTCCTGGCATTGGTCAATTTGCTGAACTACCTCGACCGCAACGTCGTGTATGCGGTGTTCGAGCCGATCAAGCGCGACCTGAATCTCACCGACGCGCAGCTTGGCTGGCTCGGTTCGGCGTACATCATCGTGCTCTCGCTCGCGGCGCTGCCACTCGGCGTCATCGGCGATCTGCGCTCGCGGCGCAGCGTGATCACCTGGGGCGTGACGGTCTGGAGCCTGGCCACGACGGCAGGTGGATTTGTGGGCCGCTTCTGGCAGCTGTTCACCTGCCGCGCGCTCGTGGGCTTCGGAGAGGCGGGCTACGGACCCGCCTCCCAGGCGGTCATTGCGCAATACTTCAAGGGCAGGCAGCGCGCCTTTGCGATCGGCGTGTACTCCGTTGGGATGGCGCTCGGTGGCGTGCTCGGGATCTGGCTCGGGGGCGTCATCGCGGAGAATTACGGCTGGCGGTGGGCGTTCATCTGGATGGGGTTCCCCGGTCTGGTGTTGGCGCTGCTTGCATCGCGGTTGCGTGAGCTGGATCGGCGCCCGCCCCCGCCCATTGTCGAGATTCTGCGGCGGTGGTGGCGGCACGGAATGCACGGCGTGACTCAGTATGTGGTGCCGCTGGCCGTCTGCGCCGGAATCGGCGCGGCGATCGCGGGCTTGCTGGCGCTCTTCGAGGGCATTCCGCCACTGATCGGCACGGCCGTTTTTGGAGTGGGCGTGAGCGTCGGTATCGCCTGGACCGTCTGGCGGCTGGTCCCGTTGGCCGTGCGACGCACGACGGAAGCAGGTGCCGTCGCTGCCGGCGCGTTCGACGACTTTCAGGACGCTGCGGTGAGGGTGTTCCGCACACCGACGTTGATCTGGGTGTTTCTCGGTGGCGCAATGATCACGTTCGCGGTGAATGGGCTGGTTGCCTGGGCCGCGGCGTTCATGCAGCGAACTCACGGGCTGTCAGTCGCGCGCGTGGGCGCCGAATTCGGGCTGTGGGCGCTGGGTGGCGGCATCCTGGGGGCGCTGGTCGGCGGCCGGACGGCAGATCGGCTCCAGCAGCGGTGGCGCGGGGGACGCGTCCTCGTATCCGGTGCCGGCTTCGTCCTCGGTGCGCCCGTCTGCGCGGCCTTGATCCTGGTCAGGGATCTACGCTGGTTCGGACCGCTCATCATGGGCACGTACTTCCTGTACACGTGGTATAACGGCCCCCTCGTCGCCGTGATTCTCGATGTCGTCCCAGCGACCGTGCAGGCGTCCGTCCTGGGCGCGTTCGTGTTGTTCTCGCATCTCGCGGGCGACGCGCTGGCACCGCCGCTCATCGGCTACCTCTCTGACCGCACCGGCAGCCTGCAGGGCGCGATGCTGTTGCTGCCGGCCGTCGGATTGCTCGGTGGGGTGATCATCCTCATCGGACTCACGACCGTGGCACGGGACATTCAGCGCATGAGCGCGCTCGACCTCCATGTGTCTCGGAGGCGGTGAGGTGGTGGCGTGAAGATCGCCGTCATCTTCGACTCGCTGCATCCCGAGTGGGAGGATGCGGAGTACAAGCGCGCCATCGACCAAAAGGCCGAAGAAGCGGAGTACGACGTCGCCCGCGCGCTGCTGGCGGGTGGCCACGATGTGCTCATGATCGGTATCGGTGACGACGTCGCTCCGCTGCTCGCGCGCCTGGCGGCGTTCCAGCCCAAACTCGTCTTCAACGGCTGCGAAGGTTTCCGTAAGAACGCCCGGCACGAGTACGCGATCGCGGCGCTGCTCGACATGTATGGCTACCGCTACACCGGCTCATCGCCCACGGCACTGCTCGTCGCGCGCAACAAGTCGCTCACCAAGAAGATCCTCGCCTACCACGGCATTCGGGTGCCCGCCTTCGCCGAGTTCCACGAGGGTGACAAGCTCGTGCGGCCGTCGGAACTGCGCTTTCCGCTGATCGTCAAACCGCTGCTCGAGGATGCGTCGATCGGTATCGCGCAGGCGTCCGTGGTCGAAGACGATCAGAGCCTCACGCAGCGCGTCGAGTTCATTCACACCAAGTACCATCAGGCCGCGATCGTGGAGGAGCTGGTCGAGGGTCGCGAAGTGTACGTGGGGCTCATCGGCAACGACGCCGTGGAGGTGCTGCCACTCACGGAGATGACATTTGGGGAGCCGGAAACGACCGAGCACCGTATTGCGACCTACAAGGCGAAGTGGGACGAGGAATATCGCAAGCGCAAGAAGATCAGGAACGTGTTCGCCAAGGGAGTGTCCGACGAGCTGACTCAGCGCATCGGCGAGATCTGCCGCACCGCGTTTCACGCCCTCTGGCTTCAGGACTACGGGCGCGTGGATGTGCGCCTGGCGCACGACAACGAGGTGTACGTGCTGGAGGTGAATCCCAATCCGTTCATCGCCGCCGAGCATGAGATGGCGGAGGCGGCGGCGAAGGCCGGGCTCAAGTACAATGCCTTCGTGCAACGCATCGTCGACGAGGCGATGGCGCGATGAGCCGTCGCGAAATCCCCACGCCCGAGCTGCGCTGCTCCCGCTGCCACACCGAGCTGGAACGCTTCTGGGGCTACTGTCCCAGCTGCGGCCGGCGCCTCGAGTGGAAGGACACGCAGCGTGAGACGAACGCCGAGTGCGCATACTGTGGTTGGATGGTGTCGGACGCCTCGTCGTTCTGCCCCTGGTGTGGCCGCAACATCCAGGACGGGGATTCGAGCGACGAGCCGCTCAAGGCGCCCAAGGGATTCAAGTTCCACCGCCGCTGCGAGTGGGGGTGCGGCGGCGGCGTCATGTACCCGATGCGGTTCTGTCCCTGGTGCGGTCGCGAGCAAACCTGGAAGTACGACGATTTCCAGAACGTCTGCCCCCACTGCGACCGCGGCGTGGACGACTGGATGGCGACGTGCCCGTGGTGCGGCGAGGACGCGACCGGGCGCGATTTGATCCCGCGGGCGCTGCGCCGCGCCCGCCGCCTGTTGATCGTGTCGCGGATTCGCGACTGGCACTACCGGGTTGCGCTGCGGCCCGGCGTTTCCGGTGTCGCCCCGCGGGCTCCGAAAGTCATCGAGCTGGACCGCCGCTACGTCACCGGCAAGCGGCGCCGCGACGAGATTTCGTGGAACATGCTGACCGGCCTCCTGCTCCACGAGCTGGGCCACTCGTTCCTCTATCATCACTGGTCGTGGACGCGCACCGGCCGATTCCGGCGCACGTTCGGTGAAGTGCGCAAGGCGTATCGCGTCGCCGATGAGCACTGGGTGGATTTCGAGCGCCGCCGCATCGCGACGACCCTGACCGACTACGTCAGCGCATACGCGGCGACGCACCCCCAGGAGGACTTCGCCGAGACGTTCCGGTTCTACGTGGCCCGGCGCGGCAGATTGCGCGAGTTGTTCGCAGAGTTCGGCCGCAAGCGAAAAGGCGTGCGGGTGTACGAAAAGTTTTTGGTACTCCACGATTTCGTGAGAAGCCTGCGCGGCTGGAAATGAGAGACGGTGGAGGTGCTCCATCAACCTCCACCGTCTCCCACTGACCTCCACAACCTGCTTCTAGTACAGCGTCACATTGAGACCGAACATCAGCTGGAACGCCGAGCTATCGTGGAATAACACGCGCCCCTCGACGTAGGGATGCGTCTGGCCGTAGCGCGTTTCGAACCCGCCGAGCAGGTCGAACCCCGTGTCGGAGTTGCCGCTCGAGTGCAGGACGTTGAGTCCACCGCCGAAATAGAGCGGCGCGCCGGGTGTGTGGAACTTGAGATCCCCGCTGAATCCCAGCTGGTTCCCGGTGTTCACGAAGTAATAGTCGAACGACGGATAGAGCTCGATCGACGAGCTGAGCGGCAGGCTCAGCTGCGCGCCGAAGGCCCCTTCTTCCATGTCGAAGTTGTACCCGCCGTGCAGCCCGAAATGCGATCGCTGCGCCGCGGCACGCGTGACGCCGGCCGCGCACATCAGCAACGCGGCGGCCGTCAGGATGCGTCGAATCATGGTTCGATCCTCCGGTTGTGGTGCGTCCCGATGTACACGGAGGATCGATCCAAGGTTCGCGCGGTTCCATTTCACGACCGCCGCGCTGGTGACTTACATCACTCGCTCAGCCTGCGAAGCAGTACGCGCAACCCTTCTCTTGCGACCTCGCGACAGCCAGCACGCCCGACGGCACGACTTGCACACCGGGAATCAAACCGGCAACCCAGTCGGCCTTTACCGTGGCGGGATCCTGGCTGTTCTTTTGCGCCCACATCGCGCTGTACACGGTCAGCGCGACGTTGCAGCACCCGACTTGCGCGCCGCTCGCGAGCAACGCCTCGAGCCCGGTGCCCGGTAGCGGCAGCGGCATCACCTTCGCGAAGCCGTTCTTGGTCGCCGGCGCATCGCCGTCTTTGACGTTGAAGAATTCACCGAGCTTGTACTTCGCCCAGACGTCGTCCTTCATCGCAATCGGAATCGCCGCGTGCCGGAGCACGATCACGGCGGAGTTCTCTGCGTCCTTCGTGCCGTAATTCTCATTGTTGCCGTTGAGCCAGACGCGGGGCCAGACCACGGGCATCCCGCCGTTCACCTCGGGGGCGTCGAACAACATCTTGTGTTTCCCCGTGATCTTGTTGAGCCACGCTTCGAACGACGCGTCCATGCCGGTGCTCGAATGCGCGCGCGGCTTAGCCTCGAGGCGCAGCGGGGTCAGGGTCGTGAGGCCGGCCGCGACCGTCGCCGCGAGCGTCCCCAGGAACCCACGACGGTGGGTGGTAACGTGATCGAACTCGAACATCGGATGCCTCCTCAGTGGTGTGCCCGTGTTGGATAAGCGACATCGGGTGGTGGATCGCCATTCGGCCAATCGTTCTCTTTGCCCCGGAAATCGGGACGGGGATGCGCGTTGACGTACGCCGCGACGTTAAACGCCTGGCTGTCCGCGAGCGTACCGGGCGCATCGAACGGCATGTTGCGGCTGATGAACTCGGCGGCGGTGCGGACGCGTGTCATGCCCGCCCCGAGGTTGTAGGACTGCGGCCCCCAGACCGGCGGCGCGACGGCGGTGCCCTCCCCCGACACGCCGTGGCACTTGGCGCAGGACGCGGCAAACACGCGCGCGCCGGCGGCGGTATCCGCGCTGAACGCCGCCCACTTCTGCAGCCGCGTGCTACTCCCTGTCGCGGACCCCTCGATCGTCGTGCCTTGCGAGAGAAACGCGAAGTACGCGAGGATGTCGCGCATCTCGGGTCCAGCAGGGTCGATCGCCGTGCCGTTCATGCTGCGACGAAAGCAGTCGTTCACGCGATACTCGATCGTCTCGACGACACCGCTGCGGGCGCGGTACTGCGGGTACCGCGCGAACACGCCCACCCACGTGCCGTTCTCGCGCCGGCCTGCGTCCAAATGGCAACTCGTACAGCGCAGCTTGTTGCCGACGTGATTCGGGAGGCTGTCGCGCGTCGCCGAGAGAATCGCACGCCCTCGCCGAACGGCTGCCCCAAATGGGCCAGCGGGTATGAGGGAGTCGGCCGGGCCGCGCGTCGTCGCCGCCGCGGCAGGCGGCGGCTCGACCCGAGTGCAGGCGGCGTGCACCGTGACGCAAACGAGAACGAGCCAAACACTTGGGCGCATCGAGCCAGATAATACCGGCAATTCCCGAGGCGGCAACCTTACGCTCATTCTCCCTATCCAACCGTGCGTCTCCTCTCACCCGGGATTCCCATGCTCGCACCGCTGCTCGCCGTCCTGCTCGTCGCCCAAAACCGTCCTCCCCTCGACTCCGCCACGGTTACACGCGTGCTGAGTCAGCTCAAAGCCAGCGATTCCACGGTATGTGCGCTCGCAGGCCAGGCGTTGACCAACTACGGTGGATTCTGGGGCTGGAGCGGCTGGGGCTTTTCCGATCCCGGGATGCCCATGCCGCGTCCCATGCCGACGCCGATGCCGATGCCTGGCGGCGGGGGTGTCGGCTTCCATGTGGACATGCATCAAAAGAACCACGACCTCGATCCGGCGGTGGTTCGTGCGTTTCGGAGTTTCATCCGCGACGACAGCCGTTGCGTTCGCAACATCTCCGCGCGCGTCCTGGGAGGACACCACGGCTCCGAAACCTACGATCTCTTCCTCTCGCTGCTGCGCGACAGCCGCGCCGATCTGCGTGAGACCGGCGCACTCGGCCTCGGCGAGCTCGAGGACTCCAGGTCGATCAAGCCGCTCAGCGACGCGCTCAGCGGCGACGAGAGCCCGGCCGTGCGGTTGACGGCCGCTTGGGCGCTCGGAGAAATCGAAGAGAAGGTGGCGATCGATGCGCTCGTGGGTGCGCTGAGTGATCGCGACGCCGGCGTGCGGCGCACGGCAGCGTGGGCTCTGGGGCAGATCGAAGACAAGCGCGCCGTCCAACCGCTCAGCGTCGCCCTCAAGGATCAGTCCCTGGACGTGCGCATCGTCGCGGTCTGGGCGCTGGGGGAAATCGAAGACGCGTCCGCCGTTCCGGTCCTCGCCACCGCAGTGAAGGATCGCGAGCCGCGGGTGAGGCAGGCCACCGCCTGGGCGCTGGGCGAAATCGAGAGCGCGCAGGGCATCAGCGCGCTCGAGCCGCTGATCCGCGACCCCAACATCGACGTGCGCAAGACCGCGATCTGGGCCCTCGGAGAAATCGAAGACGGCGCCGCCGTGGCGCCGGCGGCGGCGGCGCTCAAAGACTCGGATCCCGAGGTTCGCGCCCTGGCCGCGTGGGCGCTCGGTGAGATCGAGGACGGCCGCGCGGTCGAGCCGCTGGTCGCCGCGCTGAAGGACGGCGACATCGACGTGCGCGCGACGGCGGCATGGGCCTTGGGGGAGATCGAGAGCCCGCGCGCGCGTGACGGTCTTATGGCGGCACAGCAGGATGAGGCGGGCTCGGTCCGTCACGCCGCGACATGGGCGCTACGTCAGATCAACGACGATGACGACCCTGGCTCCCGTGTGCACGTTCATCCACACGTGAAGGTCAAGCCTTAGAATTGCGCCGAAACGCCTGCGCCTGTTGCACCAGCCCGAAGTAGTCGCGCAGCTCCTCGGCCTCGCGGACGTCGTCCCAGCCGAGGAGCTGTTTCATGCGAGCGGCCACCGCCGCAACCACGTCGCGGGCTTGTTCGCGCGTCTCGTAAAACAGATGCAGTCGCCGGATCATGATATCCTGCACACGCATCGCCATTTCTCGTTCGACGGCGTACACGACCTCCGCCCAGATCTCCGGCCGGCCACGCACCATCGGCGCACCGAGTGCGCGCTCGCGCTCGACGAGGTTCAAGACCGCGGCGGCCTCGCTGCCGTAGTAGGCGACCAGATGCGGAGCGGTGACGTCCGATGCCCCCCGGGCGCGCGCCGCTTCGATCAGGATCTGCAGCTCGGCGGCTTCTCCGCCGGGAAGCGGTAGCCGGTCCGTCGGCGGTCGCCCGGCGACGGGACGCCCGTCCAACTCGCGCAGCCGCTTGGCGACGCGATCCACCACATCGCGCGCCATGATTCGGTAGGTCGTCAACTTGCCGCCGGCAATTGTGATGAGTCCGTGCGGACTCTCGAAGACCTGGTGCTCGCGTGATACGCCCGAGGGATTGGTTTGCTTGTCCTGGCGGAGCAGCGGGCGCAGTCCGGCCCACACCGAGACGACGTCCTTTGACGTGAGATGGGCATCGGGGAACGCGGCATTCGCCGAGCGCAGCAGATAGGTGACGTCGGCAGCCGTGACGCCCGGCGAATCGGGCGATGCATCGGCATCGGTGTCGGTCGTGCCGATGTACGACAGATCGCCCCACGGCAGCACGAACATGACGCGGCCGTCGATCGGGGAGAACAACGTCACGGCATGTTCATTGGCGATCCGGCGTCGCGGCACGGCGGCGTGTGCGCCCTTCGTGGGTCGAAGCAGTACGGCTCCCTGAGGATCGTCGAGCCGCCGCACTGCGTCCGACCACGGACCGGTGGCGTTCACCACGACGTTCGCCCGAATCATGACCGTCTGACCGGTGAGCACATCGCGGACGACCGCGCCTCGCACCCGTCCGTCGGGTTTCAGCAACGAGGTGACCTCGGCGTAGTTGGCCAC
Source organism: Gemmatimonadales bacterium (assembly GCA_036781225.1). Classification (GTDB taxonomy): domain Bacteria; phylum Gemmatimonadota; class Gemmatimonadetes; order Gemmatimonadales; family GWC2-71-9; genus 20CM-2-65-7. Next base: position 3,367 of record DAIQBJ010000026.1, on the reverse strand, counting down.
GAGCGCGCCGGCTCGTGCGGCCGCGCGCATGGTCGCGATCACCAGGCGCGCGTCGTCCACCTGGGCGTCGTAGTACAGCGCCGCACCGACCAGCCCTTTATCGCGCAACGCCGGCTCCTCGCGACGCACGTTCTTGGCGCGCAGCCAGCGATGCCGTTTCACATTGCGAAACGACGATAGAATGTCGTAGAGCCACATGCCCGCGCGGAGCTTCCAGCCGGGAACCGGGCCGCCTTTGTATACAGGGAAGAGGAATGCCAGGGGACGGACGAGGTGCGGGGCGATGCGCAGCAGTACCCGGCGCTCGTGACTGGCCTCGAACACGAGGTGCAGCGCTCCCTGCTCGAGATAGCGGATGCCGCCGTGAATGAGGCGCGATGAGTGTGAGGACGTCCCAGCACCAAAGTCCGATTTGTCGACCAGCGCCGTCCGAAAGCCGCGCAGCGCCGCGTCGCGCGCGATACCCGCGCCCGTGATGCCACCACCAATGACCAGCACGTCGACCGACCCGTCGGCCATCGAGTCGAGAGCGCTGGCGCGCGATTGATGCGAGAAGGGCGATTCAGCCAACTCCCCTCCACTTTCACGGGGTGGTAGGTTTCGAGTCCGTTCGGCGACGCATGTCCTTCAGGACCTTGCGGGCCGAGCACAGGCGTTAGCCTGTGAATTCAGGGAGGGAGAATCTAATGCCCGGTCTCAACGGTCGGCGCGTGGCAGTAGTCGCCGGCGTCCGCACACCGTTCAGCAAAGCCGGCACGGCGTTGAAGGACGTGCGGGCCGTCGACCTCGCCCGTTATGCGGCGCGCGAGCTGCTGGAGCGCACCAACCTGGACGGCGATGAGGTCGACGAGGTCGTGTTCGGGCAGGTCGTGCCGTCGGCGTTGGTACCGAACATCGGGCGCGAAGTCAGCCTGCTGCCGCAGTTTCCCAGGGAAATCCCTGCATATACCCTGAATCGCGCCTGCGCCTCCTCCAATCAAGCAGTCAGCTCCGCCCACGACCAGATCGCCCTCGGCAACGCGAACGTCATCATTGCCGGCGGCGCCGAAGCGCTGTCGGACATTCCGATCCTCGCCTCGCGCCGGCTGGCGGACATCCTGGTAGAGGCGAGTAAGGCCAGGTCGTTGGGCGCGCGCGTCAGAACCTTCGCCAAGATCCGACCCCGCGACCTGGTTCCCGTCGCGCCCGCCATCGCCGAGCCGTCCACCGGCGAATCGATGGGGCAGTCGGCCGAGAAGATGGCGAAGGAGAATCACATCACGCGGGAAGACCAGGACCGCTGGGCGCTGCGCAGCCATACACTCGCCGCCAAGGGCACCGCCGACGGCAGGCTCACCGCCGAGATCGTCCCCTGGCTCTCGGGCAAGCCGGGCGCGGCTGTCGTGCAGCAGGACAACGGCATCAGAACAGACACGTCGCTCGAGCAGATGGCAAAGCTGAAGCCCGTCTTTGACCGTCGCTACGGCAGCGTCACCGCGGCAAACTCGTCCCCGCTGACTGACGGCGCTTCCGCGGTTCTGCTCATGAGCTCGGAGGCCGCGCAGGCGTTGGGGTACGAGCCGCTTACCTACATCCGCTCGTACGCCGTGGCCGCGGTGGATCCCGGCTGGCAGCTGCTGCAGGCGCCGATCTTCGCCGTCCCCAAGGCACTGGAGCGCGCGGGCATTCAGTGGAAGGACCTCGGCTTGATCGAGCTGCACGAGGCGTTCGCGTCCCAGGTCCTCTCGAACCTCCAGGGCTTCGCCGCGAAGGGGTGGGAGATCAACGAAGACATCATCAATGTGATGGGGGGATCCATCGCCATCGGGCATCCATTCGGAGCGACGGGCGGCCGGCTCGTCACGACGCTCTCCAACGAGATGAAGCGCCGCGACGTGCAATACGGACTGATCTCCGTGTGCGCGCAGGGCGGCATGGGCTTCGCGATGGTGTTGGAACGGCGTTAGTGGCGACCACGACTGCTCCCTCGATTACCGCGCCCGCCGTGACGTGGGACGTGAACGACGGCATCGCGACCGTCGTGCTCGATCTCAAGGGCCAGCCCGTCAACGTCATCTCCCGCGCGGTGAAGGACGAGTTTCTCGCCTGTTTCGCCGCGCTCGCCGACGATGCCCGCGTGCGCGCCGTCGCATTCTTCTCGGGCAAGCAGGACAACTTCATCGCCGGCGCCGACATCGAAGAATTCGTCACGCTCGGCTCGGCCGCCGAGGCGGAGCGCCTCTCGGCCGATGGCCAGGAGATGCTCGAGCGTGTGGCGCGCTTCCCCAAGCCGATCGCAGTCGGAATCCACGGGGCCTGTCTCGGCGGCGGGTTCGAGTTCGCGCTCGCATGCCACTACCGCGTGGCCACGGACCATCCCAAGACACAGATCGGTCTCCCCGAAGTCCAGCTCGGCATTCTCCCTGGAGCCGGCGGTTGCCAGCGACTTCCCCGGCTGGTCGGCGCGCGGGCGGCGCTCGACATGATTCTGGCGGGCAAGAGCGAGCGGGCCGCGAAGGCGTTCCGGCTGGGGATGGTCGATGAGCTGGTTCCGCCGCCGATTTTGGCCGAGATCACGATCGCCGCGGCGCGGCGCATGGCCGGCGGCTGGCGACCCAAACGCAAGCGGCTCGGCGGATTCGTCGGATTCCTGCTCGACGGCAATCCGCTGGGCCGGCGCATCGTCTTTCGCGCGGCGCGCAAGCAGGTGCTCGAGCGGACCGGCGGACATTACCCCGCTCCGCTCGCCGCGCTCGATGCCGTCGAATACGGCTTGAAGCACGGCCTGGCGGAGGGATTCAAGCGCGAGGCCCAGTTGTTCGGCCAACTCGCGGTGACCGATGTCTCCCGCAAGCTCGTCAAAATCTTTTTCGCCACGAACCAGCTGAAGAAGGATCCCGGCGTTCCAGACGCACCCCCACCCGAGCGCGTGAAGCGTCTGGGCGTCATTGGCTCGGGCTTCATGGGTTCGGGCATTGCGGGCACGGCGGTCTCTCAGGCCGAGGTCGACGTCCGCATGAAGGACTCCGACGTCGCCCGCGTCGCGCAAGGCATCCTCGCCGCGCGCGCGATTCTCGATGATCGTCTCAAACGCCGGCGCATCACCAAGTACGAGTACGCGCGGCTCGTGGCGTTGCTCTCCGGTGGCGATACGTACGCAGGGTTCGGTCGCGCCGAGCTGACGATCGAAGCGGTGTTCGAGGAGATCGGCGTCAAGCAGCAGGTGCTGCGGGAGGCCGAGGGCGTCCTGCCCCCGACGGGTGTGTTCGCCTCCAACACCTCGACGATTCCGATCACGCGCATTGCCGAAGCCGCCCACGATCCTGAGCGGGTGATCGGGATGCATTTCTTCTCACCCGTCGCCAAGATGCCGCTGCTCGAGGTGATT
>DAIQBJ010000025.1:0-18041 GCA_036781225.1 Gemmatimonadales bacterium | reverse complement strand
CCGTCGCAGCGCGAGGGAGATACGCGGCGCGGCGGGGGCGGGGGCGGCGGCTAGTCGCCCGCGAGCAGTCCCGCGAGATCGAGTGGCCGCGTGTGCATCTGGATGCCTCCATCCTTGCCGCGCGGCCATTCGTCTTCCGGACGGTCGCGGTACAACTCGACGCCATTGCCGTCCGGATCCCGCAGGTAGATCGCCTCGCTCACGCCATGATCGGACGCGCCTTCGAGCTCGATGCCATGCTCGAGGACTCGACGCACCGTGGCGGCAAGGGCGGCACGGTCAGGCAAGAGGATCGCGAAGTGGTAGAGACCGGTCGTGCCCTGTGGTGGGCGCGGGGCGCCAGGGCCCGCCCAGGTATTCAGGCCGATGTGATGGTGATAGCCGCCGGCCGACAGAAAGACAGCTTCGCGCCCGTAGTGCGCGGTCACCTCGAAGCCGAGGATGTCACGATAGAAGGCAAGGGAGCGGTCGAGATTGCTGACCGTGAGGTGTACGTGGCCGATCCGAGTGCGTGGATCAATAGTCATCTCAACTTCCCAACGCGCTGAGGTTCCCGGTTACATTTCCCGGCATGAAATCCGCCAAGATTCCTACCCCGGTCAATGAACCCGTCTTCTCTTACGCACCGGGCACCAAAGAGCGCAACGAGCTCAAGCTAGCCCTCAAAGATCTCAGTAGCCGGCAGGTCGACATTCCGATTGTCATCGGGGGCAAGGAGATCCGCACCGGCAAGACCGTCGACGCGGTGATGCCGCACTGCCACCGCCACGTGCTCGGGAAGGTGCATCAGGCCGGAGCGGACGAGGTCCATGCGGCAGTGGCCGCGGCGCGCGAGGCCTGGCGGGATTGGTCACGGTGGAGTCTTGCCGATCGAGCTGCGGTCTTCCTGAAGGCGGCCGACCTGCTCGCCACGCGCTGGCGCGCCATGGTCAACGCCGCCACGATGCTGGGGCAGAGCAAGACGGCGTTCCAGGCCGAGATCGACGCCGCCTGCGAGTTGATCGACTTCTGGCGCTTCAACGTCCACTACGCCGAGCGCATTTACGCTGAACAGCCGCTCTCGTCTTCCGGCACGTGGAACGCGCTGGATTACCGCGGGCTCGAAGGGTTCGTCTACGCGATCACGCCCTTCAACTTCACATCGATCGGTGGCAACCTGCCGACGGCGCCGGCCATCATGGGGTGCACCGTCGTCTGGAAGCCGGCGGCGACGGCGGTATACTCGAACTACCTCATCTTCCGGCTGTTGCAAGAGGCGGGACTCCCTCCCGGAGTCGTGAACTTCGTCCCCGGCCCGGCGACGGTGATCAGCCAGCGGCTGCTCTCCGATCGTTACCTCGGCGGCATTCACTTCACCGGATCGACCGAGGTGTTCCAGACCCTGTGGAAGCAGGTCGCCGACAATCTGACGAGCTATGCGGACTACCCGCGGCTCGTGGGGGAAACCGGGGGGAAGGATTTCATTCTTGCACACGCGAGCGCCGACGTGGACGCCCTCGCGACCGGCATCGTGCGCGGCGCGTTCGAGTACCAGGGCCAGAAATGCAGCGCCGCCTCCCGCGCCTACGTGCCGGAATCGCTCTGGCCGAAAGTCCGCGAGCGCGTGCTCTCCCAGCTTGGCGATATCCGAGTAGGCGATCCCGCGGACTTCCGTCACTTCATGGCTGCGGTGATCGACAAGAAGTCGTTCGACAAGATCAAGCAGTACATCCACCGCGCGAAGAGCGATCCTGCAGCCAAGATCCTGTTCGGCGGTGACTGCGACGACAGTGACGGCTATTTCGTGCAGCCGACGCTGATCCAGGTCGAGGACCCGAAGTATCGGACCATGTGTGAGGAGATTTTCGGGCCGGTGCTTTCCTTATACGTGTATCCGGACCGGCAGTGGAAGGAAACGCTCGAACTGGTCGATCGGACCTCGCCCTATGCCCTCACAGGCGGGGTGTTCGCCCAGGATCGGGCGGCTCTCGTGGAGGCGGATGCGGCGCTGCGCTACGCGGCGGGCAACTTCTACCTGAACGACAAACCGACGGGCGCCGTCGTAGGGCAGCAGCCGTTCGGTGGAGCGCGCGCCAGCGGCACGAACGACAAGGCCGGCAGCCTGCTCAATCTGACCCGCTGGACCAGCGCGCGGGCTGTGAAAGAGAATTTCATCCCACCGCGGGATCCGTGGTACCCGTTCATGGCGGAGGCTTGAGAGCACCCATCCTCGTGTGGGTGCTCGCGGCCGCTTTCCTTCTTCTGGTCGCCTCACTCCTCATCGGCGCCTTCACGAGACCGGAGTTCCCACCCTATCAGCTGAGCACGAGACCAGCCACGAACGGCGTCTACACGCTGGATGCCTCACGTGGCGACCGCTGGCAGCGCTTCCGCTTCACGCAGAACAGCGTCGTGGAGGCTGGCGTGGCTCCCTGGGACCTTGCCTTCCGGCGCAACCACGTGATCACGGCGCCAGGCGCCGGAGCGCTGGATCTCGGAGCCGTGAGCCTGGACTCCCTCACGACCGTCCCGGTGGAGGGCTACACGGCCACCACGTTTGCGGCGGATACGATCAATGCCGCGATCGGCAAGTGGTACGCCTACAGCATGTTCTCACACCTGCTCACGTCCAAGCATCACGTCTACGCCGTCCGCACCGCCGAGGGGAACTTCGTGGCGTTCGAGCTCCTGGCGTACTACTGCCGCGAGGTCGGTGCCGCCTGCTACACGATGCGCTATAAACAAGCACGCCCCCGGGGTTGAGTACCGGGGGCGTGCGGGGTCAACTAAATAGACCGCGAGATTACTTGTTGGGTGGCAGAATCTTGAACATCCCGGTCCCGCACACAGGACAGACACCCTTTAGCGCGGGGCGGCCGTTGGCCATCTTCACTTGCTGGGCGTTCGAGATCGTCCGCTTCGCCTTACACTTCACACAGTAACCTTCGTCCGCGGCCATCGGGGCCTTTCCCTTCGCCATAGTCAATCGCTCCTCCCTCGGGGGGCACGGGCTCGTTGGGGAACGGGGTAGCTGCAAGCGCCAGACAACATAATAGGGTCGCGCTAGGGGGTGGTAACCGGACCGTCCTGAAAACCATTTCTTTTGTGCGTTCCGTCACAGAACGGTTTGGTCGCAGAGCCCCCACATCTGCACAGCACAACGACTTCCGACGGTTTCCCGTCCTTCCGGAGCGGGGGCGTCAATTCCCGCCCGTCTGGCGTCACGATCCGTACCGGCCCCTCGATGATTAGCGGGCCGTTGGACTTCGGCGTTATGGTCACTAGGGTCATTTGGCCAATATAGCGGCCCGGAAGGGGCAGCAGATGCGGTTCATGACTCTCGTGGTTGCGCTGACGTTCGGGACAGCGAGCATCGCGGCGGCGCGCACGCAGAGCAAGATGGCGGTTGGGGTGGAAGCCGGTGCGTTGCACCTCTTCGACGAATCGCATTTGCAGCTCGGCCTCCTCGTCACGCCGTCGCGCGGTGGCTACGGATCGGTGGACTTCGCCTTCGCAACATTTCCCGACGCGTTGTCCAACGGGATGCTGGTGTTTCTCATGGACCTCGGCATCACGTACGGCGCCCCGAGCGACAGCTCACCGGTGTACGTGTTTCCGCACGGGGGGGTGAGCCTGTTCACCGCCGGCGGTCTGTCCGGTAGTGGTGGTGGCGGTGCGGTCGCAGGATACAACTTCGGTGCCGGATTGCTCCTGCGTGCGTCACCCAGTCTCGGATTCAGCTTCGACTATACCTACCGCCGCTTCACGTCCGACCAGGTGCCGGTTTCCAGCCTCACCGTGGGGCTGATGTTTCTGCACTAGGGGAACGCCCTCGCTCAGGACCGGGTACTTCTCCAGTGCATCCCGATGTCTAGTCGCACCTTCCTGCTCCTCTGCGCCGCATCCACGGCGTGCATCGCCGAGCGTGGGCCGTTTACCAATCGCATGGCTCACTCCTCGACGAGCTACCTCGCACGCGCCGCGCGACAGCCGGTCAACTGGCAGCCGTGGGGCCGAGAGGCGTTCGCGCTCGCGGCCAAGCTCGACCGGCCGGTGCTGCTGTATGTCGGCAGCGAGGTGTGCCGCTGGTGTGCGGAAACCGACCGCGCGATCTACACCGATCCGGAGATCGGCGCGCTCATCAATGCGCTGTTCGTCCCCATCCGGGTCGATCGCGACGAGCGGCCCGATGTCGCGCAGCGCTATCAGGCCGCCGTCGAGCGCCTCGCCGGTCTGCATGGCTGGCCGTTGACCGTATTCCTCACCGCGGACGGCGCCCCGTTTTTCGGCGGCACCTACTTTCCGGCGGACGACCCGGTCACCGGCCGGGGCCTCAAGCAGATACTACCCGAGGTCGCCCGATCCTACCGTGATCAGCGCTCCTTCATCGTGCAGCAGGCCGCGATGGTGCGGCAGCTCGTGCTCACCGGCAGCGACTCCCGTGGTGTGCTCTACCCGACGCTCGTGCGTCAGGAGATCAGCGGGTTGCGCCGCGCGCTCGACGACGCCGTGGGCAGCCATGCGGTGACCGGCAGCGTGATGCACGCCGAGGCAGTGACGCTGCTCCTCGCCGTGTCCGCGCGGGAGCGTGATACGGTGTCGCTCGGCGTGGCCCGGCGAGCGCTCGACCTGATGATGGACACCGCGGTGGGAAGCGCCGGCGAGGATCCGCCCCGCCTGGTGCGTGCCGCGCTCGCCGGTACCCTGGCGAAAGCGTGGGTGGTCACGGGCGACGAGCGGTACGCCGAGCTCGGACGCGGGTTGGTGCGGGCGCTGTCGCGCGATCTGTCCGAGCCGTCGCCCGATCGCGTGTTGTTTGCCGACCAGGAGGCGTACGTCATCGAGGCGGTCATGTTGTCGGCAGCGACCTTCGGCGAGATTCCGGCCGGCAAGCGCGCCCGGTCCGCGCTCGACGGTCTGCTCCAGCGAACGTACGCGCGGGGCTCGGGAGTGCGACACGGGATTTCCGGCGCGAGTAGCACGCTGGGCGGCGCGTTGTTGCAGGACCAGGTCCAGGTCGCGTCCGCGTGCCTCGTCGCGCACCAGCTCACCGACGAATCGCGCTATCTCGATGTCGCGGTCGATCTCGCCGCGCTGCTCGAGCGTTCCTTTGTCGATCCGATCGGTGGTTATTACGATTCGGCGCTGCCGGCATCGACTGTCTCCGCGCCGCCACTCGCGGATCGCAGCAAACGTGTGCTCGATGACATGCTGCCCGGCCCGAATGCTGCAGCCGCGCGGTTTTTGTTGCACCTTAGTGAAATCACCGGCGATGCCGCGTACCGGCGCCGAGGCCGGGCGACGTTGGAAGCCTTCGCGGGCAGCATGCCGGGCACCGGAATTCGTGCGGCAACGTTCCTGAGCGCAGCATGGGAAAGCATAGGCAACCCGTGACCAAGCCCCCCACTGGTGGGTCACTGTGATGGTGAACGACAGCGTCCCCGATGCCGAGGTAGTCGCCCGAGTTCTAGGCGGCGATGGGGAAGCGTTTGGGATTCTCATCCGGCGGTACGAGCCGGGGCTACTTCGCTTCGCGACGCGCATGCTGGGGAATCCCGATGCGGCGGCTGACGCAGTGGCTGAGAGTCTCGTGCGCGCCTATCGGCATTTGGCGCAGTGCCGGGATCCGGGGCGATTGCGCAGCTGGCTGTACCGGATCACCGGCAACCGCTGCCGCAGTCACCTCGCCCGGCGACGCACCAATGACATCTCGCTGAGCGAGGCGCCGCCCCTGGCGGATCCATCCGATGCGTGGGCGGTGGTCGAGCGGGGAGAGCAGGTAGCACTGGTCGAGCGCGCCCTCGCGGCGCTGCCGGAAGAGAAACGCGAAGCATTCGTCTTGAAGCACGTGGAAGGGATGAGCTACGAAGAGATGGCGCAGGTAACGGGGGCGAGAATTCCAACACTGAAGATGCGCGTGCATCGCGCGCGCGAAGCGTTGCTCGCCGCCCTGCAGGAGCTCGTATGATGCTGGACGCGGGAGGTGGGATGAGCCCAATTGATCCGCGGTTGCAGGAGGCGCTCGACAACGAGCGCGATCCGGGCGATTTGCCCGCGGATCAACAGGACGCGTACGCCCGGCTGATGACTGCGGCGACACTGCTCTCGGCCAAGCCGGCCGTCAGCGTGGCCGACCGGGTGATGGCCGAGATCCGCGCCATGCCGCAACAGCTGCATACGGGTAACCGCTGGCGCCGGGCAGCGCGCTGGCTCACCCGGCCGCTCGCCGTGACCCTGCGGCTCCGGCCGGCATGGACATTGGGGCTGGCTGCCGGCGGCCTGGCCGCGATCCTGCTGCTGCCGGGTGACGAGAACGGGCCCGAGCCGCCGCGTGCCACCGAAGGCATCGCGCAGTTCGTCGGGCATTTCCCCGGCGCCCGATCGGTCGAGGTCGTCGGCTCCTTCAACAACTGGAGCCGCGGCAAGCTGCATCTCCGCGATGAGAATCACAACGGCATCTGGCACGGCGATGCGGTGCTTCCCGCAGGCCAGCATGAGTACATGTTCGTGGTCGATGGCGAGCGCTGGGTGGCCGACCCGCTCGCGGGACGCTACGTGGACGATGGATTCGGCGTCGGCCGGCAGAACGCCGTGCTGATCGTGCGGCAGGCGAACTCCGAGGATGCGCCGTAACAGTGAGGCTCACGCTTTCGCTGGTGCTGGCGTGCGTCGCGGCGAGCTCTCCGCTGACCGCGCAGTCGCCGACTCGACTGGCCCGGGTGCCCGACGCCGCGCGTCCGGCGATCGATTCGCTCATCGCAGTTGCCGTCGCTGAGAGCCTCCCGACCGAGCCCCTCGTGCAAAAGGCGCTCGAGGGCAGCGCGAAGGGCGTCCCGCCCGACCGGCTGGTGAACGGGGTGCGACGGGGACTGCTGCAGCTGCGCGAAGCGCGCATCATCGTGTCGCGCGCCCTGCCCGCCGGGCAGGCGGTTCCCGAAGGTCACGTCGCGGCCGTTGCGGCGGCGCTGGCGCGCGGGTTGAACCCTTCGGTCGTCGAGCGCCTGCTCGCGGCGGCGCCCAGTGAACCCCCGGCGCCGGCGCTTCACGCCACGGCCGACCTCATGGCCCATGGCTTTAATGCCGACTCGGCGGCCGATCTGCTGGTTGAGGCGCATGACAAGGGATTGCGCGGCGACCGCCTCCTCGACGTGGCCACCGCGGCCAATCACGAGCTACAGCGGGCGGGGGGGCGTACCCAGTCGGATGCGCTGGCCAAAGTGCGGGCGATGCTCCCCAACGTGCCTGCGCCGGTCACCCCAGTGACGCACCATGCCCCGTAAGGGTCGTAAGGGCGACTCCAACCCGAGGCACTACATGCTTCGTAAGACCCTGCTGATGCTGGCCCTGGCCGCGGCACCTACGCTTGCGGCGCAGCAGCCCACGCAGCAGCCAGCGGCGTCGAAGTCGAACGCCAGCCAGACGGCGGACACGTCGAAGGCCAAGCACAAGTCGAAGAGCTCGAAGAAGTCGCATTCGGCTAAGCCCGCCGCGGCCGCACCGGCTGCAAAGGACACCGCGAAGGCTAAGCCGTAACTAGGACGTGTAGTCGGCGTTGATTTTGATGTAGTCCGGCGACAAATCGCAGGTCCACACCACCGCCTCCGCTCGACCCACACCAAGGTCGAGCCGGAGGCGGATGGTTTTCTGCTGGAAGATCTTGCGCGCCCGCGCCACGTCGGCGAGCGCCGTTGCGCCCCCCGTCGCGAGCGTCAGCCATTCGCCCTCACCATCCGTCGTCGTCGCGGCGACGAGGCTGATCCGGTCGGCGACCAGCGGCACGCCGGCGGCGCCGGCGGCAGCGAGGACGCGGCCCCAGTTGGGATCGCCGCCGTAGATCGCCGTTTTTACGAGCGACGATCGCGCGATCGCGCGTCCCACCTCCCGGGCGTGCGCTTCGGTCTGCGCGCCGACCACGTGGATCTGTAGCTGCTTGGTGGCGCCCTCCCCGTCCGCGACGATTGCCAGCGCCAGCGTGCGCGCGACGTCCGTAACGGCCTCCTCGAACAGTTTCCACATCGCGCCGTCGCGCGAGGGATCGATGCCTGCCGTGCCGTTCGCGAGCAGCAGGAGCGTATCGTTGGTGCTGGTGTCGCCATCCACGGAGATCGCGTTGAAGGTGTGGTCGGCCACGCGCCGCAGAAACGGCCCGAGCACCCCCGGCTCGGAGATCGCATCGGTGGTGATGACGCTGAGCAGCGTCGCCATGTCCGGGTGGATCATCCCCGCGCCCTTGGCGATGCCGCCGATCGTGATGGCTCCGTTGCCTACCCCGGGCGTTTCCAGCCGCACGGCGCAGTACTTGGGATGCGTATCGGTGGTCATGATGGCGCGCGCCGCGTCGGCGCCGCCCGCTGGCGACAACTGCTTCGCCGCCTGGCGCAGTCCGTTCCCGACTTTGTCGACCGGTAGGGGCACGCCGATGACCCCGGTCGAGAGCACGAGCGCCGTGCGCGGTGGCAGGCCGGCTGCCTCCTCGGCACATCGCGCCATGGCGCGGGCGGCTTCGAGCCCCGCCGCTCCCGTGCACGCGTTCGCAACGCGCGCGTTCATCGCGACGGCACGGACTCTCCCGGGCCGTTCGCTCAAGAGATCCGCATCGTAGATCACCGGTGCGGCGCGCAACGTGTTTCGCGTGAACACTCCGGCTGTCGCGCAGCTCGTCGCGCTGACGAGCAGCGCGACGTCGAGCGCGCCGTCGGATTTCAAGCCCGCATGCGCGGCCGCCGCGGTGAACCCGCCGGGCGATGTGACCGAGCCGTCTGGAATGGGGGCAAACGCGGAAAGCATGGGAGGTGAAAAATAGCCGCCGAGGGTCGCTTGTGTAACCGTGTTCCGTTTCTTATCATAGCGCAACCATCCCGGGGGGTCCCGTTCGATGTCGGATCCGTTCCTCAGTTCCGACGAATACGACGAACGCGCGCATCAGCTGTACAACGAAGGTCATTACGACGACGCCATAGACACCCTCCGCGAGGGTCTGGCGCTGTACCCGCACGCCATCGAGCTGCACGTCGGCATGGGGTACGCGCGGCTCGCGCGTGAAGAGTATGCCTGGGCGCGTCGCTCCTTCGAGGAAGCGCGCGGTCTCGATCCCGACCATGAAGACACGCTCGCGGGACTGGGCGAGGTGCTGCTCAAGTTCGGTGAGGGCGCGGGATCGCTGGCGTGCTTCGAGCGGGTTCTGGCACTCGGCTTCCAGGACGATCACGATCTGATGCTGCAGATCGGGCGCGCGCTCTTCCGCGAAGGCGTGCTCGATCAGGCCCGGCGGTTCTTCGAGGGGGCGCTGCGCGCGCACCCCGATTCGGCCGATGCCGCTGCGTGCGTCGGCTACGCTGCCCACCGCCTGGCAGACGAGGGCGGGAGCCTGCATTGGCTGCGGCGCGCGCTGGAGCTCGATTCCAGCCTCGCCGAAGCGCGCATTTATCTCGCGAATCTGCTGTACGACCGCGGGGAATACGAAGCCGCGCTCTTCCATCTCGAGCGGACCGGCCCGGAGGAGCACTACGACGCGCTGGCGATCTGGCGTCTCGTCGAGCTGAAGAAGAGTGTGTATCGCCTGCCGGATGAGGATCCTGAGCTCGTTCCCTGGCACGAGCGCCTCAACGAGCTCGCCGGCGACGCGGCGCCCGAAGACCTCCTGCTCGCGGAGATCGAAGCCATGATGCCTGACGGGCAAATCCGCGATCCGCGCCAGATCGAGCTGTTCGGCACGCTGCTCACCGAGCTGCAGGGGATGAAGAACAAAGGCGCCAACGGCACGGGCGGCACGGTTGAACTGCATCGTGTCAGCACGGTCTCCGGTGCCACCTACGTCGGGACCTGGGAAGAAATCGTGCGGCAGATGAAGGACGACGCTGCCGAATGGGCGGCCGGCTCCGTCGAGGAGTACATGGAGGCGAGCGCCAAGCGCTGGCGGAAGCAGACCGGGATCGCGATTCCCGCGACCGATCCGGAGAGCTTTCTACGCGCCGGCGCCGGCGCCGGCGTGCTGCGAATCCTGCATTAAGTCGAGCTGTGCTTGAAGCGCACGGCGAGGGACAGCGGTCCGTCGCCGAGCGCGACGAGCGTCACCGCACCCGCGAGCAGCAAGGCTTCGAGCTCGACGTTGCCGCCGCCGGGGAGCTTCACGGCGAGAATCGCGACCACCATTTCCACGGCCATCACCGCCGCCCACACCCGCGTCAGGATGCCGAGCAGGACGCAGGCCGCGCCAACGGTCTCAATGGTGATCAGCATGACGGCGAACATCGTCGCAAAGGGAAAGCCGATGCCGGCCAGCATGTGGGCCGTGGCACCGATGCCACGCTCGAACTTGGAGATGCCGTGGAGCAGGAACACCCCGCCCACAGCCAGTCGCATGATGAGCGCGGCATACGGGGTCAGCGCATTCATGTTGGCTCCGGTTAGAACATGGACATGGCGAGGAACGACCGCAGATTGTCGTTCGTCACGCGCAGCCGCGCGGACAGGAGGCGCACGACCGACCACAGGACCTTGTAGGCGATATCGCGGTTGAAGTCGAGGAGCAGCTCGAAGTCGGAGCGGGAGATCGTGATGAGCGCGCACGCGGTATTGGCGATGGCGTCGGTCGAGCGCTCGGAGCGGTCGAAGATCGACATCTCCCCGAAGCATGCCCCCGCCTTGAGCACCGCGAGCGCCTCCTCGCCCGATCCGGGGATGGTCCGCGAAATCCGGACCTCCCCTGACGAGATGAGGAACAGCCGGTTGCCTGGCTCGCCTTCCTTGAAGACGTTTTGACCGACCGTGAACTTCTGTTCGCGGCAGACCTCGGCGACCCGGGCGAGCTCGCCATCGTCGAGATCCTGAAAAATGGCCGCTTGTTTCAGCAGTTTGAGATCCACGGGGTGAAAGTACGACGCGCGTAAGTGAGGAGCAAGTGAAACCGGCGCTGACCGTCGCGGACATCGTGACGGCGCTGCGCTTTCCGCTCGCCGCGCTCTTCCCGCTGGTGCGCACGCCAGCTTGGCAGCTTGCCATCGTCGCGGTCGCAGCGGCGAGCGACATGGCCGACGGCGTGCTGGCGCGACGTTTCGGCTCGTCACGCGCGGGTGCCATTCTCGATCCGATCGCCGACAAGGCGTTCATGGTTGTGGCGTTCGTCACCATCACGCGCCGGGGACTGCTAGAATGGTACGAGCTGATCGGCGTGTTGCTGCGCGACGTGGTGGCCATCCTCGGATTTCTCGCCACGGCGGTGTTGCGCCGGCCGGTCGCACTGCCGGCGCGCGCCGGCGGCAAGGCGGTGACCATCGCGCAGCTCCTCACGCTCGTGGCGGCCATCGCCGAGTCGGCGCGGGTGCGCGAGCTGGCATGGGCCACCGCGGCCATTGCAGTGTACGCTATCTGGGACTACGGGCGTACGGCGGCGCGCCGAGCATCGCCCGGAGCCCCACGCTGAAGGCTGGAGGGGAAGGCATGCGGAGTGCCGCGATCGCACTGCTGGGATTGCTCGCGTCGGGTGTCGTGACGGCGCAGGAATTCGTGCCGCCCAAGAACGCGCGCAGCGGCGGTACGCGATTCGGCCTGTTCGGGTTCGGCGTGCGCGGCGGCGTGGATCTCAAGAGCTCCGGCCAGCTGGTCCTCGGCAGCACGGTGGACATGGGCAATCTGTTTTCCAATCGCGTGCGGATGCGCCCCTCGGCGGAGATCGGCCTGTTCAATGGGCCCAATACCTATGTCGGCAGCTTCGATGCGTTGTGGCGCTTCACGGAGGATGAAGAAACCGCGACGCCGTACATCGGCGCCGGTCTCTCGGTCGCGGGCAAGACGGGCTGCGGTACTGATCCGCAGTGTCCCGATCTGTGGTTCAACCTCACATTCGGATTCGAGCTGCATTACCGCTCGACGTTCAACTGGCTGATGGAATACCGCGCGATGGATGCGCTGCACCGGCACCGGCTCTTCATCGGCCTGACGACGCGCCGGGGAAACTGAGGTGGCACGCACCGCCGCAGTGACGATGCGCTGGGTGCAGCAGCTGCAGTTTGAAGGCCGTGGCAATGGCGCCGATGGCCCCATGATTCTCGTCGATGGCGATACCAAGGTCGCAACATCACCGGTCGAGCTGCTGCTGCTCGCGGCGGCCACGTGCACCGCGTCGGACATCGTCCTCATCCTCGAAAAGCAGCGCATCAAGCTCGAGTCGCTGGGCATCGCGGTGGAGGGGACGCGCCGCGAAGAGCAGCCACGCCGGTTCACCGCCATCGCGTTTCACGTCACGGTGCGCGGCGAGGGAGCCGACGAGCTCAAGGTGCGCCGCGCGGTCGGCCTGTCCATCGAGAAGTACTGCTCGGTCGTCGCGTCACTCGCGCCCGACATCCCGATCACCTACGACGTCGCCATTGCCTAGCCTGCTGTTCCTGGTGCCGGTTCTCGCACTGCAGTCCCAGCAGCTGACCGCCACCGAGCTGAGCCTTGGTGTTGCCTCCGCCATCGCGCGACAGACGTTCATCGGTGGTGAGATTGGGCTGGCCCGGCGCACGAGTACGCAGAGCCGGATCGCGCTGGCGGTCGCGGCGGGGAGCGACGCGGATCAGCCGGCCGCGCGCGGTGAGCTGACGCTTCAGCTGCTCGCGAATCCAGCGGCACGCAGCGGCCTGGCACCATACGTGGGCTTGGGGGCTGCGTTCAGCGCACGCCGCGGGTCGCCGAGCCAGGGGTTTGTCGCGGTGCTGATCGGTCTCGAGGGCACGCCCGGACGCCCCCACGACTGGTACGCGGAGCTGGGGCTGTCAGGAGGTGTGCGCGTCGCCGCCGGGTGGCGGGTGCGCTGGTTCCCCGAGTGGTGGCAGGCGAGAGGTGGCGGCTAGAAACACAAAGGGCGCCCCGAAGCAGGGCGCCCCCCTTGTCGAGACGGCAACCGTCAGGCGGTGGCGCCGACGGGAGCGGTGCGCGCGACGACCGGGCGGCAGTAGCGCTCGCCCAGGACGCGCAACTCATTCAGCTCGGTCTCGGTCAGGTCAGTGAAGCGATCCGCGAGATACAACAGCGTGTCGTCGAACCATTCCTTCTGGTGGTCTCCTGTGGCCTCGAGCACTCCGCAGCGGAGAATGTGAGAGAACAGCTCGTCGCGTGCCTGTTCGAAGCTCGAGGGGGTCGCGTACTTCCGGGGCTCACCACGCTTTTTGGCCATGCAGGGGGCGTTCCTTTCGGGTTAGAACCTCGTGAAAACGGCGCCGCAAGATAATTGGTTGTGTGGTATAATGCCACATCAGGGACGGGAGTTCCCGTGTTCCGGGAGGAACCATGAGCGATGAAGTGTATGGGCCCGAACGCGCGCAGCGGCTGGTCGCGCTGCTCAGAGCGCTAGCCGAGCGGATCCGGGAGCTGGATCGGACGGGCCGATTACTCGATGCGGCTCCCGAGCTGCAGAAGCTGCTGGGCAACGCGCGCAGTGAGTTGTTTCACTACGAGGTCCGCAGCACGTACGACACACCCGAGGTCGCCGAGAGTCGCCGCATCGTCGAGGAAGCGATGGGCGCCGGTGGAGGCGATGTCACGATCGACGATCCGGAAGACGATGAACCGTGGCGCCGCCGGGGAGACCAGGACGCATGAACCGCTTCTACGTCGTGTTGGCCGTTGTGGCTGTCGTATTGGGTGCCTCGCTGTTCGTCGTGCTGCGGCAGAGCGGCGGCGCGACGGCGGCGGCGGCGTCCGCCCCGCCGGTGGCGGTCACCGACGACGGGTTCCGCGGGTACACGCTGGGCAGCGGCGACGCGGTCGTCGAGGTCACTGAATACTCCGATTTCGAGTGCCCCTTCTGCGCCAACTTCGCGACGGTGCAGATGCCCACCATCAAAGAGCAGCTGATCAACACCGGCAAGGCGCGCTGGCGCTATCGCGACTTCCCGCTGCCCACCCACCAGTACAGCCGCTACGCCGCCCACGCGGCGCAATGCGCCGGCGAGCAGGGGAAGTTTTGGGAGATGCACGATCAGCTGTTCTCGCACCACCAGTGGGCGCAGACAGGGAAAGACCCCTCCGCTCTCTTCCGTGATTTCGCGAAGACCATCGGACTCGACGTGCCGCGCTACGACCAGTGCATGACGACGGGGCGCTTCGCGGCGCGGATCGAGTTCAGCCGGCAGGAAGGTGACAAGCTGGCGGTGAACGGCACGCCGACATTCTTCATCAACGGCAAGTCGTACAACGGACGCGCCAACTCCGATGCCTTCAAGGCGATCGCGGACAGCATCATCGCGCACACGCCGCCCAAGCCGCGGGCTCCCGCACATCATTGATGCGTAGTCGCCAGGCGATCGCGCTGCTCGCGCTCGTCGGCTGCTTCGTCGCGCTCTATCTGTGGCTCCATGCCCTCGGCGTGGGCGGCGCACTGAAGTGCGGGACGGGCGCGTGCGAGACCGTGCAGACGAGCCGCTGGGCTGTGCTGCTCGGCCTGCCGGTCGCGTTCTACGGCGTCGTGGGCTACTGCGTGGTGTTCGTCGTCGCGCTGCTCGCGCTGCGACCCGCGGCGCTGCTGCAGCGCCGTTGGAGTGTCGTGCTCGCGGGCCTGGCAACGATCGGCTTCGCGTTCACGCTGTATCTGACCTACGTCGAGCTGGTCCTCATCCACGCGATCTGCCGCTGGTGCCTCGGCAGCGCCGTGATCATCACCGTGATCTGGATCGTCTCACTGCGCTCGCTCAGGTCTCCTGCGCCTCGTATTGATCCCGGAGCTTAGCGACAACCGCAGGATCCGCGAGCGTCGTCGTATCGCCCAGGGCGCGGCCCTCGGCGATATCCTTCAGCAAGCGGCGCATGATTTTTCCGCTGCGGGTCTTCGGCAGGTCGGCCGAGAAGAGAATATCGTCGGGCTTCGCCAGCGCCCCGATCTTCTTGGCGACGTGATTCTTCAGCTCTTCGCGCAGCGCATCGCTGCCGTGTTTTCCTTCCTTCAACGTGACGAACGCCGCGAGTGCCTGACCCTTGAGCTCGTGCGCGCGACCGACCACCGCGGCCTCGGCGACGGCCGAATGATCCACGAGCGCGCTCTCGACTTCCATGGTGCCGATGCGGTGGCCCGCGACGTTGAGGACGTCGTCCACCCGTCCCAGGATCCAGAAGTAGCCGTCCTCATCGCGCTTGGCGCCGTCGCCCGGAAAGTACCTGTCCTTCCACTTGCTCCAGTACACGGTGCGGTAGCGCTCATCGTCGCCCCAAATCGTCCGCAACATTCCCGGCCAGGGCTTGGGGATCGCGAGATAGCCGCCACCCACTTTGACTTCCTTGCCCTCTCCGTCAAGCAGCACCGCTTCGACGCCGGGGAACGGCACGGTGGTAGATCCCGGCTTCGTGGCGGTGACGCCCGGCAGCGGCGTGATCATGATGCCGCCGGTCTCGGTCTGCCACCACGTGTCGACGATGGGGCAGCGGCCGCCGCCGATGTGCTCCTGATACCACATCCATGCTTCGGGATTGATGGGCTCACCGACCGAGCCGAGCAGCCGGAGCTTCGTGAGATCGTGATTCGCCGGGAGCTGGGTGCCCCACTTCATGAACGCCCGGATCGCCGTGGGCGCCGTGTAGAACACCGTGACGCCGTGTCTCTCGCAGATCGCCCAGAACCGATCCTTGCCCGGATGATCGGGCGCGCCTTCGTACATCACCTCGGTGACGCCGAGCGCGAGCGGGCCGTACACGACGTAGGAGTGACCCGTCACCCAGCCGACGTCGGCGGTACACCAGAAGACGTCTGACTCCTTGAGATCGAACACCCACTTGGTGGTGGCGTACACGTGGGTGAGATAGCCGCCCGTCGTGTGCAGAATGCCCTTCGGTTTTCCGGTCGTTCCCGACGTGTACAGGATGTACAGCGGATCTTCGGCATCCATCGGCTCGGGCGGGCAAATCGGGTCGGCGTGGCGCATCAGCTCCGACCACCACAGATCCCGGCCCGTTCGGAAGGCGACCGTCTGCCCCGTCCGGCGCAGCAGGATCACATGCTCGATCGTGGGCGTGGCCTGCAGCGCGTCGTCCGCATTCTGCTTGAGCGGCACGATCGCGCCGCGGCGATACCCACCGTCCGCCGTGACGAGCACTTTCGCACCCGCGTCGTTGATGCGGTCGCGCAGCGACTCCGCCGAAAAGC
This sequence comes from Gemmatimonadales bacterium, assembly GCA_036781225.1. Taxonomy (GTDB): domain Bacteria; phylum Gemmatimonadota; class Gemmatimonadetes; order Gemmatimonadales; family GWC2-71-9; genus 20CM-2-65-7. The sequence continues at coordinate 1,948 of DAIQBJ010000025.1, read as the reverse complement.
CGCCGAACACCACGGTGTGCACGGCGCCGATGCGGGCGCAGCCCAGCATCGCGACCGCGACTTCCGGGACCATCGGCATGTAGATCGCGACGCGGTCGCCCCGTTTGACACCGAGGCCCTTCAGGGCACTCGCGAACCTGTTGACGTCGGCGTGCAGCTCGCCGTAGGTAATCCGTCTCACCTGATCGGCAGGCTCTCCCTCCCAGATCAGCGCGACGCGGTCGCTCCTGCCCGCCTTGACATGCCGGTCGAGGCAATTGACGGACGCATTGAGCTTGCCGCCGAGGAACCACTTGGCATGCGGGGGCTTCCATTCGAGCACGCGGTCCCAGGGGCGGCTCCATTCCAGTTGCTTCGCCCATTCCGCCCAATAACCTTCGGGATCGCGCCGGGCCCGCTCATAGACGTCCGGCCGCTGGACGTGGGCCTGAGCCTGGAAGCCGGCGGGCGGAGGGAAGCGGCGCTGTTCGTCGAGGAGAGTTTCAATCCGTTCAGTCGCCATGATTCGGGATATTAAGGAAGAGGGGCAGTCTAGCAAGTTGCGCCGCGCCGTTCGGTCTGCGGCAGCAGCGTCGCGTGAGCAGGCTCACGCTGTTTTGGACAACTGCTTGATGCCACGGCTGTTAGCAGAATTGGCATTGGAGTGGCATTACACGGGTCCCCGAGAACCTATGTCACCAATGCCCGTGGAGAACTCGCTGATGTCAACGCGCCCGATGGAGAAGACGCTGGCGGCGCCGGAGCGGCTCGATCTCGAGTCGCGCACGGTGTTCCGCCGCGCAGCAGGGGAGGTGCTCGACCTGCTGGCGGAGGGGACCGGCTGCTTGGTCATCGATCTGTCGGGTACGCGTTCGGTGGACAGCGCCGGCCTGGGCGCGCTGATGCTGATTCAGCGCAAAGCCGCGGAGCGCCGGCAGGTGGTGCGCCTGCGCGGCGCGAATGAGGAGCTCCGGTTCCTCCTGGTGCTCACCAAACTCGACGATCTGTTCGAATTGGAGACTGGCGTTTCCTGACGTAGATTGGGCGCGATGGCGCCGACCCGAAAGGTTCTGTTCGTCGAAGACGAAACCGCCCTCCAGTACTCCTACGAGCGCTTTTTCAAGGGAAAGTATGCCATGGCCCACGCGCCGACGGGTGCGGAAGCCATGCGCCAGCTCGAAAACTTCGAGCCCGACGTGCTCGTGCTCGACATGCGGCTCCCCGACACCGATGGGATCGCGCTGTTGCAGCGCATTCGCGAGAAGCGGCCGACCCTGCCGGTGGTCGTGACGACGGCCTACGTGAGCATGGAGCCCCTGATGAACGTCCTCGATCTGGGGCACAGCCGCTACCTCGTGAAGCCGTATGAGCTGAGCGAGCTCGCGGCCGCGATCGATGCTGCGGGCTGAGGGGCTACGCCACTCGTTCGGCTCCGTTCGAGCCCTTGACGACGTCTCCTTCACGGTCAATCCGGGCCAGACCCTCGCGGTGTTCGGACCGAACGGCGCCGGCAAGACGACACTCCTCAAAGTTCTGGCCGGTCTGATCCAGCCACAGCGCGGGCGCGCGTATGTCGATGGGGGCCGTCGCGCGATCGGCTGGATCGGCCATCAGCCTCAGCTCTACGGCCAGCTCACCGTGAACGAGAACCTCCGCTTCTGGGGGCGGCTCTACGACACACAGCCGGGTCCCGATTTGCTCGCGCGTCTGGGGCTCGAGGAGCACGCCAACCGGCAGGTCCGCGCATTGTCGCGCGGACTGGTCCAGCGCGTCGCGATCGCGCGCGCCCTGGTGCACGACCCGCGCGTGTTGCTGCTCGACGAGCCGTTCACCGGGCTGGATAGAATCGCGGCGGAAGCGCTCAGCCGGCTCCTCGGGCACCATGCGGCGGCCGGACGCGCTACCGTGCTGGTGACGCACAAAGTGGAAGAGGGGACGGAGCTCGCGACCGCCGTGGCGTTCATGCGCA
>DAIQBJ010000024.1:0-18058 GCA_036781225.1 Gemmatimonadales bacterium | reverse complement strand
CTGTTCTACGAAATCACCGTCGATCGGCTCGAGATCCGGCGCCGTTTGCTCCAGCCGCTGTCGCAGAGCCGGTTTCATGCGTTGCAGCGGAGCAACCGCGAACGCGCGACTCCGCTCCCGCGTCGTGTGGAGCCGGCCTCGCTCATCGCGACGGCGAATGGCGGCAGCGACATACGCGTTTACGATCTGGACCACGCCGTCATACGCGACCACGCTCCAGCGCTCGATGCCGGCGAGAAAGGAGACCGCGGCGGGGATGCGCGCCGCGCTGCGATCCGGAAGCGGATGCGCCTGGAGCTCCGCGTCTTCAACGAGATCGGCACGTTCGGTCGCATCGATGTCACCGCCCAGACCGGTGCCGGGCGGAGGTGGGGGAGGTACGAACGCGGCGGGAACCGCGCCGGCATCGATCAGCGCCTGCCACCACGTCATGGCGTGTCCCGGGTTTTCACCCCGATGACGAGGCCGTCCCGCACCGGGATGATGGTGGCGACGAGCCGCGGGTCACGCGACGCGAGCTCGTTGAACTTCCGGACGCCTTCCGCGTTCGGCGACTGATCGTTGGGATCGACTGCCGCGCCGTGAAAGAATGCATTGTCACTCAGCAACAAGCCGCCGCGCCTGAGCAACTTCATCCCCCACGCGAAATAGTGGGGCAACGGCTCCTTGTCGGCATCGATAAACACCGCATCGAAACCGGGCTTGAGCGTCGGCAAGACCTCGAGCGCCGGGCCCTCGAGGAGCTCGATACGATCCTGCAGGCCCGCGGCGGCGAACGCCTCGCGCGCAATTCTGGCGTGCTTGGGATCTCGTTCGATCGTGACCAACCTGCCGTCCGCGGGCAGCGCCCGGGCGAGCCACACCCCGCTGTAGCCGCCCAGCGAGCCGATTTCCAGCACGGTCTTCGCCTGGATCAGCAGGAGCAGCAGGTGCAGCAGCTTGCCTTCTTCGGGCGAAACGTTGATCGCCGGAAGCTTCTCTGATTCGTGACGCGCGCGGATGTTCGAGAGAATCGGGTCTTCAGCGGCGAACAGCTCGGTGATGTATTGCTCGAATCGCTCGTCCACTACGCCGTGGCTTCGACATTGGGGAAGGGGGGGACCTCCAACAACCACAGGCCGGCGATGCGGGACTGTTTATCGATCTCGACCAGCAAATGGTCGGCGACGCGCACGATGGTTGCGGGACGCTGCCGGCCGACGCGGATGTGAAACACCGACTCGGCCGGGTTCTTGTCCACGATGAGCGCCGTATCCAGCTCGACCGCCGCGATGCCGGGCTGGGAGCGCCGGGCGGGGAACGTCACCTGGCCTTCCTGGGTCGCGTCGGGAGGCGCCAGCGAGGCGACGGTGCGCACGTCCTCGGGCCACGTCACGACGTCGAGACCGCGCAGCGCGCCGCCCGCGACGTCGATGACGACAAAGGAGCCGTCACCACCCTCGAGATCGACGGTGCCGTTCATCCCGCTTCCCTTCGGGCCACCCTTGCAGGCCACGGTCAGGATGTCGGTCTCGGGATCCCAGCGGTACGTCACCTTTGGAAGTTTGCCGGTGAGCGGTGCGATGCGTGCTTCGAAGTGCATGCAGTGACGCGCTTCCTGTGCGAGACGAGGCTGGGTAATATAGCTGCACCATGGAACGACGCGAGTTTTTGGGAACGGCCGCGGGATTGGTCGCGGCTGGGATGACGCGGAACGCGGAAGTCGGAACGTGGAACAACGAGACAGCCCCCGTTCCGCATTCGCAAGGTCCCTCCCTCGGTCCCGCCGTCTTCGCCCAACGCATCACGCGCGCGCAGGACGAGCTCAAGACGCGCAAGCTCGAGCTGCTCGTTGTGGAGCCGAGCACCAATTTCCAGTACTTCACGGGCTACAATCCTGGGCGCAGCGAGCGACTCATTCTGCTCATGATCCCGGTGTCGGGCACACCGGCACTCATCTGCCCGTCCTTCGAAGTCGAGCGCATCAAGCGCAACAGCACGATCAGCGATGTGCGCGGGTGGGAGGAGCAGGACGACCCGTGGGATCTCGTAGGCAAGGCGGGCCGGGACCTGAAGCCGGCGCACCGCAATGGCACCGCGGCGGTCGAGCCAACCACGTCGTATCAGAGCTATCTGCGGCTGGACGACAAGCTGAGCGGCTGGAAATTCGTGAACGGCGCCCCGATCACGGAGCGGCTCCGGATCATCAAGAGCCCCGAGGAAGTCGAGCTGATTCGGCGGGCGATCGCCGCCACGGAGGCCGCGATTGCCGCCACCTTTTCCCAACTCGCGGTCGGGATGGCCGAGCGGGACGTGGCAGCCCTGCTGTCGCGCGAGATGGCCAGTCGCGGCTCGCCGGGCGGCGGGCTCGTCCAGTTCGGACCATCCAGCGCCCTGCCCCATGGCGGCCCCTCGGCCGGACAGCTGGCCCGCGAGACCGTCGTCCTGATCGACGCCGGCTCGCGCATCGAAGGCTATACCTCCGACATCACGCGCACGATCTGGTTCGGGGATGCACCGTCAGACGAGTTCAAGAAGGTCTACAATACCGTGCACGACGCGCAGACTGCGGTGATCGAAGCGGGCAAGCCGTTCACGACGCAGTGTCAGGAGCTGGACCGCGCGGCTCGCAAAGTCATCACCGACGCCGGCTACGGGCCGTACTTCACCCATCGGCTCGGCCACGGGATGGGCATGGACGGCCATGAGCCGCCCTATATGGTGGAAGGCAACGACACGCGCATCGAGCCCGGCATGGTCTTTACGGACGAACCGGGGATCTATCAGCTCAACAAGTTCGGCGTGCGCATCGAAGACGACTGTTTGATGACGGACAAAGGGATCGAGGTGCTGTCGCACCGCACGCAGAAGCTCTAGTCGCCGAGTTTTCTCGCGAATCCCACAATCCGATCGAGCGCCTGCTTGATCGCATCCGTCGCCGCCGCGTAGGACAGCCGCACCCAGCGATCATCACCGAATGCCGCGCCGGGAACCAGCGCCACGCCGGTCTGCGTGATCAGGCGCGTACAGAAGTCCGTGCCGGTGATCTTGCCGAACGAATCCACTCTGAAGAAGAAGTAGAACGCCCCCAGCGGGTCGACGAACTCGACGCCGGGGAGATCCTGGCGAAAGCGCGACACGACCAGGTCGCGCCGTTTGCGGAACTCCGCCACCATCCGGTTGACGTCCTGTTCCACTCGCTCGTCGCCGAGGGCCGCCGCGGCCGCGAACTGCGCGGGATGGTTCGCACCGGTCGTCGTGTGCGACTGCAGGGCAGCCATCGCTTTCGCAACCTTGGCGGGCGCGAGTGCAAAGCCGATGCGCCACCCCGTCATCGCGTACGTCTTGCTGACGCCGGTGATGAGCACCACGCGCTCGAGCAATTCGTCGGGCAGATCGAGGAATGACGGCGCCGGGCCCGTGCCGTAATGAATGCGCCGATAGATCTCGTCCGCGACGACCCAGACATTTCTCGCCCTGGCCCACTGCGCGATCGCGCGAATCTCGGCATGCGTGTAGACCGCGCCGGTCGGGTTGCACGGCGAGCAGAGGATCAGCCCGGTGGCGCCAGGCAACATGCGCTCGAGGTCTTTGACGCTGGCCTTGAGACTCCACTCGGGATCACCCGCGATCATCACGGGGCGCGCCCGCGCGAGGTGCACGATCTGGGGATACGACACCCAGGCCGGCGCGGGAATCGCGACGACGTCGCCGGGCCCGAAGAGCGTGAAGCACGCGTTGAAGAGCGACTGTTTGGAACCGTTCGACACGACGATGTGATCGGCATTGACCGGCCGCCCGCCCGAAAGCAGCGACAGATGCGTCGCTGCAGCCGCCCGCAGCTCGAGAATCCCTTCGTTCGCGGAGTAGTGTGTCTTGCCGTCCTTGATCGCGCGAATGCCCGCGTCCGCGGGAATCGGGGGCGTCGGAAAATCAGGCTCGCCCGCACCGAGGTCGATGACATCCTCGCCCGCGGCCTTGCGGCGCTTGGCTTCGGCGGAAATCGCGATGGTCGCGGACGTCTCGAGGTGCTGCAGGTTGGCGGACAGACCGTCAATCATCGCGGGATGGCTCCATAGCGTCTGAGGATCGTGATGGTGGAATCGACGGGGAGCGCGCGCACCACGCCACGATAGCCCCGTACAGTCTCGGCGCGCAACACGGAATTCTCGATTGCTTCTTCGGTCGCGTCGATGGTTGCCTGGAACAATCCGGACATGGCGTCGTTGCGGACGACCTCGACCGAGTCCGTCAAGCGGTCGGGCGGTCGGGCGGCCGGACGGCGCGTCGAAAACGCAATCACGTAGTCGCCGCTCCCGTTGCTCATCGAGCTGCCGGTGCGCGCGAGACCGGCGAGCGCGCGCTGCGCGAGGCGCTGCAGGCGGAGGTGATCGAGCGGCGCGTCGGTCGCGACGACCATGATGATGGACCCATCCCCTGACCCGCCTCCCCCTGCCCCGGGTCTCAGCTCACGACCAACCGGCACACCCGCAATCGTCAGCTCCCCACCGAAGTTCGTTTGCACGAGCACGCCGATGGTCCAGCCGCCAAATTGTGCCGGCAGCTTCCGGCTCGACGTCCCGATCCCGCCTTTCCATCCGAACGCGACGGTCCCCCGGCCGGCGCCTACGGCACCTTCCGCGACGGGGCCTCCAGCCGCGCCGCGGATTGCGCTCAAGACGTCGGCTTCGGTGATGGGGCGCGCGCGGATGTCGTTGAGAAAGCCGTCATTCGTCTCGGCGACGACCGGATTGGCGGACCGCACGTCTTCGTTGCCCGGAAGCGCCAGCAGCCAGGTCAACACGGCGTCTGCGGCGCGCGGCACGCATAACGTGCACGTCAAAACGATCGGCGACTCGAGCTCACCCAGCTCATTCACCTGGGTCGAGCCCGCGAGCTTCCCAAATCCGTTTCCCACCACGATCGCCGCGGGCACTTTGTCGCGGAACGGATTGCCGCCGTGCGGCAGAATCGCCGTGATCCCCGTGTTGATCGAGTCTCCGTGCGTGATCGTCGTGTGGCCAACCCGCACGCCCGCGACGTCGGTAATGGCGTTCAGGGCACCGGTGGGGATCGAGCCGATCACGATCCCGATATCGCGGGCACGGGGGCGCTGCGCGTGGAGGGGGAAGGAGACCAGCGCCGAGAGAAGTACCCACCCCAAGGGAGACCCGCTCTTCAGAGCGGGAACCAGTGAAGCCAGCAGTCTCCTCGCAGTTGCCATTCTCTCGTCGAGAAACTACCATCCTCAACCAGGAATCGCATTGACAATCGAGGGCCGAGTGAAGGGCGAACGGAGTCGGCACACAGTGATCGTGGCGCCCCCTGCCATCGAGCGGGTGGGCAAGGCGTGGGATTTGATCGATTCCCGCGCGGTGGTCATTTGCGCCGACCATGAGCAGGCCGCGCTCTGGGCCGAAGCCGCACCTCCCGAACACCGCGCTCATGCCGTCACCGGTCTCGCACGCACGGCGGCGCTTCTTAAGGAAGGGCGCGTCGGCCTGCTTGCCGGCTCTCCCCCTGATCTTGCCGCACTCGTCGCACGCGCCGCGCTCAAGCTCGAGTCGATCGAAACGCTCGTCATCGCCTGGCCCGAGAGCTTCGCCGGCGAACTGGACGCGTTACTCGCCGAAGCACCCAGTGCCCGCCGCGTGATCCTGAGCTGGAATCCGCCAGCGCTCGCCGAATTCCTCGAGCGTCATGCCCGGCGCGCGGAAGTCATCGGTGATCTGCCCCTCGATTCCGACGGCCTTCCCCTCGGTCCCGTCGGCTCGGCGCGCTACGCCGTCGTCGCGTCCGCACGCCGCGCCGCAGGAGCGCGGGATATGCTGAACACGCTGCGTGCGACGCGACCGTACGTGTGGGACGGCGGTGCGATTACACCGCCCCAAGACGCCGACGTCGTCGTTGCGGGGACCTTGCCCACCCGTGACGAAATGCGGGACCTGATCGCGACCCAGGCCCAGCCCGTCGTGCTCACGCTCGCGTCGCAGTTGCCATATCTCAGGTCGATCGCGGTGCTGACTCCGTTGCCATTCTCCCCTTCCGCCGACCGTGCTGCGGACCGCGCTGCCACATTGCGCGGGCGCATCGCGGAACGGCTGGCCCGCAGGGACGTAGATGCGGAACTCGCACTGCTGGCGCCGCTGTTCGAGGACTACGATCCGGCGCTCGTGGCCGCCGCGTTGCTGGCATTGCAACGGGAAACGGGAACGGCGCAACAGGAAACCGAAGCGCCGCCGCCGGGCGAGAGCGGCGCCTGGGCGAGACTGTTCGTGACCGCGGGACGAAACGACAAAGCGAGCGCCAAAGATCTGGTTGGGGCGTTGATCAAGGAAGCTGGACTACAGAAGGGACAGATCGGCAAAATCGACGTGCGGGACACGTTCTCCCTGGTCGAGGTGGCGCCGACCATCGCGGAGCAGGCGGCGCGGCGCCTCACGGGCGTCTCGATCCGCGGCCGACGCGTCACGGCGCGTCCCGATCGCGCATAACCGCGAACGAGCCGCCCAACTGGACGGCTCGTTCGTCGGATCGTCTTGTCGTCCTGTCGCCTTACTTCTTGTTGTTCACCGCGAGCTTGAGCTGCTTTCCAGCCCGGAACGCCGGCGCGATCGACGCCTTGATCTGGATGACACCACCCGTCTTGGGGTTGCGTCCCATTCTGGCGGCGCGCTTCCGGGCTTCGAAGTTGCCGAACCCGGTGATCTGCACCTTCGAGCCCTTCTTCAATTCTGCGGCGATGATGCCCTTGTCGTCGAAGAGCGCTTCGATCGTGCGCGTGGCATCGGCCTTCGACATCTTGGTGCGCATGGCCAGGGCGGCGGTGAGTTCTGCCTTGTTCACTGCGAGCTCCTTTGAGGGGGGGGCGCAAAAACCCGCATAAATACTGGCTTATTATTGGGTATCACCCGAAAAACCGCAAGATAGCTGGCTTTTCTGGGGATATGCGTCGGCACATCGGCATGACTGGCTCGTCGGCACGTCTGCATGTCGGCACGTTGCGACAACGACAGGCGGCCGCTAGCCTCACCTCGCGGGTATGGCCATTCGTGCTGGCCGGGCCGCCGCGCCGACACGCCGACGTGTATCTGCCATCGCGAGGATCAATGTTCCAATCCACCCGCCCAGGATGGATCGAGGTCATCTCAGGCGTCATGTTCAGCGGCAAATCGGAGGAATTAATCCGTCGGGTGCGCCGCGCCGTCATTGCTCGCAAGCGAGTCCAAGTGTTTAAGTCGCACCTAGATGCACGCTATGCCGGACTGTTCTCCGTCTCCTCGCACGACGGCGTGACGGTCGAAGCCGAGCCCGTGGACTCCGCCGACGAGATCGCGCGTCGGGTCCGCGACAACACCGAAGTCGTGGCGATCGACGAAGCCCAGTTCCTCGATGACGGCATCGTAGACACCGCCAACCGACTGGCCAACCAGGGCGTGCGCGTCATTCTCGCGGGCACCGATGTCGATTTTCGCGGGTTGCCGTTCGGTCCGATGCCGACGCTCATGTGCATCGCCGAGGTCGTGGACAAGTTCCAGGCGATTTGCGTCGTCTGCGGCGGCTCGGCGACACGAAACCAGCGCCTCCTCAACGGCAAACCGGCTCCGTGGGACAGTCCGACGATCATGGTGGGCGGGCGGGAGTCGTACGAGGCGAGATGCCGGCACTGCCATCGCGTGCCGAGAGCAGACGAGGACCAAACTGCGCTTTTATGAATTGGATAGGTGTCTGGTGTCGGGTGTCAGGGGTCCCCTGACACCGACCACCTGACACCCATCCCGCGCACGATGCTCAACATAGCCCTGACAGGCAACATCGCGTCCGGCAAATCGACCGTCGTCGATCTCTTTAAGAAGTGGGGCGCGACGGTCATCGACGCCGATGTGCTCGCGCGTGAAGCGCAGGCGCCGGGGGGGGCCGTACTCGCCGCGATTGCACGGCGGTTCGGCGCCGATGTGCTGGCGTCGGACGGCTCGCTCGATCGCGCGGCCTTGCGCGCCAAAGTCATGGGCGACGATACTGCACTCTCGGCGCTGAATGCCCTCGTCCATCCCGCCGTGCAACAACGGCGCCTCGAGCTGCAGCGGATCGCGCGCGAGCGTGGCGATGCGATCCTCGTGAACGACATTCCGCTGCTCTTTGAAGTGCTCGATCCGGCGCAATTCGACGCCGTCGTGCTGGTCGACGCGCCGGTGCCGGTGCGGCGAACGCGGCTGCGCGCGCTGCGCGGACTCTCTAATGAAGACGCGGACCGCATGATCGCCGCGCAGATGCCCGCGGAGCGCAAGCGCGGCCAGAGCCAGTACATCATCGAGAACGAGGGGACGGTTGCCGCGCTCGAGAAACAGGCGAAGGTGGTGTTCGCCGAGCTGCGCACACGCGCCGCGCGGGCGGGCGTGAGCAAAGAAAAGCCCGGTCAAAAACTGGTGTTGTGCGCCACTGATTCCAAAGACACCGCGGCGCTGCTCGGGGCCATCGACCGCCGCTACACCGATGCCGGCATGCGAGTTGAACACGTCACGGTGAAAGGCTTGGTGAAATCCCTGCGCGAAGGGACCCCGCTTTCGATCGTGGCGACGGCCGCGGCGGGAGACGGCGCCCGTGACGCATGGGAACACGCCGTGCCGCCCCGTCCCTGCCGGCTCTACCATATTTCTCCGGACCCCGATCCGGTCGCCGTGCGTCTCGATCTTCGACCGTGGGGCTACGAGCGGATCGCGTTGAGCGAAGCAGATGGCGCGGGGCTGGCGCCCCGACCCGACCTGTTGTAGGCTCCCGTCCCATGTCCAGCATACCGAAAGAGCTTCGCTTCACTGCTGACCATGAATGGGTGCGGGAGAGCAACGATCCCCAGGTCGTCGAGGTGGGGATCACCGACTACGCCCAGGGCGAGCTAGGGGATGTCGTCTTCGTGGAGCTGCCAAAAGCCGGCGCGTCGTACACACAGAAGGCCGTCTTCGGTACGATCGAGGCAGTCAAGGCGGTGTCCGAGCTGTATGCGCCCGTCGCCGGGACGGTACTCGAGACCAACAAGGCGCTGGAGCAGGATCCGGCGCTCGTCAATCGCGATCCGTATGGCCAGGGCTGGATGATCAAGGTGAAGCTCAAGAACGCCAAAGAATTGGAGGGGCTGCTCCGCGCGGATGCCTACGCGAAGCATATCGGAGAGTGAAAGCGACATTCCACGGACACGCCTGTTTCGTTCTCGAACGGGACAACAAACGCGTCATCATCGATCCCTTCCTCACTGGAAACCCCGCAGCCGACATCGGACCCGACAACCTGCCCCGCCTCGACGGGATTCTGCTCTCCCACGGGCACGGCGATCACCTGGGCGACGCCGTGGCGCTCTCGAAACAGCACAAGGCGACCATCGTTGCCACGTATGAGCTCGCCCAGTTTTGCTCCGACAAGGGCGCCACGGCTCACGCCATGCACATCGGCGGTGCGCACGACTTTCCGTTCGGCCGAGTGAAGCTCGTGCCCGCGTTTCACGGCGGGCGGGTCGAGGGCGACAGCACCGGCAAGTACACGACGAGTCCGGCCGGCGTGGTCGTGACGATCGGTGGGAAGACGGTCTATCACACGGGCGATACGGCGCTGACCCTGGAAATGCAGCTGCTCGCGGGGCCCCCCCGGATCGACCTGATGCTCGTGCCGATTGGCGACAACTACACGATGGGAGTCGAAGACGCCGCGCGTGCCGTCGAGTTCGTGAAACCCAAAAGTGTTATACCAATGCACTACAACACGTGGGATCTGATCAAGGCGGATCCCCAGGAGTTCAAGCGACTTGTGGGCAATCGCGCCGCCGTGACTATTTTGGCGCCCGGGGAATCACACACACTTTCGTAAGATGGCCATCGACCACGATCTGTTTCAGGAACGACACATCGGCCCCTCCGCCGAAGAGCAGGCCGCGATGCTCGGCACGCTCGGCTACGACTCGCTCGACGAGTTCATCGACGCCGTCGTGCCGGCCGACATCCGGCTGCGCGGTGCGCTGCGGATCCCCGAATCGATCACCGAACAGGAGGCGCTCGAGCAGTTGCGCCTGCTCGCCGCCCAGAACCAGGTCTTCCGGTCCTACCTCGGCATGGGCTATCACGATTGCTTCACGCCGACCGTCATTCTGCGGAACGTGCTGGAAAACCCGGGTTGGTACACCGCATACACGCCGTATCAAGCGGAGATCGCGCAGGGCCGGCTCGAAGCGCTGCTCAACTTCCAGACGATGGTCTCGGATCTCACAGGACTCGAGATCGCCAACGCGTCGCTGCTCGACGAAGGCACCGCAGCCGCCGAGGCGATGCACCTGACCGAGGCGGTGTCGACGCATCAGGGCCGGCTGACGTATCTCGTGGATGCGAATTGTCATCCCCAGACGATTGCGGTCGTGCGCACGCGCGCCGCCGCCCGCGGACTCGAAATCGTCGTCACCGATCCCGCGCAGTTCGATTTCACGCAGGGCAACGTGATCGGCGCGTTGCTGCAGTATCCCGCGACCGACGGCTCGATCCGCGACTACCGGACGGTGTGCGAGGCCGCGCACGCGGCCGGAGCCCTGGTCACGGCGGCCACCGATCTGCTCGCGTTGACGCTGCTCACGCCGCCCGGCGAATGGGGCGGGGGGGGGGCGGACATCGCCGTAGGGAACTCCCAGCGCTTCGGTGTCCCACTTGGCTACGGCGGCCCCCATGCCGCCTTTTTTGCGACTCGCGACGAGTACAAGCGCCACTTGCCGGGGCGCATCATCGGCGTCTCCAAGGACCGGGCCGGCCGCACCGGCCTGCGCATGGCCCTGCAGACGCGGGAACAGCATATCCGTCGCGAAAAGGCGACGAGCAACGTGTGCACCGCACAGGTCCTGCTGGCGGTCGTGGCCGCGATGTACGCGGTGTACCACGGGCCTGAGGGCTTGCGTCGCATCGCCCGGCGCGTTCACGCCCACACGGCGACACTCGCCGAAGGTCTGGAGAAACTCGGCTTCAGTCTCGCGTACCGGGAGTTCTTCGACACCGTCGCCGTCGACGTGCCACACGACGTGCTGCCGCGGATCGTCAACGCCGCGCGTGCCAAACAAATCAATCTGCGGACGCTGTCGCAAACACGCCTCGGCGTGGCGTTCGATGAAACCGTGACGGCGTTGGACGTCGCGCACGTCATCGCGGCCTTCGCGACTGGTACCGACGGCGGCGGGCGGCGCAGCGGCGGGGGGGGGGGAGCCACGCTGCGATCGGACAAATCGTTCCTCCCGGCGTCCCTCCTCCGGACCACGCCATTCTGCACGCACCCGGTGTTCAACACGCATCATTCCGAGACCGAGATGCTGCGCTATCTGAAGCGGCTCGAGGATCGTGATCTGTCGCTCACGTCGGCGATGATCCCGCTCGGCTCGTGCACGATGAAGCTCAACGCCACGACGGAGATGATCCCGATCACCTGGCGGGGCTTTGGCACGCTGCATCCCTTCGCGCCGCGCGAGCAGGCGCAGGGGTACGCCACTCTCTTCAAGCAGCTCGAGGCATGGCTCGCCGAGATCACCGGCTTCGCCAAGGTCTCGCTCCAACCCAATGCGGGATCACAAGGAGAGTTCGCCGGGCTCCTCGTGATTCGCGCGTATCACGAGCATCGCGGTGAAACACACAGGACGACGTGCCTGATTCCGCAGTCGGCGCACGGCACGAACCCGGCGAGCGCGGTCATGGCGGGAATGCACGTCGTGGTCGTGAAAACCGATCCGCAGGGCAACATCGACGTGGCAGATCTCGAGGCAAAAGCCCAGGAGCACCGCGCGACACTCGGCGCGTTGATGGTGACGTACCCCTCGACCCACGGCGTCTTCGAGGCGTCCATCAAACAGATCTGTCGCATCGTCCACGACAACGGCGGGCAGGTGTACATGGACGGCGCGAACATGAACGCGCAGGTCGGTCTCTGCCGCCCCGGCGACATCGGCGCGGACGTCTGCCATCTCAACCTGCACAAGACGTTCTGCATTCCGCACGGCGGCGGCGGTCCCGGCATGGGGCCAATCGGGGTCGCCGAGCATCTGGTGCCGCATTTGCCCACGCACCCCATCGTCGACGTCGGCATTCCGCTCGCCGAAAGCGCGGGCACCGTGTCGTCCGGACCATGGGGCAGTCCGTCCATTCTGCCGATCTCGTGGGCCTACATCGCGATGATGGGTCGGGATGGCCTGACGCTCGCCACGAAAGTGGCGATCCTCAGCGCCAACTATATCGCGCGCCGGCTGCAGGAAGGCGGGCATTACGAGCTGCTGTACGCCGGCCAGCATGGCCTCGTCGCCCACGAGTGCATCATCGACACGCGTCCATTCAAGAGCTCGGCGGGCATCGATGTCGAGGATATCGCCAAGCGGCTGATCGACTACGGATTCCATCCGCCGACGGTCTCGTTCCCGGTGGCGGGCACGTTGATGGTCGAGCCCACGGAGAGCGAGCCGAAGGTCGAGCTGGATCGGTTTGTGGATGCGCTGATCGCGATCCGCGAGGAGATCCGTGAGGTCGAGACCGGCGAGGCCGATCGCGACAACAACCTGCTCAAGCACGCGCCCCATCCACTCGCCGATTTGCTGGCGGAAACCTGGGATCGGCCGTACTCGCGCGAGCGCGCCGGTTTCCCGACGCCCGCAACGCGCGAGCACAAAGTGTGGCCGCCGGTGGGACGTATCGACGCGGCATTCGGCGATCGCAACCTGGTGTGCACCTGTCCGCCGGTGGAAGCGTACGCGACGGTCTAGGACGGGCGGGACGGGCAAGCCGAGCGAGTGGTCCCTGCTGGTGGATCCCGTCGGGCGATCAGGTGCATACAACATGGCGGTTGATGAAGCGCTGCTGGACGACGTCGTGAAGTCCGGTGGCGCTTTTCTGCGGCTGTACCGCTGGGATCCTCCAACCCTCTCCATTGGCCGGAACCAACCGCTCGACGACGTCATCCCCGATGCGCCCTGGGTGCGGCGGCCGACGGGGGGACAGGCGGTCTGGCACGAGCACGAGGTCACCTACGCCGTGGCCGCTCCGATCGCACAATTTGGGTCGCTGCGGAATGCCTACTGCCAGATTCACACTTGGATTGCGGCGGCGTTGCGCTCCCTTGGAGTTGACGCCCTCCTCGCGCCGGCCCCTCTCGCCCGTCCCGGCCGGCCTACCCGTGAGGTTTCCTGCTTTGCAGAGCCCGTCGGCGGCGAAATCATCGTCAACGGCCACAAGCTGGTCGGTTCGGCGCAAGTCCGGCGCGGCGACGCTTTTCTGCAACATGGTTCGATTTTGCTCGGCGGATCACAACCTGCTTCCCGAAACGGAGAAACGACCCTCGCGACCGTGCTGGGGCGAACGGTGAGCTTCGATGAAGCTGCGTCGGCACTTATCGGAGCCTGGGGAAAGTCCTTGACCCCCGTCTCGCTCGTCCCGCCCGTCTCGGTTGTTGCATCGCTAGCCCAGGCGTGAAATGTTAAGCGCCATGCCCAGGCGCTATGAGCTTCTCCCCCTCGTTCTTGCGGTTGTCGCGCTCGGTGGATGCGAACGCCGCCAACTCTGCAATGCTCCCGACTGCGGTACGCTCGTCGATGCCGCCATCGGTGAGCCCGGAACGCTGTTACCGGCGTCGACCGAAGAGATCACGGCGCGCGACGTGGAGGAACAGCTGTTTCTGAAGCTGGCGGACGTCGGCATGTCGATGAATACCATCGGCGACGAGGACTTTCAGCCGCTGCTCGCCCAGAAGTGGGAGTGGGACGGGCCGCTGACGCTCGTCTTTCACATCGATCCGCGCGCGCGCTGGCACGATGGCCAACCGGTCACCGCCGTGGACGTGGCGTTCACATTCGACGCCTACAGCGACTCCACCGTCGCGTCGCCGTATCGCGCGCAGCTGAAGCGCGTCGCCAGCGTCACCGCGCGGGATTCGCTCACCGCCGTGTTTCGGTTCCGGGAGCGCTATCCCGAGATGTTCTATGACGCCGTCTATCACATGCGCGTCCTGCCCGCTCACCTCCTGCGGTCGGTCCCGCGCGACCAGTGGAGGACGGCGGCATTCGGTCGCCAGCCGGTTGGCGACGGCCCGTATCGCTTCGTGAGCTGGCAAGCCGGTCAGGCCATCGAGCTGCGATCCGATACGACGTTCTTCCTCGGCCGGCCGGGCATCCGACGGCTGATTTGGCGCTTTACGCCGGATCTCGGCGTCGCCGTGACGCAACTGGTGGCCGATCAGGTGGATGTGCGCGAGCAGCTCGTGACGCCCGGCATGATCGAGCGCGTCCGCACGGCACCACAGGTGAAGCTGTATCCCTATGCGGGCAATACGTACACCTGCCTCGCCTTCAACCTGCGCGCCAACGGAGATACGTCCAAGCCGAATCCGGTTTTCGGCGACCGCGAGGTCCGCCGAGCCCTGACGATGGCAGTCGACCGCGCGAGCCTGGTCAAGAGCACGCTCGCTGGCATCGGCAAGGTGCCCCCGGGCCCGATGTCGTCCCTGCTCTGGATCTGGGATCCGGAAATCCGCCAGCTTCCGTACGACACGGCGCAGGCGGCGCGCATCCTGAACGCACGCGGCTGGCGCGATCACGATGGCGACGGGATCCGGGACCGCGATGGGCAGCCGCTCGCGTTCCGCATCCTGGTGCCGTCCACGAGCGTGCTGCGGCGCCAGTACGCGCAGCTGCTCCAGGAGCAATACCGGGTGCTCGGCGTCCACGTCGAGATCGATGCGCTCGATCCCGGCGCGCTGCAACAGCGGATCTCGAGCGGCCGGTTCGACTCCGCGATCCTGTCCCGGTCCAACGATCCTTCGCCCAGCTCCGGGATCACGCAGACATGGACGCGCGCAGGGATCGGCGGCTCGAACTACACGCGCTACAGCAGCCCGGAGTTCGACAGGCTGGTCGATCGCGCGATCGCCGCCGCGTCGCGCGACCAGGCGAAGCAGCTGTGGCGCGCCGCCATGGAGACGATCAACGCCGATGCACCCGCCTTGTTTCTGTATTCCCTCGACAACGTGGCCGGCATCCATGGCCGCGTCGATAACGCGCAGATCCGCCCTGACTCCTGGGCCGCGCTGCTGCGCACCTGGCGAATACCGCCCGACCGCCGGATCGATCGAGACCGCGTGGAGCGATAGATGACGGCGTGGCTGCTCCGGCGCCTCGCCGCGTCCGTCGCCATCATATTCGCCGTCGTCACGTTCGTCTTCATTCTGATTCACCTCGCCCCGGGGGACCCGTGCATCGTGGGGACCGGCGAGGCCGTTCCTGACCCCGAAGTCTGCCGGTCCCTCATCCGCCAGTTCGGCCTCGACCAGCCGATTCTCGTGCAGTACTGGCGCTATCTCGTCGAGCTCGCACACGGCAACCTCGGCTATTCGTTCGCCCTCCATCGGCCGGTGCGGGATGCCCTGGCCGACGCGATGCCGTTCACGCTGCAGCTCGCCGCTGCGGCGCTCCTCATCGATTTCGGGCTGGGACTCGCGCTGGGGATTTACCAGGCCTGGCGTCTCAATCGCCTGCCTGATGTCGTGCTCGGCAATGTGACGCTTTTCGTCTATTCCCTGCCCACCTTCTGGCTCGGGCTCATCCTGTTACTGCTGTTCGGGGAGAAACTCCGGCTCTTCCCGGTCGGGGGCGCGAGCGATCCGGTTCTCTGCCCGCTGATCGACTCGTTTTCCTGTTTGGCCGATCGGATCTGGCACCTGGTCCTGCCCGCCGCAACGCTGGGACTGGTCGGCGCGGCGGGGACGGCCCGCTTTCAGCGCGCCGCCATGCTCGAGGTCGCGCAGCAGGACTTCGTGCGCACCGCGCGCGCGAAAGGCCTCCCCGAACACCGTGTGGTGCTTCGCCACCAGCTTCGCAACGCCCTGCTTTCCTTCATTACCCGGTTCGGCCTGACGTTTCCTTTCCTGCTCACCGGAGCGGTCCTGGTCGAGACGATCTTTGCGTGGCCCGGCATGGGACGGCTCACGGTCGATGCCATTCTCAGACGCGACTACGCCGTCGTCACCGCTGCGGCACTGATCGCCAGCACGTTCGTCGTGGCGGGCAGCCTCGTCGCCGACATCCTGCTCGGCTTTGCCGATCCGCGCATTCGCGTCCACGAAGGTGCAGTCGTGGATATCGTGACGGCATGACCTTCGGTTCCTGGCTCGCCCTCGTCGTGGCCATCGCGCTCTCGGCGGAGACGGTGCGCTGGCTGCGGCATCGCGCACTGCGGCACGAGCGGTGGCGGCGATTCTTCCGGCACCCGACCGCGGCGTGGGGCTGCGGCATTCTGACCTTCCTCGTCATCATCGCGCTTGCCGCCCCGCTGGTCGCTCCGTTCGATCCGATCGTGCAACCCGATCCCGTCGGGCTGAAGAATCACCCACCTTCACTGACATTTCTGATGGGCACCGATGTCTTCAGCCGAGACGTCTGGAGTCGCTTCGCCTACGGCGCGCGCGTTTCGCTGGGCATCGGCGCGCTGGGGGCGCTCATCGCGGTGGCGCTGGGCTCGTGCGTCGGGGCAGTCGCCGGCTACTACCGGCGCTGGGTCGATACCATCCTGATGCGCGGCGTCGATATCGGCCTCGCGCTCCCCCGCATTTTCATCGTGCTGATGGCGGTCGCGCTGTGGGATCGTTTGCCGTTTGCCTGGCTGACGCTGGTCATCGGTCTCACCTCCTGGTTCGGGACCAGCCGCCTGGTGCGCGCGGAGGTGCTCGCCTTGCGCGAGCGCGATTTCGTCGTGGCCGCGCGCGCTCTGGGCGTGCCCTCCCGCCGGGTTATCTTTGGCCACGTTCTGCCGAACGCGGCCGCGCCGATCATCGTGTCGGCAGCCCTGAGCGTCGGCAACGTGCTCCTGCTCGAAGCGTCACTGTCCTTCCTCGGCATCGGGGTCGCGCCGCCGCGGCCGAGCTGGGGCAACATGATCGCGGACGGCGCGCTCACCATTTACACCGCGCCGTGGACCACTCTGTTTGCGGGTCTCGCTATTTCTCTCGTCGTCATGTCGCTGAATGCCGTCGCCGATGGACTGCGGGACGCGCTCGATCCACGCAAGGATCCGGCGTGACCGCAACACCGGCCGCTGCGCTGCTGCGCGTCCGCGATCTCAAGACGTATTTCGTCACCGAGCACGGCCGCGGCACGGCGCGCGCGGTCGATGAGGTCTCCTTCGATCTGTATCCGGGCGAGACGCTGGGGATCGTCGGGGAGTCGGGCTGTGGCAAGACCGTGACGTCGCTGTCGATTCTGCGGCTCGTTCCCGAGCCGCCAGGTCACATCCTGCCGGGCTCGCTGATCGAATTCGAGGGCCGCAATCTGCTCGCGCTCGCTCCACCCGAGCTGCGCGCCATCCGCGGCAATCAGATCGCCATGATTTTCCAGGAGCCGATGACTTCCCTGAACCCCGTCTTCACGGTCGGGGATCAGATCGCGGAGGCGGCGATCATCCATCAGCGCCTGTCGCGCCGGGCGGCGCGCGCCCGCGCGATCGAGATGCTCACGCTCGTCGGCATTCCCGATCCCGCGCAGCGGGTCGACGACTATCCGCATCAGATGTCCGGCGGCATGCGCCAGCGTGTGATGATCGCGATGGCGCTCGTCTGTCATCCCAAAGTCCTCATCGCCGACGAGCCCACGACGGCCCTCGACGTGACGATTCAGGCGCAGATTCTCGAGCTGCTCGACCGGCTGCAACACGAGCTCGGCATGGCGGTGCTGCTCATCACGCACGACCTGGGTGTCGTCGCCGGCCACACCGACCGGGTGGTGGTGATGTACGCTGGGCGGGTGGTCGAGACCGCGCGGACAACCGAGCTGTTCGAGCGCCCGACCCATCCGTACACGGAAGGCTTGCTCGCGGCAGTGCCGCGCGTCGACGCGCCGCGTTCGCGCCTGCACGCCATTCCTGGCCAGGTCCCCGCCGCGACGGCGTGGCCGGCAGGGTGCCGGTTCCATCCACGTTGCCCCTACGCCTGGGAGAAGTGCGTCGACCAGGAACCTCCGCTGCTCGATGCGGGCGGGGGAGACGGGGCGGACAGGGGGGGGAACGGGGGGGACGGGGGGGGACATACGGCCCGCTGT
>DAIQBJ010000023.1:0-18509 GCA_036781225.1 Gemmatimonadales bacterium | reverse complement strand
GTTTGCTCTACTCGCGGTGGGAAGCGTCGCGCTCTTGGCCGTCCGGCCGTCGGGCCGTCCGGCCGACATTCATGCCGAGTATGTGAAGTTCCTCAGCGGCAAAGACACCCTCACCGCCTACATCGCCTATCCGGAGCGTCCACAGCCGGCGCCGGCGGTGATCGTGATCCATGAGATCTTCGGCCTGTCGGACTTCATCCGGCAAACGACCGAGCAGCTCGCCAAGGACGGGTTCGTCGCCGTCGCGCCCGATCTGCTGTCACGCCGGGGGGGTACTCCGGCCACGCCCGATTCCGCGCGCAAGCTGATCGCGACGCTGAACCCCGACACCCTGACGATGGATCTCGACGCGACGCGCGCGTATCTCAACAAGCAGAAGCCCGTGCGGACGGGTGACATCGGCGTCATCGGCTTCTGTTGGGGCGGCGGGCAGAGCTTCCGTTACGCGACCAATGCGCCGGAGCTCAAGGCGTTCGTGGTGTGCTATGGACCGAGTCCCAACGCCGCCGATATGTCGAAGATTCGGGCCAAGGGTCTCGGCGTGTATGGTGAGAACGACGCGCGCATCAACGCGGGCCTGCCGGATGCCGCTGCGGCCATGAAAGCGGCGGGGAAGGACTATCCATACACCGTGTATCCCGGCGTCGGCCACGGATTCCTGCGCACGCGCGAAAAGCCCGAGGTTGCCGACAGCGCCTGGAACGCGGCGATCCGCTTCTTCCGCGCGCAGCTGAAGAGCTAACGCCGCGCGGCGGCGGCGGCGAGATACTCGCGCGCACGGTCCAGCACCGCGTCTCGGCCGGCGAGCACGTCCTCTACCCGGACCTCGACGGGGATTTCGGGAGCGATCCCGGTGCGCATGAATTCCGTGCCGTCTGGGAACGCATCGCGCGTCACGGTGATGCGCAGCTGCCACTCACTGGCGAGCTTGAGAACGGCCGTTTGTCCGGTGCTCCCCGCCGAGGTCTCGCCGATAATCGATCCGCGGCCGCTGTTCCGAAACGCGACCAGCAAATCTTCCGCGGGCCCCGCCGTTCGCGACGACGCTAGGACGGCGACCGGTCCGCTATAGGCGATGCGCTCGCGTCGCGTGGGCGGCCAGATCGTGTCGGACGGCGCGATCATCCAGGCGCCGGTCGAATCCGGCGTATCGCTGCCGCGGTAGGCGGGCCGATATTGCGGTGTCCGCCACCGGGAGGTGAGGACCGGACGATCGATGAGACGGCTGAGCATCGCGTAGCCTTGCTCACGGCCGCCCGCCGTCCAGGTGGTCTCCCGCAGATCGAGGATGAGACCGCGATGGCGCGGTCCCTCGCGCGCGGCATCCCCGAGCGCACGATCGAAGTGCGCAAGCACGTCAGGGTCGGCGAGCGAGTTGATTCGTATCCAGATCGCGCCGTCCGGCAGCGTGTCCGCTTCGAGCGCCGGGAGCTCGATCGGCCAGCGCGCTGTCAGGGCAACGCTGCGCGTGACGCTCGCGCCGCGCTCCTCTCCGCCGGGCCCTTTGAGTAGTAGATGCAGCGCGGTGCCGCGCTCTCCCTCGAGCATCCGAGCGACCGCGCGTTCCCACCGGTTCGCGTCGGTTCGGGCGGCGACCTCGGGAAGCACCGAGTCGCGGATCCAGGTCGCCGCCGGGACGCCCTGCACGGCGATGATCTCGGCCAGACGCTCGGGACGCGCGACACGCATCTCGTCGTTCGTGGCGTAGGTGATGATGAACGGCCGGCGCTCGATGCTGCGCAGCACGATGGGTGGTCGGGCTATGCGCCCGGCGAGGGACGGGGAAGGAAGGATCTCGAGCTGACCGTCGTTGAGCAGCGCGCCCCAACGCCGCAGCTGGCGAAAGAATTGGAGATCGGTGGCGCGGCCGTTAGCATACGTGACCGTCGCGCTGAAGGCGGAGTCCCAGTTCGCGCGCACCGCGTCCCAGTAGGCGTAGTTGTAACGCGCTTCCGCCCAGATACCGGCCGCCACGAGCTGGCGATCGACCGGACTCAGACGTTGCGCGGCAAGTGGACCACAGAAGAGCGCCGGGAGCCAGCATAACAGCCACGGCGTACGGGATGGCATGGCACTAATCTATCTGCTGCTGTTCGCATCGCCTCAACTGCTGCTGTTTCTCTATCTCCGCGAGCGCTTGCCGGTGCGCGCGCGGCTCTGGCTCGCTGTCGTCTTCGTCGTGTTCAACATCCCGTGGGCTATCGTCGCAGTGCGGATGTTCTCCGGCAGTCTGTGGGGCATGAGCCGCGTTCCCTACATCGCACCGTGGATCGCCTGGCAACTGCTCGGCTGGATTTTTCTCGCCCTGGTGACGGTCTATATCCTCCTCAAAGGCGTGCGTGGTGCGTGGTACGTGGTGCGTAACCGGTTGAGCCACTCCCACGTCCCGCGCACCACGGACGACGCGCGTCTTTCGCGGCGCCAGTTCCTCGCGCGCGCGACGTACACCTACGCCGCCGCGGGACTCGGCCTGTCCGCCTACGGCATCTGGAGCGCCGAGCAATTGCCCACCGTCACGCGTCGCAGGCTGGTGTTCGACAATCTGCCCAAAGGGCTCGACGGCCTGCGTATCGCACACCTCTCCGACGTGCATGCCGGGATTCACATGTCGGGCGAAAAGATGGCAGGGATCGTAGCGCGCACGAATGCACTGCAGGCCGATTTGATCGTGCAGACAGGAGACATGATCGATATCTCCCAGTCGTTCATTCCCGACTACGTGCGGGCGTTTCGTGATCTGCACGCGCCCCTGGGCGTCGTGACCGTGTTGGGCAATCACGACCGGTATACCGGCGAGAACGCGGTGATCAAGGGCGTGCGCGATGCGGGCCAGGTGTTCGTGAAAAACGGCTCGCATCTGATCGAGCATCGGGACGCTGGGCTCGCGCTTATCGGCATCGACGATCCGCTGAACTGGCGCGCCGACGACCCGCAGGAGGAGGACCTCGAGGCCGCCCTCCGGGTCACGCCACCGCAATCCGAGACATTTCGGATCCTGCTCGCGCATCGTCCTGGTGCATTCGATGGCGCCGCGCCGCGGGGTATCCCGCTCACGCTGGCCGGCCACATTCACGGCGGGCAGTTCTACCTGCCCGTGATCGGCTGGTCACCCGGGCGACTGATCACCAAATACGTCATGGGCCATTTCACGCGGGGTGCAAGCCAGCTTTACGTGAGTCGCGGGATTGGCGTCGTCGGGGTACCGCTACGCGTTTTTGTGCCACCCGAGATCGCGCTGTTTGAGCTCCGACGGGCATGACAGCCTAGGCGAGGAGCACTCCCTCCCCGCGACATTTCAAGAATTCTTGAAATGTCGGGCCAACCGCCTCTCGTCCGGGCTCCCGGCCTCATCTAGCCTCTCGCAACTGCCACGCGTCCCGTTGCGGCCACGGATGGCTCCTAACTAGCTTACCCGCCCCACTAAACTCCCCAACGCTACTCGGAGGCGTCGGCGACATGCGCATGCTGGTGCTGGGCGCAGGGCTGCAGGGGTCTGCCTGCGCGTATGATTTGCTACAGCGGCCGGAGGTCGAGCGCGTGACGCTGGCCGATCTGCATCCGCTCCGCGCACCGCCATTCCTCCTGCGCAAGAAGGACCGGCGCCTGGTGGTCGCCAGGCTCGACGCCAGACGCGCGGCCGATCTGCGCCGCCGCATGCAGCGCCATGACGCCGTCATGAACGCGCTTCCTTATTACTTCAACTATCCCATCGCGAAAGCGGCTGTGTCCGCCGGCCTGCACTACTGCGACCTCGGCGGCAACACGGAAATCGTTCAGAAGCAGCGCACACTGGACGCGCGTGCACGGAAGAAAGGTGTGTCCGTCATTCCCGACTGCGGGCTCGCCCCTGGCATGGTCAACATCATCGCCGCCGAGGGCATTCGCCGCGTGGGAGAGACGCAGTCGGTCAAGATTTTCGTCGGGGGGCTTCCGCAGAAGCCCGAGCCACCGCTGAACTATCAGATCGTCTATTCCCTCGAGGGTGCGCTCGACTACTACACGACTCCGTCGTGGGTGCTGCGCGGCGGACGGCCCGAGCGCGTCGACGCGCTGTCCGAGCTCGAAACGGTCCAGTTCCCCAGTCCGGTGGGGACGCTCGAGGCGTTTCACACTGGCGGCGGCATCTCCACGATGCCATGGGCGTACAAAGGCAAGATCCAGACGATGGAGTACAAGACGCTCCGCTATCCGGGCCACGTGGCGATCATGCGCCCCATTCGCGAGCTCGGCCTATTGTCCATGGACCCCGTCAATGTGCGGGGCACGAAGATCGTGCCGCGCGACGCGTTCATTGCTGCCGTGTCACCGCAGCTTTCCAAGCCCAGTGGCCGCGATCTGGTCGCCCTCCGCGTGGAAGTCACCGGGCGGGACGGCCGGCGGGTTGCCTGGCAGCTGCTCGATTACTACGACGAGGCGACCGGGATCAGCGCGATGATGCGCACGACCGGGTTCTCATTGGCGATTACCGGTGTGATGCAGGTGGACGGGCGAGTGGCTGAGAGTGGCGTGCACACGCCGGATGAGGCTGTACCGTTTCAGCCCTATGTCGATGAATTGAAGCGTCGCGGGGTGGAGATTCGCGAGACGTAAGTCGCTAGGGGATGACGACCACTCCGAGTCGGACGTTCTGCTGGGAGAACTTGATCCGCCCCGACCTCGAACCCGGCCCGGTGCTCGTCTTCTGGGCGATATCCACCTTGATGGCGCTCAGGCCGTCTCCGCCAGTGTCGACGGCGCCACGGTGGGGGAGGTCCGCGTTCCCCGCGCAATGCCGTTCATCTACTCCGCGGACGAAGGCGTCGACGTGGGAATGGACAACGAGACCCCGGTGACCGAGGATCCGCCAGGTGGTGGTTGAGGTGAAGTAATTCCTTAATAGCTCCACTGGGTGGCGAACAGGACCTCGGTGCCTTCCGTGCTCTTTCCCACCACGAAGGTCACCACCGTGTTTCGCAGCATTGCAAGGCCGACTCCGCCGCCCCAGGCGGAGTGGAGCCCGTCGGTTGTCAGCCTGACAGCTTCGCCGGGCGCGAACACTCGACCTGCATCGTAGAAGGCGAGCAGCTTGAGCTCGAGTACCCGCGGCGACCAGAGTACACCGTACCGCGCTTCCACGCCTCCCATGAGCTTGCCGGGCCCGAGGAAGCGACCATCGTGATAGCCGCGCAGTGAGCGGTAGCCACCCATCGCGTTGAAGGGCCGCTCGCTCGATTCCACAGTGAACTGCGCCGAGATCGGCGGTGAGCCGGACATTTTCTCGGTGGCGACGCGTCCCGCAAGAACCAGCCGACGGAGCGGATGCACGTACCCCCGCAGCGACGCGGTCGTGCGGGTGTAGCCGTTTCCGCTCGCGTACAGCGCCTCGGCGAATATGCCCCGATGCGGGTCCAGCTCGAGATCGCGCCAGTCGAGTACCACGCCGGCACGGAACACCGCGTCGTTGAAGGGAACCTCGTCCGGCGTGATCGTCCCGTTTGCCACGTCGCGCTGAAACACGCTGCCGCCCGGCAGCTCCCGGAACTCGGTGTGGTCCAACGACCCACCGACGAGCACGCGTAATGGGCCTGTGATGCGCCGCTGGATCGTGGCCCGCACACCGCGGGTGGTCCGGCTCACCTGGTAGAAGTACGACCGCCCTACGGTGCTGTCGGTATCGAAGCTCGTGGTGTTGCCCTGCCCGTAGTAGCCGAGACGATTGGCGCGGATTCCAAAGAGCGACAAGCCGAATCGCCAGCCGTCCCAGTAGGCCGGCGCCTGAGCATCGAGGATCACAGAGTAGCTGCCCTCGGTGCTGGCGCCGGCGTCGAGCGCGATCCGCGCGTAGCTCGGTTCGGGGCGTTCGGCAAAGCCGATGGCGCTCGACCAGTCGTAGTGGCCCGCGAACCAGAATCCGTCGATCGAGCTGTACCACACGGACGGATACAGATGGTCAGTCCAGTTGTTGCGCGGATTCTCCGCCACCTGCGCCGCTGCGAGGCGAGGCGCGAGCAATACCGCGCACAGGAAAAGGCTTCTCAAGTCTGTTCGAAGAGGTGGGCCGTGTCGCGGAGCTTGGCCTCGGCGCCGTCATGGACGGCGTACTGGCCCGGGTAGAGCGAGGCGGCGCCGAACTCGCCGCGCTTGTTCACCGCATAGTAGGTGAGATTGAACTTGGGGCGGCCGCGAGCGTCGAGTAGCCTTGCCTCCGTCGAACTGACGACACGCTTCAACGTTGCGAGGCAGGCATCGGTGGGCGCGACGCCCCGGCGCAGCGCTTCAACCGTGAGAAAGCCACCACACACCTTGATGTTGGATTCGCCCCGGCCCGTCGACCCGGCAGCACCGACGTCGTTATCGCAGTACTGCCCCGCGCCGACGATCGCGGAATCCCCCACCCGCCCCGGGATTTTCCAGGCGAGCCCGCTGGTCGTCGTGACCGATGAGATATCGCCGGCCGGCGTGACGGCATCGCAATTGATCGTGCCCGTCGGGCGCACCACCATCGTTTCCTTCTCGGGCACGTCGAGATAGTCGTCATTGGGATTGAGATTGGCGCGCCACTTCAACCATTCCTGGCGCGAGTGCTCGGTCAGCAGATCTTCTTCCTTGAAGCCGTAGGAGAGCGCGAACTTTTTGGCGCCCTCGCCGACCAGAAAGATGTGATTGGTGTACTTCAGGACCAGCTTCGCGACTTCCGACGGCGTCTTGATGTTTTCGAGACAGCCGACCGCGCCGGCGCGCTTGGTGGGCCCGTGCATGCACGACGCGTCGAGCTGCACGACGCCGTCTCGATTCGGCAGGCCGCCATAACCGACCGAGTCGTCGTTCGGATCGAGCTCCTGGATTTTTACGCCTTCGATGGCGGCGTCGAGCGTGTCGGCGCCCTGCAGCAGCAGGTCGAACGCCTTCTGCACGCCGCGCAGCCCGTTGGCGCTCGCGATGACGACGGGCTTCGCGGCCCAGCGTGACTCGGGAGGGAGCGGCCGCGGCGGCCGCATGGGGTGGGGGATGCCCATCACAACACTGCTGGCCATGCCGGCGGCGCTTGAGCGCAAAAAGTCCCGGCGCGAGAGAGAGTCGGACATGGACGGGTTTTAGCCACTCGTCTATCGGCTGTCAACTTGCTACGTTGAGACCCCGTGGAGCTTTCGCTCGTCATCCCCGCGTATAACGAACGGGAGAACCTCGCTCCGCTGCTGGACGAGATCACGTCCGCTCTCGCGGGCCGGACCTATGAGGTGATCGTCGTCGATGACGGCTCGACCGATGGCACGCTGCAAGAACTCAAGGCGCTGCGCGCCCGGCATCCGCAGCTCCGTATCCTGGCGTTGGAGCGCAACTCCGGTCAAACCGCCGCCTTCGCGGCGGGCTTTCAGGCCGCCCGCGCCCCGATCGTGATCACGCTCGACGCCGATTTGCAGAACGATCCCACCGACATCCCGCGACTCGTCGCTACGCTGGAGCAGAGCGGCGCCACCGCGGTGGCGGGCTTCAGGGCCACGCGACGCGATACGCCCTGGAAACGGCTGCAGAGCCGCATCGCGAACGGCGTGCGCAATCGCCTCAACGGCGAAGTGATTCGCGATACCGGCTGCTCGCTCAAGGCGTTTCGTACCGAAGCCGTCCGTGAGCTGCCGCTGTTCACGGGGATGCATCGGTTTCTGCCCACGCTCATCAAGATGCAGGGTGGGATGGTCACCGAGGTTCCCGTCGGCCACCGGCCGCGGCGCCACGGTCAAACGAAGTACGGCATGTGGAATCGTGTCTGGCGCTCGCTCGCGGATGCGTTCGCGGTGCGCTGGATGCAACGGCGCGCGCTGCACTACCGCGTGCGGGAGGAGTCCTGATGACCGAGCCGCGCGACGGTAGTGTGGGCGGCACGCACGAGCAGTGGCTTGCGCAAATCGACGCCGAGCTGGACGGAGAGCTATCGCTGGTCGAGCGAGCGGCGCTGGCGAAGCACCTCGCGACGTGCGGGCATTGCGCGGGCGCGCGTGCCAGCCAGCTCGAGGTGCGCGTCGCGTTGGCGCGGGCGGCCGGGAATCCGCACGCCTTCGTCGTGCCGCGCCCGGCCATCCGGGCCGGCACGCTCTTCCTCTGGATGGTGGTCGCGCTCGGCGCCGGCCTGCTCGCGGGGTGGGTCGCGCAGCAGCGGTGGGGTGGACCCGGGGGGTGGGGGGGGGGCGGATCCCTCGAGGAAACGCGTGGCACCATCGTCGTTCACTAGCATCCTCCTCACGCTGGCGGCATTTCAGGGCCCAGGTACCCGGCTCACGTACCGCGTTCGGATCATCGAACCGGCCAGCGTCGCGCCGCGCGTCGTCGCGAGCGGCGCGGTCAGCGGCCCCGTCGATACCGACATGCGCCTCACGCTGCGCAGCGACAGCGCCGAGGTGGAGGCGCTCTTTCAGGTCACGCCGATCGGGGACACTGTCAATCTCGGCGCCGAGTTTTTCACGCGGCGCCGTGTGGGCCGCTCGCGCCGCGGGTTGCCGCTGTGGGAGGAGGACAGCTATCGTCGCGTCGTACGCCTGGCGTGGAGCGACACGGCGCGGATCTATCCGTTCGGCCACCGCCGCAACGGCAAGGATGTCAGCTCCACCTGGGTGGAGCTGATCCTGGAGCGCGCATTCGCGGGGGGTGAGGCGCGGCCTGCGGAGGAATTCGATCTGGTCGATACGACTCGCAACCTCCGGTTGGAAGCCGTCGTGCGGCCGCGGCGGGCGCGCGTCGTGCTCAACCTCGTGCGCGGGGATACGGTGAGTGCCCCCCGCGGCGTCGATTTGATCCCCGACGAGTCGCCGCGCATCGTGCAGCTCGTGCTGGGCGGCCGCGCTACGACGCTGGTCGTGGGTCTCGCCCGACCTGACCCACCGCGCACCGACCGGGAGCGCGCGCTCGCGCTCGACGTCGACGTCGTCTGCCTGCGCGTCGCGCCACCGCCTCCGAACGCCTCGCAGCCACTCGGCCACCTGTGCGGCCGGCTCAACAACGTCGCCCGCCAACTCCCACTGCCGACGGGCGATACGCTCGCTGCGACATTTGCCTGGCCGGGGCCGCGGTAATGGTTCCTCCCGCGTCACGCAAGAAGCGTCTCGATCCGGCGATTTTTCACCTCCCGGTCGAGAAGATGCGGGAGGGCTATTACTCGGACAAATACTTCGTGCGCGCGCGCGAACTGCTGCGCCGCGACAAGCATCGGCCGCGCGTCACGATGCAGGTCTTCGGCAAGTCGCACGCCCACCTCGGCGGCATCGATGAAGCGATCGCGATCCTCAAGTTGTGCGCCGAGAATTGGGACGAGCTGGTCGTTCACGCGTTGTACGACGGCGACGAGATCAAGCCGTGGGAGACGGTGCTGCTCATCGAAGGCCCGTACGACGCGTTCGCCGTGCTCGAGACGCTGTACCTCGGCGTGCTCGCGCGCCGCACGCGGGTCGGCACCAACACCCGGCTCGTCGTCGAGGCCGCGAAACCGAAGGAAGTCATGTTCTTCCCGGCGCGCCACGATCACTGGCTCGTCCAGACCGGCGACGGGTATGCGGCCCACATCGCCGGCGCCATCGGTGTGTCGACCGACGCGCAGGCCTCGTGGTGGGGCTCGGAAGGCGTCGGCACGGTTCCCCACGCGTTGATCGCGGCGTATGGCGGAGACACCGTGCTCGCGTCCCGGAAGTTCGCCGAGCTGTCCGATCCGGCGATCCGCCTGATTACGCTCGTCGATTTCGACAACGATTGCGTCGGTACGTCGCTGGCGGTGGCGCGGGTGCTCGGTGAGCGCCTCTATGGCGTGCGGCTCGACACGTCCGAGACACTGGTGGACAAGTCCGTCATTCCGCAGATGGGCACCTTCAAGCCGACCGGCGTCAATCCGGAGCTGGTCCGCAACGTCCGCCGTGCGCTCGATGCGGAGGGCTACCGCCACGTCAAGATCGTGGTGTCGGGCGGGTTCAACATCGAGAAGATCCGTGACTTCGAGCAGCAGCAGGTGCCCGTGGACGCCTACGGCGTCGGATCGAGCCTGTTCCAGGGCCGCTTTGACTTCACCGCCGATGTCGTGATGCTCGAAGGGAAGCCCTGCGCGAAAGTGGGGCGCGGCTACCGACCTAATTCAAGATTGGAACGGGTGACGTAGCGCCGCATGCTGCGCCCCTCCTTGCGGCGCTCCGGCACACTGCATAATTTTCCGCCCAAATGAATAATCATGCATCCGTCCCCGTCGGCGTGCTGGGGGCCTCCGGCTATGTGGGTCAGGAGCTCCTGCGCCTGTTGCGTGGACACCCCGGCGCCAGCGTTGCCTTTGCCACTGCCGAATCCGCGGCAGGCGAGTGGGTCGAAGGTCACGAGCTGATCAAGGCCGACGACGCCCCCTGGCAGGAGGCGGAGATCGTGCTGTCGGCGCTGCCGCACGGCGTCTCCGGCCGCTACGTGCACGAAGCCCGCGCCGGCGGCAAGCGCGCCGTCGATCTCTCGGCCGATTTCCGGCTGTCGCCGGAGGCCGTCTACGGCCTGACGGAATTCACGCGGCCCCGCCTCGCCGATGCCGATCTGGTCGCCAACCCCGGGTGTTATCCGACCGCCGCGCTGCTGGCGCTGATTCCCCTCGCGCAGCTTGGGCTGATCGATGTGTCGCGCGAGATCATCATCGACGCCGCCTCGGGCGTGACCGGGGCGGGGCGCAATCCCAAACGCGAGCTGCTGTTCGGCGAAGTGACGGAAGATTACCGCGCCTACTCGATCGGCAACACGCACCGCCATCTCGCCGAGCTGAAGCAATCGCTCTCGCGTGAGGGCGGGTTTACGGGTGACGTCGTCTTCACGCCGCATCTCTTGCCCGTGAAGCGCGGGATTCTCGAGACGATCCACGTGCCGCTGACCCGCGTCCTCGATCAGGCGACCGCGGAAGGGCTCTACAGCGCGACATATGATGGAGAGCCCTGCATTCAGATCATGCGCGGGACGCTGCCCTCGCTCAAAGATGTCGTCTACCGCAATCGCGTCGCCATCGGGGTGAGCGAGGTGATCGATGTCAGGCGGCCGCGGCTCACGGTGATTGCCGCGATCGACAACCTGGTGAAGGGAGCGGCGGGGCAGGCCATTCAGAACATGAACGTGATGCTGGGGCTCCCGGAAACGGCGGGACTCGCATGCTGACGGTGCGCGTCGTCAAAATCGGCGGCAACGAGCTCGATCGTCCGGTCTGGGTCGCGGAATGCGCGCAGGCACTCCGGCGCGCGGGTCCGGTCGTCGTGGTGCACGGCGGCGGTCATGCCGTCAGCACGTGGTCGCGGCGCCTCGGATTGCCCGTCGAAAAGCGCGACGGCATGCGCGTCACTACCCCGGAAATAGCCGAGCTCGTCGAAATGGTGCTGGGCGGTCCCATCAATCGCCTGCTGGTTAGCGCGCTGCGCGCGGCGGGTCTCGACGCGATCGGTCTCTCCGGCGTCGATGGCGGCCTCCTCACCGCCGAACCACTCGCGGGCGGCGAGCTGGGTGAGGTCGGCGAGATCGTCGCGGTTCGGGGCTCGCTGCTCCAGAGTCTCTTGCTCGCCGGTCTGACGCCGGTGATCGCGCCGGTCGCCCCGTCGGTGACCGTCCCGATCCGGCCGTTGAACGTCAATGCCGACCAGGCGGCTGCGGCGATTGCCGCTGCGATCGGCGCGCAGGAATTGCTGTTCGTCTCCGATGTCCCGGGCGTCGCGATGGATGGTGTGGCACAGCCGACGCTCGCGGCCGCGGAAATCGAGCCGATGATCGAAGCCGGCGTCGCCAGCGGCGGCATGGCCGCCAAGTTGCGCGCCGCGGGCCATGCGCTTCAGGCGGGTGTTCGGGCCGTTCGGATTGGCGATCTCGACATGTTCGAGCACGCCACCGCCGGCACCCGCCTCCTCACCGCGCCACCCCCCCCGGTCGTACAACCCGCGTGACTACGCCGTCCGTCGCCACCGACGCCGGCGCATTGCTCGGCGTCTACGCGCGCGTTGGCCCGCTCTTCGTGGCGGGCGAAGGGTCGGAGCTCATCGCCGAGGACGGAACACGCTATCTCGACTTCGTCGCCGGCATCGCCGTCAACGCGCTCGGCTACAACAATCCGATCTTCCGCGACGCGGTGATGCGCGCGCTCGATACCGGGCTCGTGCACGTCTCGAACCTGTACCGCACCGAGCCCGGCGAGCAGCTGGCCGCCGAGCTGACCAAGCACTTTGCGGGTCAGGTGTTTTTCTGTAACTCGGGCGCGGAAGCGAACGAAGGAGCCTTCAAGTTCGCGCGCAAATGGTCGGGCAAAACGGACATCGTCGCGTTCAGCGGATCGTTCCACGGCCGGCTGTTCGCGTCGCTCGCCGCGACCGATCGGCCCGACTATCGCCGCCCATTCGAGCCGTTGCTGGCGGGTGTCCAGATCATCCCGATCGATGATGAGGACGCGGCGGAGCGCGCCATTACGGCCGAGCGTACCGCCGCGGTGATCATCGAGCCGGTGCAGGGGGAGGGCGGTGTCCGGCCGGTCCCTGCCGCGTTTCTGGCGTTCCTGCGCGAGCTGTGTGACAGCCGCAACGTCGCCTTGATCTTCGACGAAGTGCAATGCGGTCTGGGGCGCACCGGCACGTTCTTCGCCGCCGAGCAATCGGGCGTGGTCCCGGACATGTACACGTTGGCGAAGCCCTTGGGCGGCGGCCTCCCCATGGGCGCCATCCTCCTGAACGACCGCATTGCGGCCGCGCTCGGGCCCGGTGATCACGCGACGACCTTCGGCGGCGGGCCATTCGTCGCGACGGTCGCGCTCGATGTCGTCCGCGCGATCGCCGACCCCGACTTTCTCGCCGATGTGCGGGCCAAGGGCGAGTGGCTCGGCGCGGCACTCGCCGCGCTGGCGTCGCACCGCCCGCGCGTGCGCGAGGCTCGCGGCCGCGGGTTGATGTGGGGGCTCGAGCTCAACGATGCCGCCGCTCCGGTGGTCGCGGCGGCGCGCGACCGTCATCTGCTCGTGCTGACGGCCGGAGCGACGGTGATTCGCATTGTCCCGCCGTTGACGGTGCGCCGCGATGAGCTCGAACGCGGCGTCGCGATCCTCGCCGAGGTGCTCGCGTGACCAGCCTCTCGATCAAGCCCCGGCCCGCGCCGCTTCCCGAGTCCACGCTGCGTCCGGCGACACTCGCCGATGTCGCCGCCATGGAGCAGTTGATGACGCCGTTCGTCGCGACCGGAGACCTGCTGCCTCGGTCCAACTACGACCTGTGCCGCCACATCAAGGAATACGTGGTCGCGGTGACGCCCCCCCCCCACAACGCCATCGTCGGAACGGGCAGCCTCAAGGTGTACAGCACGACGCTTGCCGAGATCGCAGGGCTGGCCGTCCGTGACGATCAGCAGGGCCGCGGTGTCGGGAAGGCGTTGGTCGAAGCGTTGCTCGTCGATGCCCGCGCGTTGGGACTTCACGAAGTCTTCGGGCTGACGCGCAAGCCGCTGTTCTTCCTGCGGCTGGGATTCCGAGTGGTCGAGAAAGAGCAATTCCCGCTGAAAGTCTGGGCCGATTGCGCGCGCTGCCCGCGCCAACACGCTTGCGATGAGGTCGCGGTCGCGCTGACGTTGTAGTCTCCGTAGTTGACACCCTCCGCACCCCCCGGAGAGATTCCCCCCGTTGCGGACCTCTTTTTGTGAGGAGTGGTTTGATGGTTTCTGACAAGGCCCAAGTCATCTTCTGGGACGTCGACACCCAATACGACTTCATGAAGGCGGACGGCAAGCTCTACGTGCCGGACGCCGAGCAGCTCATTCCCAATCTTCGCAAGCTGACGGACTACGCACACGGCCACGGGATTCGCATCGTGGCGAGCGCGGACGATCACGTGGTCGACCACAGCGAGATCTCCGACACGCCGGACTGGAAAGAGACGTTTCCGCCGCACTGCCTGCGGGGCACGCCGGGGCAGAAGAAGATCGCGGAGACGACGCTGCGCGACGCCCTGGTGATCGAGCCCGATCCGCAGGATCCGAAGACCCTCGCGAACCGGGTGAAGAGTCACCCCGGCGACATCCTCTTCCTGAAGCACCGCTTCGACGTCTTTTCCAATCCCAATGTCCTTCCCGTCTTCGATGCTCTGAATCCACACGACATCGTGCTCTACGGCGTCGCCCTGGACGTGTGCGACAAATACGCCATCGAGGGGCTCCTCGAGCACCGTCCCCACGTCCGGCTCTTCGCCGTCGTGGACGCGATGAAGCCGATCGATCGCGACGCGGCCGAGCACTTGCTGAAGGAGTGGGGCGAAGAGGGGGTACGACTCGTGAAAACCAGTGAAGTCGTCATGGGCGGGTTGGTCGAGGAACTCGCGCGGGCCGGCGCATGACATCGACCGCATCGGTTCCGCCGCAAATCGAACAGCCGGCGTTCGGCAAGTTCTTCTTGCCGGGGCCGACCGACGTTCATCCCGACGTGCTCGAAGCCATGATTCATCCGATGATCGGCCATCGGTCGTCGGCGATGGAGAAGCTGCTTCAGGGCATGGCGCCCAGACTCAGCGCTCTGGCGCGGACCGCTCGTCCCGTCTTCGTGGGAACCACGTCCGCGACGGGCTTCATGGAGATGGCGGTCCGCAACGGCGTCCGGCGCCGCGCACTGTCGCTCGTCAACGGCGCGTTCAGCGAGCGGTTCGCCGGCATCGTCGGCGCGTGCGGCAAGGAGTGCATTCGCCTCGATGTGCCGCTCGGCTCGGCGGTCGAGCCCGACATGCTGCGGGATGCGTTGAAGCGCACACCCGTCGATGCAGTCACCTGCGTGCACTCGGAGACGTCCACCGGCGTACTGCAGGACGTCGTCGGCTACGCCGAGGTCGTCCAGGAGTTCGACGACGTGCTGTTGCTGGTGGACGCCGTGACGTCCATGGCCGGCTCGCCGGTAGAAACCGATGCGTGGAAGCTCGACTTCGTCTTCACGGGCTCTCAGAAAGCACTGGCGCTGCCGCCCGGTCTCGCGCTGGGCGTTGCATCCGAGCGGTTGATCCAACGCGCGAAGACGCTCGAGGAGCGCGGCGCGTACTTCGACGTGATCGGTTTTCTCACGGCGACCACCAAGTTCCAGCCGACCAACACGCCGGCCATCTCACTGCTGTACGCGCTCGACGTGCAGCTGGGGCGGATCGAGCGCGCGGGCGGCATCGAGGCACGCTGGAAACGGCACGATGCCATGCGCCGGCGTGTCGAAACGTGGGCGAGCGAGCATGGCGTGCAGTTCCTGCCGCGCGAAGGGCGGCATAGCTGGACCGTGTCGTGCCTGCGGCTGCCTGAAGGCAAGCACTCCAAAGACGTCGTGAGCGCGCTGAAGCAGCAGGGGTGGACGATCGGCGCCGGCTACGGCGCCCTCAAAGATTCGACCATTCGCATCGGACACATGGGCGATCACACCGTCGCGGCGCTGGACGAGCTGCTCCCGCTGATCGGCCGGGCGCTGGAATGACGTGGCGCGTCGTCGTGGCCGACCGGGTGGCGAAAAGCGGTCTCGACCTGCTCTCCCAAACAGCCGAAATCGAACTCGTTGACGTCGCCGGCAAGGCCGAGGAGCTCGACAAGGCCATCGCCGGCGCGCACGCGCTGATCGTCCGCAGTGAAACGCGCGTGACGGCCAGCCTGATGGCGCGCGCGCCGCACCTGCGCGTGGTGGCGCGGGCCGGCACCGGTGTCGATACGATCGACGTACCGGCGGCCACGCGTCGCGGCATCGCCGTGATGAACACGCCGGGTGCCAACACCGTCAGCGCGGGTGAGCATGCGTTGGGCCTGCTGCTTGCGCTGGTGAGAAAGATTCCCGATGCCGCCGCGGCGATGAAGCGCGGCGAATGGGACCGCAAGCGCTTCGAAGGCACGGAGCTGCGCGGCAAAACGATGGGCGTGGTCGGGCTCGGCCGCATCGGCGGTCACGTCGCGCAGCTGGCGCGCGCGTTCGGCATGCAGGTCGTGGGTCACGATCCGTATCTTCTGCCGGAGCGGGCCGGCGAGCTCCACGTCCGCCTGCTGCCGCTCGATCAACTGCTGCGCGCCGCCGACGTGGTCACCTTGCACGTCGCGCTGACCGACCAGACGCATCATCTGATCGACGCCAATCGCCTGAAGCTCATGAAGCCGACCGCGGTGCTGATCAACACGGCGCGCGGCGAGCTGGTGGACGAAGCGGCGCTCGCCGATGCCATCAAGGAGCGGCGGATCGGCGGCGCGGCCATCGACGTGTTCGCGGTCGAGCCGCTGCCTGCGGAGTCGCCGCTGCGGTCGCTGGATCGCGTGATCCTCACGCCGCACCTCGCGGCTTCGACCGCCGAGGCTCAGGAGCGGGTCGCGACGGAGATCTGCAGCGGGGTGCGGGAAGCGCTGGTGGCCGGGGATCTCTCGTTAGCGATCAACGTGCCGGGCATGGGCGGCGACTTGCTGCGCCGGCTGGCACCGCTGCTCGATCTGGCGCGCCGGCTCGGCCGGCTCGCGCTGGCGCTCGCCGATGGGCCGGTGAAAGCGGTCGAAATCGCCTATGGCGGCAAGGAAGAGGGCGCGCAGCGGCCGGTGTTGGTGTCCGCGCTGGAGGGGCTCCTCGCGGCCATGAACGCTGGTCCCGTCAGTTTGGTCAACGCGCAGGTCCTCGCCGAGGAAAAGGGGATTCAGCTCGGCACCAAAACCGGGGCGCCGGAGAGCGGATTCGAGACGTCGATCGGTGTGAAAGTGGACACGGCGCGCGGCCGCGTGCGTGTCACGGGCGCCCTGATCGGAGACAATCACGGCCGCGTCATTCGCATCGATGATTACCACGTCGACATCACACCCGATGGCTGGATGCTGGTGATTCGCAACCGCGATGTGCCCGGAGTGATCGGGAACGTCGGCTCGGCGCTGGGCAGCGCCGGCATCAACATCGCGAGCTATCACCAGGCGCGCCGCTCCCAGGGTGGCGCAGGGAAGGGACCGAGCGACGCGCTCGCGGCCATTAATGTCGATCAGGCACTCACCAACGGCGTGCTGGACAAGCTCCAGGCGCTCCCGGACGTGGTGGACGTCCGGCTGGCGAATTTCGGCGATTAGCGGAGCTACTCGCTTGCCTGGAGCTCCTCGATGAGCTCCTTGAGCGCCTCGGGATTCACCGGCTTCGGGAGGAACCCCGCCGCGCCCGCCGCCCTTGCCTCCGCCTCGGCGTTTCGTTGCTGCGAGGCCGTGATCACGATGACCGGGACTGTGCCCATGGAGGTCAACTTCTGGAGGAGCTGCATCCCGCCGCCCGCCGGCATCATGAGGTCGAGCACCACGAGCTGAGGCTTCTCCCGCCGGAACGCCATGAACCCCTGCACTGGATCGAGCGCGCTGACCACCTGGTAATTGGCGGCGCGCAATACGGCGGTCACCACGGTCACGACCGTCTTGTCGTCGTCGATGAGCAGGATCTTGGTCGCCCGGTGCTTCATATCGTTTCAGTATCCACTCCGTCGGCAACGAGCGCCAGAGCTTCTAACCGGACACCCGTGCCACGCTGCGACGCGCAAAGGCCGTTTACCGCTGTTGAAACACGCGGATGTAGTCGACCCCCAGGTCGCGGACCAGTGTCGAGTCGAGCAATCCCACATTCCAGGACCGCTGCCAGGCGTTGTCGACCATGACGTCGAGAATGATCTGCATCGGGCCATTCTCGATCGTCCCGGCGGTGCCGTCGAACTGTGCGCACTTGATGCCGTCGATGTACCACGCGACGTGATCTGACTGCCAGTCGATGCCGAAGCGGTGGAAGTCGCTGGTGTAGTCTTTCACGGGGCACGCGCCGTTGTTGCGCACGCCGCTGTTCACGGCGAACGAGGTCGTGCGGTTGTTGTAGTGGTACGTCATGAACATCGTCTCGGAGTCGTGGCCGAGGTGCTCGAGGATGTCGATCTCGGTGCGGTAGGTGTAGGTCGTGTCGGTGGGGAGCATCCAGAACGCGGTGAAGAACCCCTGCGTCCCGATGAGTTTCAGCCGCGCCTCGACGTAGCCGTAGGTGAACTTGTAGAGGTATGCGGAGCCGTTGTCCGCGCGCGGGCGCGCGGTGGACAAGAGGCCCGACAGATAGGTGCACGAGCCGTTCCGGCAGGCGTTGGACGCGATCGCGGGGCTCGTGGGCTCGGCGACGAGTTGCGCGACACCGCTCGTGACCTGGATCTGTGAGGCGGCGTAGTACTCGCGGCCCTGATTGAACGATCCGGTGCAACCGCCGTAGTTCCAATCGAAGCAGGGCGTCAGCTTCGCGGGATCGTAGCTCGCGTTCGAGAATTCTTCCGAGAATGTGAGATGCCAGGTGTATCCCGCGGCCGCGGGCGGCAGCCAAGGGCTGCAGTCGGCTGCGGGCAGCTCGGGGAATGCGCATCCGCGGCTGCTCGTTGATCTGCCGCCGTTACATGCCGTTGCGGCGATCAGCAGGACTGTCCAGACGAGCGGCTTCATAGCTCCCTTCTCGGCTCATACCGCATCGCCACCACCCCCGAGCCGAACTCCAGCCGGCTCACGAGCTTCAAGTCGACACGCTTCGATAG